>NZ_JBQCCV010000108.1:0-44536 GCF_051961875.1 Intrasporangium sp. | reverse complement strand
CCGGTGCGACGCACGTGGTCGACCTTCCGGGCGCCGCCGTCCTCCCCGGCCTCCACGACGCACACATCCACACGGGGTGGCTGGCCGAGGAGTCGGTGGCGGTCGACCTGCGCGAGACCCGTTCCCTGGACGAGGCGCTCGCTCTCGTCGAGCGGTATGCCGCTCGGCTGGCTGCCGGCGCCGACGTGCGGGGCGGCCGGTGGAACCAGAACCGCTGGACCGGACCCGGCCCGGACCGGTGGTCCCTCGACCGAGTCACCGGTGACCGGGTCGCCGTGCTGCCGAGCGTCGACGGCCACTCCGTCTGGGTGAACTCCGCTGCCCTGGCGGCCGCAGGCATCACGAGCGACACGGCCGACCCGGTCGGTGGACAGATCGCCCGCGATGCGAGCGGCGAGCCGTCCGGCGTGCTCTACGACGACGCGATCGACCTGCTGCCGGAGCGGACGCCGGACGCCGAAGCGGTGCGGGCCGGGCTCGAGGCCGTCCAGGCAGACCTGCTCGGCGTCGGCCTCACCGCCATCACGGACATCGACGGCGAGGAGGTCAGGCAGGGGTACCTCGCCATGCACGACGCCGGCTCGCTCCGGCTGCGGGTCACGAAGTGTGTCCGCGACCCGGAGCTCGAGCTGGCGATCGGCGAGGGCCGCCGCGCCGGTGACGGTGACGCCCGGCTCCGGGTCGGCCCGGTGAAGTTCTTCGCCGACGGTGCCCTCGGCTCGCGGACCTCCCACATGACCGAGCCCTTCCTCGGGCACGAGTCGTGCGGGCTCGCGGTGACGCCGTACCCCGTGCTGCTGGACCGGATCGGCATGGCGCTCGACGCCGGGCTCGACGTCTGCACCCATGCCATCGGCGACGAGGCCAACCGGCTGGTGCTCGACGCCTACGAGAAGCTGCGGCCGAGCGCCCCCGACGCGATCCTCCGCATCGAGCACGCCCAGCACGTGCTCCCGGAGGACATCGCGCGGTTCGCCCGGCTGCGCGTCGTCGCCTCGATGCAGCCGACCCACTGCACGACCGACCTCGAGGTCGTGGACTCCGTCATCGGGCCCCGGCCCCTGCGGTCCTACGCGTGGCGCTCGATGCTCGACGCCGGCGTCGGGCTGGCCTTCGGCTCCGACGCCCCGGTCGAGGAACCGAACCCGTTCCACGCGCTCCACGCCGCCGTCACCCGGCAGCGGGGCGACGGCTTCCCGCCGGGCGGCTGGCAGCCGGACGAGCGGATCACGCTCGACGAGGCCCTGCACGCCCACACCGTCGGGGCGTGGGAGGCGGCCGGCCGCCGTGATGTCGGGCGCCTCGTCGCCGGTCACCTCGCGGACTTCGTCTGCGTCGACCGGGACCTGTGGGACCTCGAGCGGTCGGACCCCGCGGCGATCCGCGACACCGTGGTCGAGCAGACCTGGGTCGGAGGGGAGCTCGGCTTCGAGCGCCCCTGAGCGGTCGGGCGGCACCGCGCCCAGCGGCATACGGGCTGGTCGGCGAAACGTCCACGAACCGGTGGTCGCGGCGTGTCCGGTGCTCGGCGTGCCCGGCGGGCGGTATCAGGGGTCGTTCGGCGGAAGGCCGGTCGTCAGTCGTTGCCGGGAACCACGGCGAGCAGGAGGGTCGCGAAGAGCGTCAGGGCGCCCACGACGACGATGAAGATGCCGATGACCGCGGCGCCTCCGGCCCCCTCACGGTTGGAGCGACGGGCATTGCGGCGACCGATGACGTAGGTGACGATGCCCCCGGCGAGCCAGGCCAGCCCGATCAGCAGGCCGGCGAGGACGCCGACGTTCCAACGCATCTCACCAGAGGGCGGCGACGAGGACGTTGAGCACGCCACCGGCACCGGCCGCATCGAGGGCCGTCGACGAGGACTCGCCACGCTTCGCGCGAGCCCGGCCGATCTCGGCGAAGGCGACGACGCAGATGGCGATGAGCAGCTTGATGCCGATCTTGGTGTGGTTGAGCGAGCTCCCCTCGTCCTTGGTCGCCTCGGCGAGCCCGACGAGGACGAGCCCGGTCACGAGCTGCGCCCGCGCCCCCCAGACGACGACCTCCGACACCTTCCGGGTGCCCCGCGTCGCGACCCAGCCGCCGACGATCGCGGCCATGCCGAGCAGGTGGAGGACAAGGATGATCTTCTGGAGGACGTCCATGGCCGCGATCCTACGGTGGCGCCGGGCCGTCCCCGACGAGGGCCTCGAACTCCTGCCACGACCGAGTCATCGGCAGCTCCTGGACCCGGTCGAGCGGCACCCAGCGCGCGTCCCCGGTCGTCCCGCCCACGTCGTGGATGACCGGCTCGGTCGGCTCCGGACAGGCGGCGCGGTAGACGATCCGGATCGCATGGAAGTTCTCGATGACCCCGGACGGGGCCCGACCGATCCAGTGGCTCGACTGGATCGCGATGAGCTTGCCGAGCAGGATCTGCTGCCCCGTCTCCTCCCAGACCTCGCGCAGCACGCCGTCGACCGGCGTCTCGCCGGCCTCGAGCCCGCCGCCGGGCAGGCCCCACTCCCCCGCCACGTGGGTCTGGGCGGTGAACTCGGTGAGCAGCACCCCCTCCCGGCTCATGACGAGCGCGTAGGCCGCGACCCGCTGGTACGCCTCCCCGGTCGCGTCCGCGGGCACGTCCGAGTCGCGACGGCGACCCTCCAGACGCGGAGGTGTGCCGCTGAGCGGGCTCACGCCGTAGGCGAGCTCGAGCGCGCCGTCCCCTGCCACGCTGGCGGAGAGGGGCTCCTCGGCGGCCCACCCGGCCGCGTGCAGGAGCGACTCGGGGTGCTGGCCGTGCGCGATCCGGCCCAGGTCGACGGGCTCGCCGCACGTGGGCACGGCGACCACCCGGACGCCGCCGGGCACGTTCGTCCTCACCGGCGGGCGCTCCGGAGCCTGGCGAGGGCGCGGGCCCGGTCGTACTCCGCGGCGGCGAGGGCGGCGACGCGCGGCCAGTCCTGGCTCGGCGGGTGCTCGAGGTTCCAGGCGCGCATCCGCTCGACCACCCCGCGGTTCGTGGCGAGCTCCGCGATGACGAGGGCCATCTCCGCATCGTCACCCACGATGCGGCCCCCGACGCCGTCGGTGACGAACTCCCCGACGCCGGAGCCGTGCCTGCCCACGACCGGCAGCCCGGCGGTGCGGGCCTCGAGGGCCGCGATCCCGAAGGACTCGAGCCGGGTCGGGGAGAGATAGACGTCGCTCTCGGCGTAGCGGGCGGCCAGCTCGTCCCGGGGCGCGCGCCCGGGCAGGTGGACCCAGTCGAGGCCGTGCGCCCGGACCTGTGCCTCGACCCGCCGACGCTCGGGGCCCTCCCCGAGGATGGTCAGGTCGAGCGAGCCGGGGCGGACCAGGTCGGCGGCGTGGCGGACGAGGTCGACGAGCGCGGTGGGCCGCTTGCGCGGGGCCAGCCGCATCGCGGTGACGAGCCGCAGTGGCCTCTCGTCTGTGCGCGGCCTCTCGGGGTGGGCGGTCGTCGAGGGGCCGCTTTCCATGGCAGGGCCGGCTCCCGTCCTCGCCGGGCGCCAGCGGGAGACGTCGATGCCGTTCGGCAGCACGGTCACCTCGCCGGCGGCGCCGACGACCCGGCGCAGCGGCTCGGCCGCGACCTCCGAGACCGCCGACATGGCGACTCCCCGGTCGGCCCATCGACGCACGAACCGAGCGGCCTTGAACAGGCCCGTCGTCGGACCGAGCATGCAGTGCCACGTCATCGCGGTCGGCAGGCCCAGCCCGACCGTCATCCGGGTGCAGTCCCAGGCGAAGGGGCTCACGACCCCCGTCTGCACGTGCGCGACGTCGAAGCCGCCGGCGACCAGGCGCCGGCGCAGCTCCCTCGGCGCCGTCGGGTTGACCGGGAGCTCCCACGGCATCCGCACCGCGAGACGGTGCACCGGGATCCCGTCGACGACCGTGACCGCCCCGTGCATCTCGCTGTCCGCGCCGGGCGTCGCCGTGAAGACCTCGACCTCGTGCCCGAGCGCCACGAGCTGGGCCGCGAGGTCGTGCGTCTGGACCTCGATCCCACCGAGGCGCGGCAGGTAACAGTCAGACAGGAGCGCCACCTTCACGGGGAACACTCTGTCATGCGCAAAGATGGACGAACGTATGTCGTACACGCTGCTCGCATTCCACGCCCATCCTGACGACGAGGCCCTCCTCACGTCCGGGACGATGGCGCGTGCCGCGGCCGAGGGGCATCGGGTCGTCCTCGTGGTCGCCACCGACGGCGGCGAGGGGCTCGCCGCCACCGAGTTCGCCGGCGACGGTGCCCTGGCGGTACGGCGGATGGCCGAGCTCGAGACGAGCGGCCGCGCGCTCGGGGTGGCCCGCGTGGAGCACCTCGGCTATGCCGACAGCGGCCTCGGCCCGCACGCCCCACCCGACCCGCCGGGCACGACCAGGTTCGTCCGCGCTGACACCGACGAAGCGGCCGCCCGGCTCGCGGCCATCCTCACCGAGGAGGACGTCGACGTCCTGCTCACCTACGACCCCAACGGCGGCTATGGCCACCCCGACCACGTCAAGGCTCACGAGGTCGGCATGCGGGCCGCGGCGCTCGCCCGCACCCCACGTGTACTGCAGGCGACCGTCCCCCGCGACACGATCTGCCGGGCCATCGACCTCGCCGCGAAGGTCTACCGCTTCCCGCCGGAGTTCGACCGTGACTCCTTCAACCGGGCCTTCTCGGCGCGCCGCGACATCACGCACCGGATCAACGTGCGCCGCCACATCAAGGCCAAGCGAGCCTCCATGCGGGCACACGCGTCCCAGGCGAGCGCCGACGGCGGCGCGGACCGCACCCTGGCCGCCTTCCTGCGGATCCCGCGCCCGCTCTACGACCTCGTCTTCGGGCGCGAGTGGTACGTCGATGCGACCGGTGGGGCCCCCGCGACGAACCGGACGGCTGATGAGAGCCCGGTGAGCGGCATACACACCGACGTCTTCGAGGGACTTCCGTGAGCGGGCCCCTCGCGAACGCCCCGGCCGCCTCGCAGCGGCGTTCGATCGTATGGCGTCTGCTGCAGTTCGTCGTGGGCGTCGGCCTCGCGGTCTTCCTCCTCTGGTGGGGTCTGCCGAAGGTCGCACACACGACGTGGACCGATGTGTGGCACCTGCTCTCCCAGCTGCAGCGCGGCACGGTCCTCGGGCTCACCGTCCTCATGATCTCCGGCCTGTGGCTCGTGACGTTCCTCTACACGGGGTCGCTGAAGGGACTGGGCCACCTGCAGGCGATGATCGTCAACGCCTGCGGCAGCTCGATCGGCAACCTGCTGCCCGGTGGCGGCGCCGCAGGCGTCGTCGTGACCTACAAGCAGCTGCGGTCGTGGGGCTTCCTGCGCCGGGACATCTCCACGATGGTCATCGTCACCGGCGTCTGGAACGTGCTGGCACGCGTGGTGCTGCCCGTCGTCGGCATCATCGCCATCATCTTCGGCATCGGCCACCTCAATCCCCTTGTCGCGCAGGCCGCGATCCTCGGTGCCCTCATCGGCACCGGTGTGGTCGTGGCGTTCTGGGGCGCGCTCGCGTCGGAAACGTTCGCCCACAAGCTCGGTCGCTGGCTCATGAAGGTCTCCGCACCGCTTCGGCGTCGGCGCAAGAAGGACTTCGACCTCGAGTTCGCGATCACCGACCTGCGGCGGCGCATCATCGAGATCGTCCGCTACGGGTGGCTCGAGATGACCTACGGGCTGATCGGCTTCTTCGGCGTCTACTACATCCTGTTCTGGTTCTGCCTCAACTCCATGGGCGTCCAGATGCCGTTCGCCTACATGTTCGGGGCCTACACGGTCGGGCGGCTGCTGACCGCAGTCGGGATCACGCCCGGCGGCCTCGGCGTCCCCGAGGCCGGCACCGCGGCGGTGCTCGTCGGGTGGGGCGCGGACCCCGCCCAGGCGACGGCCGGAGTCGTGCTCTTCTCGCTCTTCACGCACTTCTTCGAGGTGCCGCTCGGCCTGATCGGCTGGGTGATCTGGTGGTTCAGCCCGAAGAAGGAGCCGGGCGACGCCCACCTCGACGAGGAAGGCGCGCACGCCTAGGACAGGACCCGGCGCACCTGCCGGGCGATCTCGATGTCCTCCCGCGACTCGACGACGAGGACCGCGACCCCGCTGTCGGTACTGCTGATCACACAGTCCCCATGCGCTCGGTCGTTCCGGTCCTCGTCGAGGCCCACCCCCAGCCACGCCAGGGCCGCCACCGCCCGCGCGCGCACGACGGACGAGTGCTCGCCGACGCCACCGGTGAAGACGATGCCGTCGACGCCCCCCATCACGGCGACCATCCCACCCAGCTCCCGCACCAAGCGGTGGACGTAGACGTCGAGGGCGAGGACGGCGAGGTCGTCGCGTTCGGCTGGGGGCCGGGTGGCCCGCTCGGTGACCTCCTCGAGCTTGGCCGTGCCGGCGAGGGCGAGCACGCCCGACTCGTGCTCGAGGGCGTCGTTGACCCGCCCCGGGGACACCCCGGCCTCGCGGACGAGCCAGAGGACGAGACCTGGGTCGACCGTCCCGGACCTCGTCGCCATGACGAGTCCCTCGAGCGGGGTGAACCCCATCGTCGTGTCGATGCTCCGCCCGCCCTTGACCGCACACAGGGACGCTCCGGCACCGAGATGGCACGTGACGAGGCGGAGGTCCTCGACCCGTCGCCCGACGAGCTGCGCCCCGCGGCGGGACGCATAGCGGTGCGAGAGGCCGTGGAACCCGTAGCGACGGATGGGCCAGCGGTCCCGCCAGTCGGCGGGGACGGCATACGTCGCGGATGCCGTCGGCATGCTCGCGTGGAACGCCGTGTCGAAGCAGGCGACCGACGGCAGATCCGGCCACGCCTCCCGGGTCGCGTCGATGCCGGCGAGGGCGCGCGGCTGGTGCAGCGGGGCGAGGGGCGTGACGGCCGCGATCTGGTCGCGGACCGAGTCGTCGACGATGACGGGATCGGTCAGGCGCGGCCCGCCGTGGACCACCCGGTGCCCGATCGCGTCGCAGCTCCAGGCCCCGGCGGCGCGGGCGATCGCCTCCGCCCCGCCGTCCCACTGCTCCAGGTCGTGCTGCTCGACGACCTCGTCCGACTCGTCGAGGACGCTCAGCTTCAGGCTCGACGACCCGGCGTTGACGACGAGGACCCTCACTGGTCGGGCCAGACCCAGTCGGCGACCTCCGCCATGTCGGTTCCGTGCTCGCGGACGTAGCGTCGGTTCTCCGCGCGCCTGTCAACGAGTTCCTGCCGAACGACGGCGGCCCGTGAGCCGAGGCCTGGCACCCGGTCGATGACGTCCATGACGAGGTGGAAGCGGTCGAGGTCATTGACGAGGACCATGTCGAAGGGCGTCGTCGTGGTGCCCTCCTCCTTGTAGCCGCGCACGTGCAGGTGCTCGTGGTTGTGCCGGCGGTAGGCGAGCCGGTGGATGAGCCAGGGGTAGCCGTGGTACGCGAAGATCACCGGCACGTCGGGCGGGAAGAGCGCGTCGTACTCCGGGTCCGGCATACCGTGCGGGTGCTCCCTCGGCGGCTGGAGCCGCATGAGGTCGACGACGTTGACGACCCGGACCTTGAGGTCTGGCAGGTCGTGCCGCAGCAGGTCGGCAGCCGCGAGCGTCTCGAGGGTCGGCACGTCCCCGGCGCAGGCGAGCACGACATCCGGGTCCCCCTCGTCGTTGCCCGCCCAGTCCCACACACCGATGCCCCGGGCGCAGTGGGCGGCCGCCTCGTCCATGCTGAGCCAGACGAGCTCGGGCTGCTTGCCCGCGACGATGACGTTGACGTAGTCACGGCTGCGCAGGCAGTGGTCGGCGACGGAGAGCAGGCAGTTCGCGTCCGGTGGCAGGTAGACCCTGATGACCTCGGCCTTCTTGTTGACGACGTGGTCGATGAAGCCCGGGTCCTGGTGCGAGAAGCCGTTGTGGTCCTGACGCCACACGTGCGAGGTGAGCAGGTAGTTGAGGGACGGGATCGGCGCTCGCCACTCGATGCGCCGAGACGTGTTGAGCCACTTGGCGTGCTGGTTGAACATCGAGTCGACGATGTGAACGAACGCCTCGTAGCAGCTGAAGAGGCCATGCCGCCCGGTGAGCAGATAGCCCTCGAGCCAGCCCTCGCACAGGTGCTCGGCGAGGACCTCCATGACGCGGCCGTCCGCCGCGAGGTGCTCGTCGACGGGCAGGACCTGCGCGCCCCACGTCTTGCCGGTGGTGTCGTAGACCGCGTCCAGGCGGTTGGAGGCCGTCTCGTCGGGACCGAAGAGGCGGAACGTCGTCATGTTGCGGCGCATGACCTCGGCGAGCCACCTCGCGAGCACCCGGGTGCTCTCGCTCGTGGTGCGGCCGTGCCCGTCGATGTCGACGCCGTAGTCGCGGAAGTCGGGCAGGTCCAGTCCTCGCGTCAGGCGGCCCCCGTTGGCGTGCAGGTTCGAGCCCATCCGCCGGGTGCCGGTGGGCGCCCATGTCCTGAGCCGCTCGTTCGGCACGCCGTCGTCGTCGAAGAGCTCGTGCGGGCGGTAGCTGCGGAGCCACCGCTCGAGCATCCCCAGGTGCGCGGCGTTGTTGCGGACCTCGGCGAGCGGCACCTGGTGGGCGCGCCACGTGCCTTCGACCTGCTTGCCGTCGACGATGTGGGGGCCGGTCCAGCCCTTCGGGGTGCGCAGCACGATCATCGGCCAGGGACGCCAGCCCTCCTCTCCGCGACGCCGCGGCTCGGCCCCTGAGCGGGCCTCACGCTGGATGTCGGCGATCTCGTCGAGGACGCGGTCCATGGTGCCGGCGAGCGCCTGGTGGACCTGCTCCGGGTCGTCGCCCTCGACCAGATAGGGCCGCCAGCCGGCGCCCTGGAGCAGGTCGGTGAGCGCCTCGTCACCGATCCGGGCGAGCACGGTGGGGTTGGCGATCTTGTAGCCGTTCAGGTGCAGGATCGGCAGGACGGCGCCGTCCCGGGCGGGGTTGAGGAAGGTGGTGGACTGCCAGGAGGTGGCGAGGGCCCCGGTCTCGGCCTCGCCGTCGCCGACGACGCACGTGACGACGAGGTCGGGGTTGTCGAAGGCGGCGCCGAAGGCGTGGGCGAGGGAGTAGCCGAGCTCACCACCCTCGTGGATCGAGCCGGGGATCTCGGGCGCGACGTGGCTCGGGATGCCGCCCGGGAAGGAGAACTGGCGGAACAGGCGCTTCATCCCGACCTCGTCCTGCCGGACGTCCGGGTAGTGGTCGGTGTAGCTCCCCTCGAGCCAGGCGTTCGCCGCGATCGCGGGGCCTCCGTGCCCGGGCCCGATGATGTACATCATGTCGAGGTCCCGCTCGCGGATGACCCGGTTGCAGTGCGCGTAGACCAGGTTGAGCCCGGGGGTCGTGCCCCAGTGCCCGAGCAGCCGCGGTTTGATGTGTGTTGGGAGGAGCGGGACCTTCAGCAGCGGGTTGTCGAGCAGGTAGATCTGCCCAACGGCGAGGTAGTTGCAGGCCCGCCAGTACGCGTCGACGTCGCTCAGGGCCTCCTCGTCCAACGGCTGGGTCTGCTGGGCATCGGTGAGCGTGAGCATCGGACCTCCTCCGGTGGGTGCGTGCCCATCCACCATGGCAACAAACGAGGCGCCTCACCAGAGGACGAAGGCCACCGGGGATCCGGGTGTGTGCCCTCTTGGTTGTGATCACGCCCAAAAAGAGCCCCCGCTCCCCCGTGGGACAGTCGCGCGGGTCAGGTTCGTATGCCGCTCACGACCCTGCCCCCGCACGTCGGGTGAGCGCTCCGCCCCACCCGTTACAACATCCCGTGGGGCCCATGGGACGGACTGCTCACTCGACGAGAGCCGAAGCCGCCCGGCGTCAGGACTGCTCGAAGACGACCGCCATCGGGGTCTGCTCGGACCCCTGGCCGAGCGGGTTGTCGGCGAACATCGCCTCGTAGCGCTCCTTCGGACCGGGCGCGTCCTTGCCGAGGACGTTGCGCCCGATGTCGTTCGCGTCCATGACGACGGTGCCGCCGAAGGTCGAGCGCCACGGCTCGGGCACCCGGGCCCGGATGGCAGCGGACAGGCGTGCCGCCACCGCATCCGGGTCCTTCGGGGCGAGCTTGGCCGACACGTTGGCCGGATAGACGGAGTACTCCGTCGGGCCGTCGATGGCCCGGATGTCGCCGCCGACGAGGTCGTAGAACAGGCCCCGCTTGCCGATCAGCTTGCCGACCGCGCCACCGGCGGCGGCGTAGAGCACCTTCGGCAGGCCGGCCTCCTCGATGGCGAGCTGCATGGTGAACGGCGAACCGAGCCCGATGCCGGCCGGGGTCCGCGTCACGTAGCGCGAGAGCACCCTGGCCGGACGCGACACCTTGATGTCCCAGATGAAGTAGGACCGCCCTTGGGTGATCGCGACGATCTTCTCCGAGATGAAGAAGTACCAACGGCCCTTGGTGGCCACCTCGTGCTCCGGCCCGGCAGCCGGCAGGCCGCCGAAGAACCCGTCGATGTAGCCCAGTGTCTTCGCCTCGAGGTCGTCCTCGCGGGCGTAGAGCTCGGTCCGCAGCGGATAGCGCCGCACCGTCTCACCGGAGTCGAGCGCCAGGTCGAGGGACTTGCGAGAGTTCGGCTCGTAGTCCGTCTTGGGCTTGGTCTGGGCAGCCACGTCCGTCTCGCTCGGCTGCTCGTCGAAGTACTCCTGCAGCCACAGCTCGAGGTTGATCAGGCGCCAGAACGTCATGGAGTCGACGTCGTTCGTGCCCTTGATCCAACCCTCGAAGGCGTGGAGCACCTCGGTCTGGTTGAAGTAGGGCCGGGTCGCGAACGACTCCGACAGGAAGATGCCGTAGAAGTGGTTCTTGAGCGTCATGAACCACTCGCCCTGGGGCGTCGTGAAGCCGATCTTGTTGCGGCGTTTGCGGATCGAGTCGGGCAGCAGGTCCCGGGTGGCATCGCGCAGTATGCGCTTGTTCCAGCCGTCCTTGATGATCGCCTCATCGGAGAGCGAGAACAGGAACTTCACGACCTCCTTGTCGAGGAACGGCACGCGCCCCTCGAGGGAGTACCGCATCGTGTTCTTGTCCTCGTAGCGCAGCAGCGACGGCAGGGACCCGACGAAGAGGTCCTCGATGAGCCGCTTCTTGAGGTTCGCCTGCTCGACGACGTACCGCTCGTCACGGTGCGCGGAGACGAAGTCACGGCCGAGCAGCTGGGTCGTCGGGATGTCCCGGCGGCCGCGCAGCTTCGCCTTGAGCTTGAAGCGCCCGAGCCGGTAGAGCACGTCGAGCGACTTCGACAGCTCGGTCGCCGCCTTCCGGGCGCCCTGGGCCCGGAGCTGCCGGAGGTAGACGAAGTAGTAGGGCACGTAGCCGGCCATCATCTCGTCGGCACCCTGGCCGTCGAGCAGGACGGTGACGTGCTTCGTCGCCTCGCGCATCACCTGGTACTGGGCGTATGGCCCGCTCGAGATGAGCGGCTCCTCCTGGGTGCGGACGAAGTCGCGCAGGTCAGCCTTGAACTCGGAGGCCGTGGGCTTGATCTTGTGCCCGTCGACATGGCCCCGGCAGATCTCGAGGACGTCGTCGACGTAGCGCTCCTCGTCGTTGATCGAGTTGGGGAACACCGCGCTGAACGTGTTCTGCTGCTGCCCCACGGACTCCGTCGTCTTGTCCCCGGCGTTGATGAGCCGGTTGATGATGACGGCGACCGCCGACGAGTCGAGCCCACCGGACAGCGACGTGCCGACCGGCACCTCGGACTGGAGCCGGAGCCGGACCGCCTCGACGAGGCGCTCGCGGTACTCGGCTGCCGTCGCCTCGTCGTAGGGCCGCTGCACCGACGAGAGCTCGGCCAGCTCCTCACGCAGCCGGGTGTACATCCGGCGCTCCGCGTGCCCGTCCTCGCCGATGGTCATCATCTCGCCGGGCTCGAGCCGCTCGATCCCGTCGAAGAACGTCTCGCGTCCGTCCTCGTGGATCCGGTAGCGCAGGTAGCGGTAGATGGTCCGGTCGTTGGGCCGCTTCTCGTAGTGCCCCGACTGCAGGATCGGCTTGATCTCGGAGGCGAACACCCATCCGTCCCCGCCGTCCGCAGCGGCACGGCATACGTACAGGGGCTTGATCCCGAAGTGGTCGCGCGCGAGGGTCATCGTGCGGTTCTCGCGGTCCCAGATGGCGAGGCCGAACATTCCGTTGAAGCGGTCGAACGCGTCGGACCCCCAGGCGGCGAACGCCTCGAGGACGACCTCGGTGTCGCTGTCTGTCGTGAACGTGTGGCCGAGCTCCTCGAGCTGGGCCCGCAGGTCGAGGTAGTTGTAGACCTCACCGTTGTAGGCGATCGTGAAGCGCCCGTCGGCCGTGCTCATGGGCTGTTGCCCGTGCGCGACGTCGATGATCGAGAGGCGCCGATGGGCGAGGCCGCCGCGCCCGTCGGTGAAGATGCCCTCGCCGTCCGGCCCGCGGTGGCGCTGGCAGTCGTTCATCCGACGCAGCAGCGCCTCGTCCGCGTTGAAGCCGACGTATCCCGCGATCCCACACATGGCGACAACACTAACGGGACCGGACGCGGCCTCCGTCCCTGAGTCGCCTGCCGCCACCCATCCCGAGCCGCAGGGGCCAGCGCAGCAGCAGCCACAGGATCAGCGATCCGAGGAGCATCGACCCCACCACGTCGCTCAGCCAGTGGAAGTGCAGCCACAGCAGCCCTGCGGCGACGAGCACGGTCCAGGCGGCGACGCCCAGCCAGGCGCGCCTCCGGAGCGCGGGACGGGCCTGTGAGACGAGCTCGGCCAGGAGACCGGCGCACACGAGCACCGTGGCGGTGTGGCCGGACGGGTAGGCCCCCCGGTCGCCGACGACCTCGGCAAAACCGGGCAGCGGCCTCGGGATGAGGCCCTTGCCCAGCAGCACGGTGAGAGTGAGCAGGGCGGTCGCCGACGCGGTCATGATGAGCGGCCCGATGCGCCGGGTGCGCACCCAGAGCGCCACCGCGAGCAGCAGGACCACGGCGACGCACACGGCCGGCGTGCCGATGTCGACGACGACGAGGGCGAGGACGTCGGGCACCGCCGGACCGTTGCCCCCGCCCGGGGTCGCCTCGTAGACCGGGTCGTCGATCCGGACGGTGAGGCCCCGCACGACAGCGACCGTGAGGAGCACGAGGGCCACCAGCAGCAGGGCCGGCACGATCACGTCCGCGAGGCGGCTCGGGCCGCTCGAGTGGTCGGCGCGGACCCTGGGCTGCTCGCCGCTCGCGCGGTGGGCGCTCGTGCCGGTCGACATGGCGCTCACGCTAGCGAGGCCGTCTGTGATCCGGTACCGCTCACCGTCCGAGCCGCGCGTGGGTCAGCCGGCGATCACTCCCACTCGATGGTGCCCGGCGGCTTGCTCGTCACGTCGAGGACGACCCGGTTGACCTCGGCGACCTCGTTCGTGATCCGGGTCGAGATGTGGGCGAGCACGTCGTAGGGCACCCGCGCCCAGTCGGCCGTCATCGCGTCCTCGGAGGCCACCGGACGCAGCACCACCGGGTGCCCGTAGGTCCGCCCGTCTCCCTGCACGCCGACCGAGCGGACGTCGGCGAGGAGCACGACCGGGCACTGCCAGATGTCGCGGTCCAGCCCGGCGCGGGTCAGCTCCTCGCGGGCGATCGCGTCGGCCCGGCGCAGGATCGCAAGGCGCTCCGCGTCGACGGCCCCGATGATCCGGATGCCCAGGCCGGGGCCCGGGAACGGCTGGCGCCACACGATCGCCTCGGGCACGCCCAGCTCCAGGCCGACCTGGCGGACCTCGTCCTTGAAGAGCGCCCGCAGCGGCTCGACGAGCTGGAACTGCAGGTCCTCGGGCAGGCCGCCGACATTGTGGTGGCTCTTGATGTTGGCCGCGCCCTCGCCGCCGCCGGACTCGACGACGTCCGGGTAGAGGGTGCCCTGCACGAGCCACTTGACGGGGTGCTCCTCGTCCCCGCGGTCCTCGACGATGTCGCGGGCCGCCTGCTCGAAGACGCGGATGAACTGCTCGCCGATGACCTTGCGCTTCGTCTCCGGGTCGGTGACCCCGGCCAGCGCCGTGAGGAACCGCTCGCGCGCGTCGATGACGACGAGGTCGACGCCGGTCGCGGCGACGAAGTCCTTCTCGACCTGTTCCGCCTCGCCCTCGCGGAGCAGCCCGTGGTCGACGAACACACAGGTCAGCTGGTCGCCGACGGCCCGCTGCACGAGCGCGGCGGCGACCGACGAGTCGACCCCGCCCGAGAGGGCGCAGAGCACCCGGTCCTTGCCGACCTGCTCCCGGACGGCCGCGACGAGGTCCTCGACGACGTTGCCCGGGGTCCACGAGGGCTCGATGCCGGCGCCCTTCCAGAGGAAGTTCTCGAGCACCCGCTGCCCCTGCTCGGAGTGGAGCACCTCGGGGTGCCACTGGACGCCGTACAGCTGTCGCTCGTCGTCCTCGATGGCGGCGACCGGCGTGCCCGCGGTGGAGGCGGTGACCCGGGCGCCGTCGGGAGCGACGGTCACCGAGTCGCCGTGCGACATCCACACGATCTGGCTCCTCGGCTGGCCCTCGAAGAGGGTCGAGTCGGTGCCGGCGATCGTGGCGCCCGTCTTGCCGTACTCACGCGAACCCGTCTGGGCGACCGTCCCCCCGAGCGCCTGGGCCATCGACTGGAAGCCGTAGCACATGCCGAAGACCGGTACGCCGCCCTCGAGCAGGGCCGGGTCGAGCCGCGGCGCCCCCTCCTCGTAGACCGAGCTCGGCCCTCCGGACAGGATGATCGCGGCCGGCTTCTTCGCCAGCATCTCGCTGACCGGCATGGAGTGCGGCACGACCTCGCTGTAGACCTGCGCCTCCCGGACGCGCCTCGCGATGAGCTGCGCGTACTGGGCGCCGAAGTCGACGACGAGGACGGGGTGACGCTGCAGGTCAGTGGGGGTCTCGCTCACGACGAAAGCCTAGCGGCCCACCCCGAGCAGCCCGTATGCCGCTGGGCTGGGACGGCGCCGCCGCGCGGTCCGCGGTGGGCGGCATACCTCCCGTTGTGCGACAGGAAGTGCACTCTCGATCGAGAAAAGTGCACTCTCGATCGGAAAGACTGCACTCTCGATCGCGATTGAGCGCCTAAGTCAGGCGGGCTGGCTGTCCTCGGCGCTGCTGGCGGTGTCCGCGACGTACGTGCGCTGGAGCAGGGCGGTGGTCTCCCGGTTGACCCGGTGCTCGGCGATCCACGGGACGACCGGGACGAAACCGGCGAGGAGGTTGAGCACGATCCGCTCGAGCCGCCACGCGCACTTCAGCCCGAGGTTGGCGACCGACGCGGCATACCCCATGTAGATGAAGCCGTGGATGTAGCTCCAGTTGCGGGTCAGGAAGTTGTCCAGGTGGAAGCCGTATTTCATCACCATCTCGGCGATGAGGATGAACAGGGCGATGCCGGCGACGATCGCCATGACGCGATAGAAGGACAGCGCCGAGCGGATCTGCTTCGGCTTGGCCAGCTTGGTCGGGTAGGTGCTCACGCGTGGGCCTCTTCCTTGGGTGCAACATGCTGGCGCTCGGCCAGCCATTCGGCTCTGACGATCTTGACGAACATCCAGACCGCAAAGAGCCCGAAGACCCACCACTGGACGGCGTAGGCGGCGTTCTGGATGTTGAGGTGCGACGGCAGCCCCGGTGGCGGCACCCGGCTCAGGCCGGAGGCCGACGGGTCGAGCGCCGTCCCGCCGACGGACTCGCTCGATGCGAGGAGCACCACGTTGTAGAGCTGCCCCGGCCACTCGTTGACGAGGGCGGCAAGGTCGATGGCGGGCCGCTGCGGGGCCGGCAGCGGAGCGGCGTCCACCTGCGGCGACTCGCCGGGGCCGAGCGTACCGAGGATGGTCACGGTGCCGCTGGGCGGGTCGGGCAGGGTGGTCGGGGTCCCGTCCGTGAAGCCCCGGAGGACGGCGATGGTGCCCTGGGCGGTTCGCAGCGGGGTGACGACCCAGGAGCCGACCCGGCCATCGAGCCGACGGTCCACAACGAGGATCTGGTCGCGGGCGTCATACGTGCCGACCGCGGAGACCGGGCGGTTCGAGAAGTCGGCCTCGAAGTCCGAGTGTGGCCGCGTCACCTGCTCGAGCGGCTCGCGCTGCAGCTTCGCGGCGGCGCTGACGGCCTCCGCCCGCCCCTTGTCCTGGGCGACTCCCAGCTGCCACATGCCCAGGAGGGTGCAGGCGACGACGACACTCACGAGGATCAGGAACAGCCCGATCCAGCGAGGACGGAACAGGCCTGCGGACACGCACCAAGCGTAGGTCACCGACTCGGCCCGACTTGTCCCGCCCGGGGCCGCCCGTGCCAGACTCGACGGCCATGACCGGCCGTCAGACCGCCACCACGTGCGCCGTGGCGCTGCTTGCCAGCCTCCTGGTGGCGGGCACCGCGGCCTGTTCGACGAGCGCGGCGCCGGCCCCGGCGTCGACCGTGACGGTCACGGTGACCGAGGGAACGACGCCCCCGGCGACGGGAACGGGAACCCCGATCCCCACCGGCACCTCCCCGACCCCGAGCGGTCCGCGGACGACGGCACCGCTGCCGACGTCGCTCGCGGTCGGGCACCAGCGAGGTGCGCCCCACAGCTACGCCGAGGCCAAGGCCCGATTCGCCAAGGCCAAGGTGGACGGCTCGATCCACGGGACCTTCCGGAGCCCGAGCGGCAACATCAGGTGTGACGTCAGCAACTCGGCCGCCGTCGCCGCCTGCGAGCTGGACAAGGGCCGCATCAAGGTCCCCGACCGGCTGTGCGAGGGCGAGGACGCGAACCGAGTCCGCGGGGTGAAGCTGACCGACCTGGGCGCCTTCCCCGTCTGCACCGGCGAACTGGGCGGGGCGGAGGATGCCCCCAAGCTCCGCTACGGCTCACGGACCCTGGTGCCCGACTCGCCGTTCACGTGCCTGAGCGAGACGGCCGGTGTCACGTGCATCGACACCGACTACGAGCGCGGCTTCTTCATCGCCCGCAGCACCTTCGTCACGTTCTGATCCCGCCTGCCCCCAGGCCCAGGCGGCTCCGTCCGGCAGGCGGTCCGGGCCGGGGGCACCCTCCGGCGCCACCTAGAATGGGTCCGACCTCCTGACCAAGTAGACGACCGAGGGGCCGCCCGTGGTGCAACTGCTGCTCGTGCACCTCGTCGCGGCGGCAGTTGCCCCGTTGCTCGTACGTTTCCTGGGCCGGTCCTCGTTCCTCGTGCTCGCGCTCGCCCCGGCCAGCGCCTTCGCCTGGCTCGTGTCCGTGGGGACCGATGTCCGCACCGGGCAGGGGCCGCAGCAGCAGGTCACCTGGGTGCCCGGGCTCGGGCTGGAGCTGGACTTCCGGCTCACGACGCTCTCGTGGGTGCTTGCGCTCCTCGTCACCGGGGTCGGCGCACTCGTCCTGCTCTACTGCCGCTGGTACTTCGCCGCCGGCGACCCGACCCTGTGGCGCTTCACCAGCGTTTTCACCGCCTTCGCCGGGGCGATGCTCGGGCTCGTCCTCACCGACAACTTCCTCGTCCTCTACGTCTTCTGGGAGCTGACGACCGTCTTCTCCTACCTGCTGATCGGCCACAACCCGGCCAGCTCGACGAACCGGCGCGCGGCGATGCAGGCCCTCATCGTGACGACTCTCGGCGGCCTGGCGATGCTGATCGGCATCGTCGCCCTCGGCGTGCGGCACAGCTACCGGATCAGCGAGGTCGTCGCCCATCCCCCGGCCCTCGACGCCGTGACGATCGCGGCCGTCGTGCTGCTCCTCGTCGGGGCTCTCACGAAGTCCGCGCTCGTGCCGTTCCACTTCTGGCTGCCCGGCGCGATGGCCGCCCCCACGCCCGTCAGCGCCTACCTGCATGCCGCGGCCATGGTCAAGGCCGGGGTCTACCTCGTCGCGCTCCTCGCGCCGGCCTTCGCCGGGGCCCCGGGGTGGCACGCCCTGACCATCGGCCTCGGCCTGTTCACCATGCTGGTCGGCGGCTGGCGGGCGCTACGGCAGCACGACATCAAGCTCCTCCTCGCCTACGGCACGGTCAGCCAGCTCGGCTTCATGGTCGCGCTCGCCGGTCTCGGCACGCGCGAGGGCGCCCTCGCCGCTCTCGCCCTCGTCGTGTCGCATGCCCTCTTCAAGTCGACCCTGTTCCTCACTGTCGGCGTGATCGACCGGTCGACCGGCACGCGTGACCTGCGTGAGCTCTCCGCCGTCGGTCGCCGGCTGCTGCCGCTCGCGGTGCCCGCGGTGCTCGCCGCACTGTCGATGGCCGGCATCCCTCCGCTCGCCGGCTTCGTGGCGAAGGAAGCCGCGATCGCCGCCGGCCTCGAGACCGCCACGGACTCCGTCCCGTTCCCGGCCGCGTGGGGATGGCTCATGACGGCGACGCTCGTCGCCGGGTCGGCCCTCACCGTCGCCTACTCCGCGCGCTTCCTCTGGGGCGCCTTCGCCACGAAACCCGGTATGCCGCCCACGCCCCTGCGCGTGCCGCACCCCGGCTTCGTGCTCTCGCCCCTCCTGCTCGGCGTCGGCTCGCTCCTCGTCGGGCTGCTCGCTCCCCTCGAGCACCCGTGGCTCATGCCGTACGCGCGCCAGCTCGTGCTCGGCGCGCCACCGCCCTCCCTCGCCCTCTGGCACGGGGTCACCCCCGCCCTCGGCCTCTCGATCCTCGCGATCGTCGCCGGGCTCGCCCTCTTCGCGTGGCGCGACCGGGTCGAGCACGTGCAGGCGGCCGTGCCGGCCCTGGTGGACGGCGAGCGGGCCTATGCCCGGCTGATGCGCGGGCTCGATGTCGGAGCCGTCGAGGTGACCGCCCGGACGCAGCGCGGGTCGCTGCCCTTCTATCTCGGCACCATCATCCTGACCTTCATCGCGCTGCCGGGGACTGTGGCGGTGGCACGGGGTTCGGTCGGCGCGGTCCGCCTCTGGGACTCCCCCGCCCAGGCGGTCATCGGCGCGGTCATCATTGCCGCTTGCGTGCTCGTCCTGCTCACCGACCGCCGGCTCGCCTCGGTCATGCTCGTCGGTGTCACCGGGTACGGCGTGTCGACCCTGTTCATCATCCACGGCGCGCCCGACCTCGCCATCACGCAGATGCTCGTCGAGACGGTCTCGCTGGTCGTGTTCGTCCTCGCGCTGCGCCGGCTGCCGACCCGGTTCCAGCGGCACGTGCGGTCGATCCGGCGACGGCTCCGGATCGTCCTCGGCGTCGCCTTCGGCGCGTCGGTCGCGGCGGTCACCCTCGTGGCGAGCGCGGCGCGGCACGTCGTACCGGTGTCGATCGACTTCGCCGAGGAGGCGCACTCGTTCGGGCACGGGGACAACGTCGTCAACGTGACGCTCGTCGACATCCGGGCCTGGGACACCCTCGGCGAGGTCTCGGTGCTCGTCGCCGCGGCGACCGGCATCGCGAGCCTCATCTTCGTCAAGACCCGCAACACCAGGTTGTCGATGGCGAGCGAGCAGCCGATCGAGGCGACCGAGCCGACGCGCGGGACCTGGTTGCGGGGCGGTCGGATGCTCCGCCGCGAGCGCCGCTCCGTCATGTTCGAGGTGGTCACCCGGCTGATCTTCCACGTCATGATCGCGGTATCCCTCTACGTGCTCTTCTCCGGGCACAACCTGCCGGGCGGCGGCTTCGCCGGGGGCCTGGTGGCCGGACTCGCCCTCGTCGTGCGCTACCTCGCCGGCGGCCGCTACGAGCTCGACGAGGCCGCCCCGTTCGACGCCGGGCTCGTCGTCGGGATCGGCCTGCTCATCGTCGTCGTCGCCGCCCTCGCCCCGCTCGCGTTCGGGGGCACGATCTTGCAGTCGGCCGCCTTCGACTTCACCCTGCCGCCGTGGGGCGAGGTGCACCTGGTCACGTCCGCGATCTTCGACATGGGGGTCTATCTCATCGTCTTCGGCATGATGCTCGACATCGTCCGCAGCCTCGGCACCGGCATCGACCGGCAGATCGCCGCCGAACGGCACGCGGAGGCGGAGGTCTGATGCCAGCCGCAGCTCTTCCCGCCGGCCTCCTCCGTGCCGCGGATGACGTGACGATCTCGAGCAGCCTCGCCCCCAACGTCGTCCTGCTCGTCGTCGTGGCCGTGCTGATGGCCGCCGGCGTGTTCCTCCTGCTCGACCGCAGCCTCGCCCGGGTCCTGCTCGGCACCCTGCTCATCGGCAACGGCGTCTCGGTCATCTTCCTCGTCTCGGGCGGCGCCGCCGGCAAGCCGCCCTTCTTCGGCACCCCGGCGACCGAGATGAGCGATCCGCTCCCGGAGGCGATGGTCCTCACCGCGATCGTCATCTCGCTCGCGACGATCGGCTTCCTCCTCGCCCTGTCCTACCGGCTCTGGCAGGTCTCGGGCACGGACAACGTGCCCGACGACATCGAGGACGAGCAGCTCCAGGAGCTCGCCGACCTCGACGAGCCGTCCGCCACCTTCGACGTCGGCGAGGAGTCCACGACGACCTCGGACGAGCTGGCAGAGGAGCACTCGTGATGGACACGCTCGTCCGCAACCTCGTCCCGATGCCGGTCCTCCTGCCGTTGCTCGGCGCTGCCCTCACCCTCGCCTTCCGCCGGGCCCCCCGGCTGCAGCGCCTGACGAGCACGGCCGTGCTCTCCGGGCTCGTCCTCGTGTCGGCGGTTCTCGTCGTCGAGACGGACCGGCGCGGGCCGCTGGTGCTCTGGGTCGGTGCCTGGAAGGAGCCGCTCGGGATCTCGCTCGTCGCGGACCGGCTCAGCTCGCTCATGCTGCTCGTGTCCGGCGTCGTCATCCTCGTCGTGCTCGTCTTCTCGATCGCCCAGGGCCAGGAGGACGACGACTCCGACACCCCGATGTCGATCTTCCACCCGACGTATCTCGTCCTCGCGGCCGGCGTCAGCAACGCGTTCCTCGCGGGCGACCTGTTCAACCTCTTCGTCGGCTTCGAGATCCTGCTCTACGCCTCCTACGTGCTGCTCACGCTGGGAGGGGCGGAGCAGCGCATCCACGCCGGGACGACATACGTCGTGGTGAGCCTCATCTCGTCCTCGATCTTCCTCATCGGCATCGCCGCGACCTACGCCGCCACGGGCACCGTCAACCTCGCCCAGCTCGCGATCCGCCTCGGCGGGCTCGAGCCCGGCGCGCTCCTCGTCCTCCAGCTCTGCCTGCTCACCGCCTTCGCGATCAAGGCCGCGGTCTTCCCGCTGTCCGCCTGGCTGCCCGACAGCTACCCGACCGCCCCCGCGCCCGTCACCGCCGTCTTCGCCGGGCTGCTGACGAAGGTCGGCGTCTACGCGATGATCCGGGTGCAGACGCTCCTCTTCCCCGAGTCGCCGCTGCACACCCTGCTCATGTGGGCCGCGCTGCTGACGATGATCGTCGGGATCCTCGGCGCGGTCTCGCAGTCCGGCCTCAAGCGCATCCTGTCCTTCACCCTCGTCAGCCACATCGGCTACATGGTCTTCGGCATCGCCCTCGGGACGGCGCACGGCATGGCGGGGGCGATCTTCTACGTCGTGCACCACATCACGATCCAGACCGCGCTCTTCCTCATCGCCGGCCTCGTCGAGCGGCTCGGCGGCACGACCTCGCTCGACCGACTGGCCGGCCTCGCCTTCGCCTCCCCCGTCCTGTCCGTCCTCTTCTTCATGGCGGCGATGAACCTCTCCGGGATCCCGCCGCTGTCCGGGTTCCTCGCGAAGATCGGGCTGTTCCACGCCGGCATCGAGTTCGGCACGCCCCTGTCGTGGGCGCTCGTCGTCGGCGGGGTGGTGACCAGCCTGCTGACGCTCTACGCGCTGGCGAAGGTCTGGAGCCAGGCCTTCTGGCGGCCGATCGCCGAGACCCCGGCCCCGGCCGAGACCGCCGCCGCACTCGCCTCCGGCAGCCTCGACGTGCCGGACGACGTCGACCCGGCAAGCGCGCGGACGACCGTCCTCACCGAGTCGGCGTCGACGAGCCGCGCGATGCCGCCGCTCATGCTGGCCGCGACGGCGACGATGACCGCCGTCGGCCTCGTCATCACCCTCGCGGCCGGACCCCTCTTCGCCTACACGCAGCGCGCCGCCGCCGACCTCCAGCAGCGCGCTCCCTACATCACCACCGTCCTGCCGCCGGAGGTGCGCCGATGAGCACCGAGCCGAGGAGCCCTGAGCCGAGGAACACCCGGCCGAGAAGCACCGAGCCCACGGGCACCGCGCCGACGAGGAGACGGCGACACCGGGGCTCGCGCCGTGGCGGGTTCCAGCCTCGGGCCATCATCGCGGTGGCCGTCGCCTGGCTGTTCCTCTGGGACCGGATCAGCTGGGGCAACGTCGTCAACGGCCTCATCATCGGCCTGGTCGTCACGACCGTCTTCCCGCTGCCCTCCATCGAGTTCGCGGGCTACCCGCGCCCGCTGCGGGTGGCCCACCTCATCTTCCGGTTCTTCACCGACCTCGTCGTCGCCTCGGTCCAGGTGACCCGGCTCGCCTTCAGCACGAAGCATCCGCGCAACGCGGTCATCGAGGTGCCGCTCCGGTCCCGCTCGGACTTCTACCTGACCATCACCGCGGAGCTGAACGCCCTCGTGCCCGGTTCGGTCGTGCTCGATGCCCGCAGGTCCACCTCCACCCTCTTCCTGCACCTGCTCGACGTCGACCGTCCCGGGGCGATCGAGGAGGGCAGGGCGCACGTGTACCGGGTCGAGGAGCGGGTCGTACGGGCCCTCGGCTCGGACGAGGAGATCGCGGACCTCGAACGCCGCAAGCTCGAGCAGGAGGCCTCATGACGACCCTCTTCGCCGTCGCCGGCATGCTCATGCTCGCGACCGCCGCCGTGCTGGTGCTCTACCGCGTCTACCGCGGCCCGACCAACCTCGACCGGCTCATCGCGACCGACATCCTGCTCGTCGTCGTCATCGCCGGGGTCGGCATGGAGGCGGCCTGGCACAAGCGCTCCACGAGCCTGCCCCTGCTCATGGTGCTCGGGATCGTCAGCTTCGTCGGCGGCGTCGCCATCGCCCGGTTCATGTCCCACGACTCGGATCGGGAGGCACCGTGAGCTGGTCCATGCTGCTGGACGCCGCCGGCGGGCTCTGCCTGCTGCTCGGCGCCTTCATGTGCCTCGCCGGCGCAGTCGGGCTCGTGCGCTTCCCGGACACCCTCTCGCTCCTGCACGCCGCGACGAAACCGCAGACGCTCGGGCTGATCCTGGTCCTCATGGGCCTCGCGCTCACCCTGCGCACGTGGGCGGCCGTGACAACCCTCGTCTTCGTCGGGGCGACGCAGTTCTTCACCTCCCCGGTGACGGCCCAGCTCGTCGGCCGCTCCGCCTACCGGCATCGCAACGTCCGCACCGAGCTGCTCATCGTCGACGAGCTGTCCGAGGCCCTGGCCCGCGACGGCGACGACAGCGACGGCGCCGGGAACGGCTCGGCCGACGACCCCCAGCGACCACTACATCCGTAGAAAATGGGGTGAGGGGCGTCGGTGCTCGACGGTACCGTCGACCGAGTGATTCGCCTGCCGTACGCCGACCCCGGCACCCCTGACCTCACGCGCCCGGCCGCCTACCTGCGCTGGGTCGGCCGTCTCCAGTGGCGCACCCTCGTGATCGCCGTGGCCTTCGGTGTCGTGTGGATGGTGAGCCAGGCGCTCTTCCCCGCCGTCATGAGCCGGGCGATCGACGAGGGCATCCTCGGTGGCGACATCGAGGCGCTCGGGCGCTGGTGCGCCGCGCTGCTCGGCCTCATCGCGCTGAGCGCCGCGGCCGGCGTGCTCCGCCACCGGTTCTCGGTCCTCAACTGGCTCCAGGGCGCCTTCCGCTCGGCCCAGCTGATCGGCCACCGGGCCGCCGACACGGGCGAGGCACTCCCCCGCACCGTGCCGGTCGGCGACGTCGTCGCGGCGGTCTCCTCGGACGCGATGCGGATCGGCGGCATCTACGACATCAGCGCCCGCTTCGTCGGCGCCGTCGCGAGCTATGTCGTCGTGGCGCTGATCCTCCTCGACGCGTCACGTCCGCTCGGGCTCGTCGTCCTCATCGGCGTGCCCGTCCTCGTCGCGGGCCTCACCTTCATCGTGCGCCCCCTGCAGGCCCGCCAGCTCGCCCAGCGTGAGGAGTCGGGCAAGCTGATCGGCCTCGGCGCGGACACCGTCGCAGGGCTTCGCGTGCTGCGCGGGATCGGCGGGGAGCAGACCTTCCTGCACCGGTATGCCGCTCAGTCCCAGGGCGTGCGACGCGCGGGGAACCAGGTGGCCGGTTACCAGGCGGCCCTCGACGCCGCCCAGGTCCTCCTGCCCGGCCTGTTCGTCCTCGTCGTCGTGTGGCTCGGTGCCCGCTTCGCCGTCGAGGGCCAGATCACGCCCGGGCAGCTCGTTGCGTTCTACGGCTACACCGCGTTCCTCGTGATCCCGCTCCGCACGGCGACCGAGATGGTCGACCGCGCGACGCGCGCCCACATCGGCGCCGGGAAGCTCATCCGGGTGCTCTCGGTCGAGGCCGACGACCGTGACGTCACCGTCCCCACGCCGCTGCCCAGCGGCCCGGAGCCCCTCTTCGAGCCGGAGAGCGCTGTACGGATCGAGCCGGGCTGCCTCACCGCGATCGTGTCGGCCAACCCCGAGGAGTCCGCTGCCCTCGCGGACCGGCTCGGCCGGTTCGGCGCCGTCCAGACGCAGGCTCGCTTCGGCGGCACCCGGCTGGCGGACGCCTCCCTCGGGGACGTGCGGCGGCGCATCGTCGTCTCGGAGACCGACCCGCGCCTGTTCACGGGGACCCTTCGCGAGGAGCTCGACCCCCGCGGCGAGCGCGGCGACGAGGCGATCCTCGAGGCCCTGTCCGTCGCGAGTGGCGAGGACATCCTCGAGGCCCTGCCCGATGGCCTCGACAGCGAGGTCCAAGAGCGCGGCCGCGCCTTCAGCGGCGGCCAGCGGCAGCGGCTCGCCCTGGCCCGGGCGCTTCTGACCGAGGCGGAGACCCTCGTCCTCGTCGAGCCGACGAGCGCGGTCGACGCGCACACCGAGGCCCGCATCGCGATGCGGCTCGCCTCTGCACGGCGGGGGCGGACGACGGTCGTCATGTCGGCCAGCCCGCTCCTGCTCGAGCAGGCCGACCAGGTCGTCTTCCTCGAGGGCGGCAGAGCCACCGCGACGGGGACGCACCGGTCACTCGTCACCGACCACGCGTCATACCGGTCAACCGTCGTCCGAGGGGAGGATGCCTGATGTCGACCACGACGACCCCGACCGACACCGTCACGCGCACGCTGCCGGTCGCGGACACCGCGTCGGTGCGGGCCCACACGCGGGGCCTCCTCGTCCGGCACCGCGCCGCCCTCATCCGCGTCGTCGTGCTGCATGCCGTCGCCGCGCTCGCGGCCCTCGTCGCGCCGCGCGTCATCGGCCTGCTCGTCGACGAGATCACCGGCGACCGCTCGCTCAGCGTGATCGACCGGCTCGCCCTCTGGATCGCCGTCGCCGTGGTCGTCCAGACGGTCCTGACCTGGTTCGCCCGGCGCGCCTCGTTCGTCATGGGCGAGACGATCTTCGCCGAGCTGCGCGAGCAGTTCATGTCCCGGGTCGTGGGCCTTCCCCTCTCCACGGTGGAGCGGGCGGGCACGGGCGACCTCGTCTCGCGCACGACGAACGACGTCGAGGCCCTCTCGCACGTGCTCCGTTTCGGGATTCCGGCGATCTTCGTCGGGTCTGTGACTACGGCGATCACGGTCGTCGCCGCGTTTGTCACGGGTTGGCTCGTCGCGCTGCCCGTCATCGTCGGCGTGCCGCTTCTCTGGGTGTCGACGCGGCGCTACCTGCGCCTCGCGCCGGCCGGCTACCTCCGCGAGCGGGCGACCTACGCCGTGCTCGGCGGCGTCGTCACCGAGTCGAGCGAGGGAGCCCGCACCGTCGACGCGCTGGGCCTGCAGGGCAGGCGTCGCCGGCGCATGGACGACGCCCTCGCCGACTGCTATGACGCCGAGGTCTACACCCTCGGGCTGCGGATGCGCTGGTTCCCGGCCGTGGAGGTGGCGTTCTACCTGCCTGTTGCGGCGACCCTGCTGTGGGGCGGCTGGCTTATCACCAACGACCTGGCGACGGCGGGGACGGTCACGGCGGTCGCTCTCTACGTCCAGCAGATGGCGGGCCCCCTCGACGAGCTCATCTCGTGGCTCGACGAGGTCCAGGTCGGGGCGACCTCGCTCGCCCGGGTCATCGGCGTCGGCGACGTGCCGCCCGACCGGTCGGCGACCGGTGAGGAGCCCGCCGACGACCAGATCACCGTCGACGAGGTGCACTACGCCTACCGGTCCGGCCGGGACGTCCTGCGAGGCGTGTCCCTCGACCTGCGTCCCGGTGAGCGGCTCGCCATCGTGGGTCCCTCCGGAGCGGGCAAGTCGACCCTCGGGCGGCTGATGGCCGGCATCGACGGTCCGCGGACGGGACGGGTCGACGTCGGCGGGGTGCGGCTCGTCGACCTCGAGCTGCCGCAGCTGCGCGGCCAGGTCGCGCTCGTGACGCAGGAGCACCATGTCTTCGTCGGGACCCTGGCCGACAACCTGCGACTGGCCAGCCCCGCCGCGTCCGAGGCGGAGCTGCGTGCCGCCCTCGCGGCCGTCGACGCCGTGGCGTGGGCCGACCGGCTGCCGCTCGGCCTCGACACGGTCGTCGGCTCGGGAGGCCACCGGCTCACCGAGCCGCAGGCCCAGCAGCTCGCGCTCGCGCGTCTCGTGCTGGCCGACCCGCACACGCTCGTGCTCGACGAGGCGACCTCGCTGCTCGACCCGCGCGCGGCCCGCCACCTCGAGCGGTCGCTCGCGGCCGTCGTGGAGGGCCGGACGGTGGTCGCCATCGCCCACCGGCTGATGACCGCCCACGACGCCGACCGGGTCTGCGTCATCGAGGGTGGGCACGTGAGTGAGATCGGGTCCCACCACGAGCTGCTCGAGGCCGACGGACCCTACGCCGCACTCTGGCGATCGTGGCGGGACGAGCGTGAGCCCGCGCAACATTGAGACACGCACAGCGAAACGAGGCCAAGCATGGGATGATGGTGGCGACGGCACGCAATCTCACGTGGGTTGCGCTGTCGTTCCTGATGTGCGGACCTTTCTGACCGGTTGCGGTCCGTCCATCACGGGCGTGGGGTTGTCTCTGAGGGGTGGCGACCTCACGCCCGCCCCGCTCACTGGGCGGGCTGTGCGTCCAGCCGTAGGTAGGGCGCACCCTGAGCGGGACGCCTGTCCGGCTCGCCGAGTCTGGGCCAGAGGGACACCGCCCGCTCGGCCTGGGCGGTGATCGTCAGCGCTGGGTTGACACCGAGGTTCGCCGACACCGTCGAGCCGTCAACGACGCTGATCCCCGGATAGCCCCACAGGCGGTGGTAGGGGTCCACGACGCCACGGTCCGGCGACTCGGCGATGACGGCGCCGCCGAGGAAGTGCGCGGTCATCGGGATGTCGAGGACCTCGCCGATCGACGAGCCCGGCTCGGCGCGGACGCCCGCGACCCGCTCGAGTCCTCGAGCGAGCGCGCGCACGGCACGGTTGCCCTGCGGGATCCAGCTCGGGCTCGGCTCGCCGTGCCCCGGCTCGGAGGTGAGGCGCCAGCCGAAGAGACCCCGCCGCCGGCTCACCGTGATGGAGTTGTCCAGGGTCTGCATGACGAGGGCGATGACCGTCCGCTCGCTCCAGCGGCGCACGGACAGCGACCTCGCGAAGGTGACCGGGTGCCGCAGCGCCCCGCCTGCGAACCGCACCGGCCGTGGGATGCGGCCACCGCCGTCGACCTGCATCACGGCGAGCAGTCCCATGGCGTTGGACCCCTTGCCGTAGCGGACGTTCTCGACGTGCGTCGTCGCGTCCACGTGGAAGCTCGAGGTGATCGCCACTCCCCTCGTGAGGTCGACGCCTCGGGGAACGCGCGTGGTCATCGCACCACCGAGTGCCTCCGAGTTCGTCCGGGTCTGCCAGCCGAGGCGATCCGAGATGCCGGGCAGGTCGCTCGCCTTCATCGCCTGCAGCAGCTGCGCCGTCCCCCAGGCGCCCGCCGCCACGACCACGTGCCGCGCCGTCACGGCCTGCGGATCGCGTCGACGACGACGGCGCGCTCCGGTGCGGACGGTGTGAACGGCATACCCCTCGTCGGGACGGTGGGGATCGAGCGGCCTCAGGGAGGTCACTGTGCGCAGCGGTTCGATCACGACCCCGCGGCGCTCCGCGAGCGCGAGGTAGTTCTTCATGAGCGTGTTCTTCGCGCCCACGCGGCAGCCGACCATGCAGTTGCCGCACTGGGTGCAGCCGGTGCGGTCGGGGCCCTCGCCGCCGAAGTAGGGGTCCGGCACGCGCTTGCCCGGCTCGCCGAAGAAGACGCCGACCGGGGTGCGGCGGAAGGACTCGCCCACGCCGAGCTCGACGGCGGTGTCCCGCATCAGCCGCTCGACGGGACCGTCACACGGGTTCTCGATGACTCCGAGCATGCGCTGCGCGGTGGCGTAGTGCGGCGCGAGCTCCGCCTCCCAGTCGGTGATGCCGGCCCACTGCGGGTCTTGGAAGAACTGGGTGGGCGGGACGTAGAGCGTCTGGGCGTAGTTGAGCGAGCCACCCCCGACACCAGCCCCGGCGAGGACGAGGCAGTCGGGCAGCCGGTGGATCCGCTGGATGCCGTAGCAGCCGAGGACCGGTGCCCAGAGGTAGCGGCGCAGGTCCCAGCTCGTGCGGGCGAAGTCGTCGTCCTCGAACCGGCGCCCCGCCTCGTAGACGAGGACGTCGTAGCCCTTCTCCGCGAGTCGCAGGGCCGCCACCGCCCCGCCGAAGCCTGAGCCGATCACGACGACGTCGCGGTCATGGGGGCGGCTCATGCGAGAACTGTAGGAGGACCGTGCCGCCGCGGCTACCGCGGCTGGTCATGGGGGACGCAGACGGAGCAGGTATACGACGACCGCCGCCCGACACGGTGTCGGACGGCGGTCATGGTGCTGTGGCCGAGGGTCTCGGCCAGGAGATCAGCGCAGGACGGTGATGTTCGCGGCCTGCGGACCCTTCGGGCCCTGCTGGGTCTCGTACTCGACCTTGTCGTTCTCCTCGAGGGAGCGGTAGCCGGACGAGTTGATCGCCGAGTAGTGGGCGAACACGTCCGCCGAACCGTCGTCGGGAGCGATGAAGCCGAAGCCCTTCTCGGAGTTGAACCACTTCACGGTGCCTGTAGCCATGCTGAGCCTGCCTTCTGAGGAATGGAGCCTGTCCCGACCGTCGGGACGCTCCGCGGTGTGATGCCTGTAACTCGTCTTCTCAGAATCAACTGCAGGCCCCGGCGGGACCGCCTACTCATGCTGCAAAAACGCAAGAACCAACCGGCAGACAACTCTACGGGCCACGGCCGCCCACGTCTATTCCTGCCCGCGCGCGGGAGGAAAGGCGCAGGAGTCAGCGGCCGGCGTACGGTGCGACGACCACCTCGACGCGCTGGAACTCCTTGACGTCCGAGTAGCCGGTCGTCGCCATCGCGCGGCGGAGCGCACCGATGATGTTCGTCGTGCCGTCCGCGCTCCGGCTGGGGCCGAGGAGGACCTCCTCGAGGGTCGCCTGCCGGCCGATCTGGATCCGCTCGCCGCGGGGCAGCTGCGGGTGGTGTGCCTCCGCGCCCCAGTGGAACCCGCGGCCGGGGGCGTCGGTCGCCCGGGCGAGGGCGGCGCCGAGCATGACGGCGTCGGCGCCGCAGGCGATCGCCTTGACGATGTCACCCGACGTGCCCACCCCGCCGTCGGCGATGACGTGGACGTAGCGGCCACCCGACTCGTCGAGGTAGTCGCGGCGCGCGGCGGCGACGTCGGCGACGGCCGACGCCATGGGCGCGTGGATGCCGAGGGTCGTGCGGGTCGTGTGGGCCGCTCCCCCGCCGAAGCCGACGAGGACCCCGGCCGCGCCGGTCCGCATGAGGTGCAGCGCCGCGGTGTACGACGCCGCGCCACCGACGATGACCGGCACGTCGAGCTCGTAGATGAACCGCTTGAGGTTGAGCGGCTCCGCCTGCCCGGACACGTGCTCGGCCGACACCGTCGTGCCGCGGATGACGAAGACGTCGACTCCGGCGTCGACGACCGTCTTCCAGTGCTGCTGGGTCCGCGCCGGCGAGAGCGCGCCGGCCACGGTGACGCCGGCGGCGCGCAGCTCCTGGAGCCGCTGCGTGATGAGCTCGGGCTTGATCGGCTCGGCGTAGATCTCCTGCATCCGCGAGGTCGACCGGAGCGGCTCGAGCCCCGCGATCTCGTCGAGCAGCGGCAGCGGGTCGTCGTACCGGGTCCAGAGGCCCTCGAGGTCGAGGACCGGCAGCCCGCCGAGCCGCCCGAGCTCGGTCGCCGTGTCGGGCGAGATGACCGAGTCCATCGGGGCGCCCATGACCGGGATGTCGAAGTGGTAGGCGTCGATCTGCCAGGAGACGGAGACCTCCTCAGGATCGCGCGTGCGCCGGGAGGGCACGACGGCGATGTCGTCGAAGGAGTACGCGCGCCGGCCGCGCTTGCCTCGGCCAATCTCGATCTCGGTCACGCGGCCAGCCTATCCACCGCGGCTGGCCGGCTCGCGCCCTCGTCCGTATGCCGCTCCGCCCGCTCCTGCTGGTGGCTGCCCTGCGCGGGGGGCTGAACGGCATACGAACTGGAGCGGGGGTCAGCCGCGAGCGGAGTAGTTCGGCGCCTCGACGATGGCCTGGATGTCGTGCGGGTGGCTCTCCTTGAGCCCGGCCCCGGTGATGCGGACGAACCGGCCGCGCTCCTTCAGCTCCGGGATGTTCCGCGCGCCGACGTAGAACATCGACTGGTGCAGGCCGCCGACGAGCTGGCGGGCGACCGTCGCGACTGGGCCCTTGTAGGCGACCCGGCCCTCGATGCCCTCCGGGATGAGCTCGTCGTCGCTCACCACGTCGGCCTGGAAGTAGCGGTCCTTCGAGTACGACTTCTTGCCCCGCGAGGACATCGCCGCGAGCGAGCCCATGCCGCGGTAGGACTTGTACTGCTTGCCGTTGACCAGGACGAGCTCGCCCGGGCTCTCCTCGCAGCCCGCGAGGAGCGAGCCCACCATGACGGTGTCGGCGCCCGCGACGAGAGCCTTGGCGATGTCGCCCGAGTACTGCAGGCCGCCGTCACCGATGAGCGGCACCCCGGCGGGGCCACAGGCCTGGGCGGCCTCGTGGATCGCCGTCACCTGCGGCACCCCGACGCCGGCGACCACACGCGTCGTGCAGATCGAGCCGGGTCCGACACCGACCTTGACCGCATCGACCCCGGCGTCGACGAGCGCCTGGGCGCCCTCACGGGTCGCGACGTTGCCGCCCACGATCTGGGTGTCGGCGGTCGCCGGGTCGCTCTTGAGGCGCTTGATCATGTCGAGGAGCAGCCGGGCGTGGCCGTGCGCGGTGTCGACGACGAGGACGTCGACACCGGCCTCGATGAGGGTCGTCGCCCGCTCCCAGGAGTCGCCGAAGTAGCCGACCGCGCCGCCGACGAGGAGGCGCCCCTGGCCGTCCTTGCTCGCGTCGGGGAACTGCTCGGACTTGACGAAGTCCTTGACGGTGATGAGCCCGGCGAGCCGGCCCTCGCCGTCGACGAGCGGGAGCCGCTCCCGCTTGTGCTTGCGGAGGATGGCCGCGGCTGCGTCCCGGTCGATGTCGACGGGCGCGGTGATGAGCGGCATCGGCGTCATGACGTCGCGGACGAGCGTCCGGGTCCACTCGGCCACCGGCACGAACCGCAGGTCGCGGTTCGTGATGATGCCGAGGAGGGTGTCGTCGGGGGCGACGACCGGCAGCCCGGAGACGCGGTACTCGCCGCAGATCCGGTCGAGCTCCTCGAGCGTCGCGTCGGGCCCGATGGTGACGGGGTTGGTGATGCGGCCGGTCTGGGTGCGCTTGACGAGGTCGACCTGCTTGGCCTGGTCCTCGATGGAGAGGTTGCGGTGCAGCACCCCGATGCCGCCCTGGCGGGCCATCGCGATCGCCATCCGGGCCTCGGTCACGGTGTCCATGGCCGCGGACAGGAGCGGGATCCGGATCGTGAGCTCTCGCGTCAGCCGCGCAGTCGTGTCGACCTCGCTCGGGATGACGTCCGTCTCGCCGGGCAGGAGCAGGACGTCGTCGTAGGTGAGGCCGAGGGACGCGAAGGCAGCAGGAAGTTCTGGCGATCCGAGACTCATGCACGAATGGTAGTTCAGCGGGTTGAGGAGCCCTGACGCCCGGAGGATCCCTGGGACGTGCCCTTCCGCTCGGATCCCATCTCCGCCCCGGACGGTATGCCGCTCTTCGCGGAGCCCGCTGCGGCGCTCGCGTGGGTGGTCGCCGGGGTCGCCGGGCGCCCCTTCGCCGAGGCAGCCACGCCGGGCCTGTCGCTCGAGTTCGCCTGCTGTCCCGCTGCTCCCTGCTGCTGCCCGTGCGCGGCCTGGGCGGGGACCGACGCGACCGTCGTCCCCCGCCCCGCTGCGGGTCCCGGCAGCGTCCCGCCGCGGACCGGCCTCGGTGCGCTCGCCCCCGGTTGGCCGGCCTGGCCCTGGTCGTCCGCACCGTCGTCGGTCCCCGAGGGTGGGAGCGGCGTACCGGTCCGGGACGTCCCGGCAGGGTCGCTTCCGGATTGCGGGTCCTCGGACGGCTGGCTCTCGGACGGCTGGCTCTCGGACGGCTGGCTCTCGATGGGCTGGCTCTCGGACGACTGACCTCCCCGCGGCTGCGGCAGGCCCGCTGACGGGGGATCCGTCGCGGCACCGGTTCGACTGGTGGCGGGGGTGGTCGGGGATTTCGACGGGCTGGCGCCGACCCGGCCCAGCTGCTGCGGGACGATCGGCTTCACTGGTTTGGCGGACCGGCTCGTCCGGACCGGTGCGAGTGCGGGGGCTCCGAGGTCAGGCAGCGTCATGGCCGCGGCCACTCCTGCGCCCGAGAGGGCGACCGCGAGCAGGCCCGCGGCGGCGACACTGCGGCGGCTGCGGAAGGTGCGCCGGTGCGATGTCGCCCTGGTCGAGCCCTGAGGTCCGACCGGCTCGTCGGCGAGCACGCCGAGGGCCGCGAGAAGCCCGGCGACGGGCTCCGTGGCCTCGGCGTCGGTGCGTGCGCCCAGGCGGTCGAGGAGCGCCTCGTCCGCACGCACGTCGCTCAGGGGTGCCGGGTCGTTCATGCCACGTCGCTCGTGTCTCGCTCGGCCATGAGGGAGCGGAGCTTCTGGAGCGCGCGGTGCTGGGCGACGCGGACCGAGCCCGGCGACATACCGAGTGACGCGGCCGTCTCCTCGGTCGAGAGCCCGACCGCGACGCGCAGGATGATGATCTCGCGCTGCTGCTCGGACAGGTGTTCCATGAGCTCGAGCGCGAGCGCCGCCTCGGCGCGCGTCACCGCCTGCGATTCGGGCCCGGGCCGCTCGTCGAGCGAGTCCGGCACGTCGGCGACGGGTGCCGCGGAGCGCAGCACGGCGCGCTGTGCGTCGGCCAGCTTGTTGGCGGCGATCCGGTAGACGAACGCCTCGAAGGGCAGACCACGGTCCTGGTACGTCGGGAGCGCCGACAGCACGGCCATGCACACCTCCTGAGCGACGTCCTGGGCGAGGTCCTCGGCGCCGAACCGGGCCAGCCGAACTCGTCCGTACCTGAGGGCGAGTCCCCTCACCCCTGCCATCAGACGCTCGGCGGCGTGACGGTCGTGGACGGCACGAACGGCGAGGTCACCGAGCGGTGTCGGCAGGTCCACCTGTTCCATCGCAGGCGACCGGCTTGGCGTTACGCGCGCAGACACAGTGACTCCGAGACCCATCGCTCCCCGTCCCCCGACCTCTCTCGACCACCGCCGCCGCACTGGGCAAACGGTCCAAAGGATCACCGACGACCGCGGTCCGGTCTGGCCGAGCGGCCACCCCGTTGCGCGCGCCACTCAGAGCATGCCATCAGCGGACCGAATCTTGACTATCTCTTGAACTTTTCGTCCTGTTTTCTTGGTGGTCCACCCGGTTAGCGTCGAACTACCGGCCACTCCCCCCAGCCGGCAACAGGGAACCGCAGGGGCCCCAGCCCTGCATGGATCGAAAGACAAGAGAATGGCCGAGATCAGTCGTCTTCCCGGCCCACTCGCGGAGCGGTGGGACTGGCAGCTCGAGGGCACGTGCCGCACGGAGAGCCCCGAGACCTTCTTCCACCCCGAGGGGGAACGCGGCCCGCGCCGACGGGCCCGGGAGGCAGCGGCCAAGGCCATCTGCGGTGCTTGCCCCGTCGTCACCCAGTGCCTCCAGCACGCCCTCTCCGTGCGAGAGCCCTACGGCATCTGGGGTGGGCTGTCCGAGCTCGAACGGGAGCTGCTCCTCGACGGCACGGTCCGTGAGGCGTCCTGAGCGCACCGCTGCCGAGATGTGAAGAGGGCCGCTTCCCGAGTTGGGAAGCGGCCCTCCGGCCTTGCCGGTGTCGGTCAGTGACCGTGCCCGTGCCCGTGGCCGGCCGGCTCCGGCTCGTCCTCGGGCTTGTCGACGACCAGGGTGTCGGTCGTCAGGATCATCGAGGCGATCGACGCGGCGTTGCGCAGCGCCGAGCGGGTCACCTTGACGGGGTCGATGACACCGGCGGCGACGAGGTCGCCGTACTCGCCGGTCGCGGCGTTGAGGCCCTGCCCGATCGGCAGCTCGGCGACCTTCGAGGTAACGACGTAGCCCTGCAGGCCCGCGTTCTCGGCGATCCAGCGGAGCGGCTCCTGGACCGAGCGCTTGACGATCGCGGCGCCGGTGGCCTCGTCACCGTCGAGCCCGAGGCCGTCGATGACCTCGGCCGCGTGGATGAGGGCGGTGCCGCCACCGGCGACGATGCCCTCCTCGATCGCGGCCCGCGTCGCGGAGATCGCGTCCTCGATGCGGTGCTTCTTCTCCTTGAGCTCGACCTCGGTGTGCGCGCCGACCTTGATGACGCAGACGCCACCGGCGAGCTTGGCGAGGCGCTCCTGGAGCTTCTCGCGGTCCCAGTCGGAGTCGGTGCGCTCGATCTCGGCCTTGATCTGGGCCACCCGGCCGGCGACCTCGGACGCGTCGCCCGAGCCGTCGATGATCGTGGTGTGGTCCTTGGTGATCACGATGCGGCGGGCCTGGCCGAGGACCGTGAGGTCGGCCTGGTCGAGCTTGAGCCCGACCTCCTCGGCGATGACCTGACCGCCGGTGAGGATCGCCATGTCCTGCAGCATCGCCTTGCGACGGTCGCCGAAGCCGGGGGCCTTGACGGCCGCGACGTTGAAGGTGCCGCGGATCTTGTTGACGACGAGCGTCGACAGGGCCTCGCCCTCGACGTCCTCGGCGATGATGAGCAGCGGCTTGCCCGACTGGACGACCTTCTCCAGGACCGGCAGCACCTCGGTGACCGAGGAGATCTTGCCCTGGTTGATGAGGACGTAGGCGTCCTCGAGGACGGTCTCCATGCGCTCCGTGTCGGTCACGAAGTAGGCCGACAGGTAGCCCTTGTCGAACTGCATACCCTCGGTGAACTCGAGCTCGGTGGCGGTCGTCGAGGACTCCTCGACCGTGATGACGCCGTCCTTGCCGACCTTGTCGAAGGCCTCGCCGATGAGCTCGCCGAGCGTGGCGTCCTGGGCCGACAGGGTCGCGACCGAGGCGACCTCGTCCTTGCCGTCGACGTCACGGGCGACCTTGAGGAGGTGGTCGTTGACGGCCGCGACGGCCTTGTCGATGCCGCGCTTGAGCGCGGCCGGACCGGCGCCGGCGGCGACGTTGCGCAGCCCCTCCTTGACCATCGCCTGGGCGAGGACCGTCGCGGTCGTCGTCCCGTCGCCGGCGATGTCGTTGGTCTTGGTCGCGACCTCCTTGGCCAGCTGGGCGCCGAGGTTCTCGTAGGCGTCCTCGAGCTCGATCTCGCGAGCGATCGTCACACCGTCGTTCGTGATCGTGGGGGCGCCCCACTTCTTGTCGATGACGACGTTGCGGCCCTTCGGACCGAGCGTCACCTTGACCGCGTTGGCGAGCGCGTCGACACCGCGCTCGAGTGACTTGCGTGCGGAGTCGTCGAACTCCAACTGCTTGGCCATGTGCTTCCTTAGGCTCGTGTAGAACTTCTGCTGAAATGGGACCGCACCCCGGTTGGACCCCGACGGGGACTCACCACCGGGGTGCGGTCACTGCATGTGGTGCGAAGGGCGTCAGCCGACGATGGCGAGGACGTCGCGCGCGGAGAGGATCAGGAACTCCTCGCCGTTGTACTTGACCTCGGTGCCGCCGTACTTGCTGAAGATGACCTTGTCGCCGACGTTGATGTCGAGCGGGACGCGCTCGTCGCCGTCCTCGTTCCACCGACCGGGGCCGACAGCGAGGACCTCGCCCTCCTGCGGCTTCTCCTTGGCGGTGTCGGGGATGACGAGGCCGGACGCGGTGGTCTGCTCGGCCTCGAGCGACTTCACGACGATGCGGTCTTCGAGCGGCTTGATGGAAACCGACACTGGTGACCTTCCCTTCGGGACTGTCTGGATGACTGTTGACTGTTGGGCTCGTCGAGGCGATCGCCGTCGCGGGGGTCGACCACCTCTGGAGTTCTGGCACTTTCAGGGCGAGAGTGCCAACAAGCAGAAATCTAGGTTCCGATTAGCACTCGGTCAAGTCGAGTGCCAACACGCCGGCCGCCGCCCCCGTCGAGTGAGTGCCCCGTCCCATCCGCCAGGCCCCGCCAGCCCCCCGTACGCCATCCTCCCCCGCGTCGAGTGAGCGCCCCGTCCCATCCGTCACACCCCACGGGCGCCCGTGCGGCGTCCGACGCGGGCCATCCCCCGTCGAGTGAGCGCTCAACCTCATTCGCCCCACCGTTGGCGCGACTCCAGCCACCGAGCGCCCACTCGAAGGGGATGACGCTGTGACCACAGTGACGGGACGTTCACTCGAGCCGGCTGACGCTGTGACAGGAGTGTCGGGGCGCTCAGTCGACGGGAGGGGTGGCGGGAGCCTGGACGTACCGCTGGGAGGATGGCCCTCATGGACGTGGCGACGGTCGAGCGGCTCGCGAGCCCCGAGGGGTGGTCCCTCCTACAGGCGCTGCCGGACTACGACGAGTCGACCGCCCTCCAGCTGCAGAGTCGGCTGCGGGCGTCCGGCCTGGACCCGGACCTCGTCGCCGCCGCCATGGCGCAGGCCCGTCTCCGAGCCCGGGCCCGAGACAAGTTCGGTGATTTCGCCGCCGGGATGCTCTTCACGGCCGATGGCCTGGAGCAGGCGACCCGGCTCCCCGTCGCGGCCCGGCACGCCCTCCGGTTCGAGCGGGCCGGAGTCCAGCTCGTCCACGACCTCGGCTGCGGCCTCGGCGCCGACGCCATGGCCTTCGCCGCCCTCGACCTCCGGGTGGCCGCCGTCGACGCGGATCCGGTGACCGCCGCGGTCGCCGCCGTGAACCTGCGCCACTGGCCCGATGCCAGGGTGACGCGCGGGCCGGCCGAGGACGTGGACCTGCCCACTGGGGCCGCGGCCACCCGGACCGGTGTCTGGCTCGACCCGGCCCGGCGTGCCCCGGGGGTCGGCGACGTGCGTGGCCGGACCAAGCGCCTCTTCTCGCTCGAGGAGATCTCACCGTCGTGGCAGGAGGTGCAGCGCTATGCGGCGAATGTCCCTGCGACGGGGGCCAAGCTGTCGCCCGCCTTCCCGCACGCCGCGATCCCGAAGGGCGCCGAGGCGCAGTGGACGTCGTGGCACGGGGAGGTGCTCGAGTGCGCGGTCTGGTGGGGCCCCCTCGTCGAGGCGGCGGGCAGGACAGCGGCCGTCTGCACCGAGTCCACGACTGCGGTCGTCACCGAAGCGGACGCCACGCCGGGATCGGAGCGCGAGCCGCTCGACTCCATCGATGCCCTCGGCGGCTGGCTCTACGAGGCGGACCGGGCGGTCATCCGGGCTGGCCTGACCGGCGCGCTCGTCGCCGCGGTGGACGGCACCGAGCTTGGACCGGGCCTCGGCTACGTGACGAGCGGAGCGGCATACGACGTGGGGTGGGCCAAGCGCTACCGGGTCCGTGCCGCGATGCCCCTCTCCACGAAAGCGGTGGCGCGCTGGTTGCGCGAGCACGGCCACGACCGGGTCACCATCAAGAAGCGCGGGGTCACGACGGACGCCGACCTCCTGCGGCGGCAGCTCAAGATGACCGGGCGGGGCAAGGGCGGCTCCGAGGCGGTCCTCGTGCTGACCCGCGTCGCGGGCAGCCAGGCCGCGATCGTCGTGGAGCCGGCCTAGGACCAGGGCGTGACCGGGCGTCGGAGACGTTTCCCGTCTACGGCCACGTCGAGTCGCTCGTCGAAGAAGGCCACCTGGTCGCGGACGGGGAGGGCGTCGAGGAGTGGCTCCTCGTAGGACCACGCGATGTCCCGGAGGGTCTCGCCGTCGACGTGGGCCGACCAGTACGCCGCCCTCCCCTTGTAGGCGCACGTCGAAGTCGACTCGGTCGGGGTGAGCAGGTCCATGCGCACGTCCTCCCGCGGGATGTAGAAGCGCGTCGGCAGGGGTGTCTCGAAGAGGAAGGTCGCGCGGGTCGTGTCGGCAAGGACGTGCCCGTCGTGGCTCACCACGACCCGCCGCGAGCTGCGCCGGCAGTCGATCCGGTCGAACGGGTCGTGCGGATGGCCGATGACCGGCTCGTCCTCCTCGAGCCACTCGGTGAAGGCGTCCCAGTCGAGGAGGACGTGGCCCTCGAGGTCCGGGTCGTCGGGCTGGAACGCCGCACCGGGCAGTTCCGAGGTCTCGGTGCGGATCGTCAGCGCCGTACCCGGCCCGAGGTGCACACCGAACGGGACACGAGGGTCGAGCAGGAGGGGCCGGCCCTCGCGCGGGGTGGGCGGGGCCGGGACAGGTCCGGAGTAGGGGATGAGCTGCGCCGCGACGTCGGCGACCGGGACGGCGTAGGAGGCCACCACGCGCCGCGGTTCCCAGACGATGACGGCCTCGGTGGAGTCGACCACGGTCGTGTCGCCGAGCATGGCCCGGATCCGTTTGCGCACCGGGTGGATCCGGATCTCGTCGAGGGTGTCGCGGAGGAGACGTTCGAGCCGGAGAGCCATTCCCTGAGTGTGCTCGCGCTGCGCTCGCTGGGGAAGGGCTGTGAGTGATCTGCGTGACTGAGTGTGGGCGCTCGGTCAGAGGCGGCCGTCCGGCTGGGCACCGCTCCACCGGACCGCAGCGGCGCCGGCGGCGTTGGCGCGACACAGAGCGGTGGTGCGGTCGTCGCCGTCCGCGAGCGCCGCGGCGAGGGCGCCACAGAACGCGTCCCCCGCGCCCACGCTGTCGACGATCTCCTCCTCGGCGACGGAGATCCCGTCGACGCGTTCCCCGTCCCACATCGCTCCGGCGGCGCCGAAGGTGACGATGAGCGACTGCGGCATGAGGCCCGCGTCGGCGAGAAGGGCGGCCTCCGTCTCGTTCACGACGAGAGGGTCCGCGAGCGCGACGACGTCGTCTGGCAGGGATGCGTAGGGAGCCAGGTTGATGACGACGCGGGCACCTGCCTTGTGGCTCTCCCGGGCGACGCGGCCGACGCACTCGAGCGGGATCTCGAGCTGGAGGAGGACGACGTCGCCCGGCCCGGCGCCGACCTCGCGGGCGTCGAACTCGCCGTTGGCACCCGGGACGACGATGATCGAGTTCTCCCCGGCGCGGTCGATGGTGATGACCGCCGCGCCCGTCGGCGTGTTCTCGATGCGCTGGAGCCGTGGGTCGACTCCGAGGTCGGCCAGCCGCCGCACGTAGGCGTCGCCGGCGTCGTCCATCCCGACGGCTCCCACCATGACGACGGCGGCGCCGGCGCGGCGGGCAGCCACGGCCTGGTTGGCACCCTTGCCACCGGCGAACCTGCCGACCGACTCACCGAGCACCGTCTCCCCCGGGCGCGGGTGGCGCTGGACGAGGGTGACGAGGTCGACGTTCAGCGAACCCACCACGATGACCCGACCCATCAGGCGCTCCTCTCCGTGGGCTCAGCCGGCCCGGGTGACGTGGTCGAGGCGAGGAGCGTGTCGTACCAGAGCCGTGCGGCGCGGGCGGCATCGACGCCGAGGGCGACCGCGACCCGCACCGGGGCCTCGCCATGCGGGTCGTGCGCCAGGTCACCCGTCCAGTCGCGGCGGTCGACGATGGTGCGGCCCCGGGACCAGGCTCCGGCCAGCTCGATGCGGACCGGGAGGACCTCCGTCCGGATCAGGTCCGGCTCAACGACGGCGCACACGGCCCCGGCGTCGCCGATGGTCGCGGCATCCCCGCCGAAGCGGTCGCACTGGTAGTGGGCGAGCCGACCTGCCAGCTCGGCCGCGCCGTGATGACCTCCGGCGACGAGGCGGTCCGCCTGCTCCCGGGTGATGACCGGGTCGTAGAAGACGTCCAGGCCGTACATCGTCACGTCGATGCCGAGCTCGTGGCAGGCGCCGAGGACGATCGCCGCCGCCTCAGGGTCGTGGAACACGTTGAACTCCGCGGAGGCGGTGGCGTTGCCGACGTGCGCCGCGCCGCCCATGAAGACGATGCGCTCGATCCCCGCGACTGCGTCGGGATGGGTCCGCAGCAGGAGCGCGATGTTCGTGAGCGGCGCGAGCGGGACGATCGTGAGCTTGCGGCCCGACTCCGCCGCGGCGGCGCAGACGTCACGGAGCAGCTCCACCGCATGGCGGGGATCGGCGGTGCGCTCACTGGGTGCCCAGCCCAGGTCACCCATGCCGTCCGCGCCGTGGACGTGCCGGGCGTCGACGGGAGTCTCGAGGAGTGGTCGGTCGGCACCGCGCGCGACCGGCACGTCGCGACGTCCGGCAGCGTCGAGCACGATGAGGGTGTTGCGGACCACGTCGTCCACCGGGGCGTTGCCGCCGACGCATGTGACCGCCGTCAGGTCGACGCGCGGATGGAGCGCCGCGAAGGCGATGGCGCAGGCGTCGTCGACGCCGGTGTCGACGTCGAGCACCACGGGAACGGTTCCGGTGATCACCGCGGCAACGTATCGCGTTCGGTGCCGTCGCGTGCTGGAGCACGGGTGGCGAGGGGACGACGGGCTGAAAAGGTGCAAAAGGGAGAAAAAGGCCGGACCTCGCACCTAGGCTCCGGCGGGAGTCGGGCTTCCGCCGCTGATGCGCGGCCCATCCGGCGTGAGCCAGACCAACCGAAAGGTCGTCGAACCAGTGATCAAGCGCCCCTCGCGTGCTCGCCTCGTGGCCGCCGTTGCGGCCGCGGCGGTGGCGACGACCGCCATGACGGTTGCTGCCCCGCAGCCCGCCATGGCTCTCACCGGGAAGTGCAACCCGAAGCTGGCCGGCACGACCACGCGCGTGGCGCCGGGCTCGGGCAAGACCGTCGCGCTCACCTTCGACGACAACTCGCTGGAGAACATGCCCGAGCTGCTGGCGATCCTGCGCAGGTACAACGTCCGCGCGACGTTCTTCGATACCGGCAAGCAGGACGCCAAGATGCTCGCGACCGTCAAGAAGATCGCCCAGGAGGGCCACCTGGTCGAGTCCCACACGTGGGAGCACCAGTACCCCACCAAGGCCAACGGCCACTGGTCCAAGCCGTACCTGACCAACCAGATCAGGACGACCGCGGTCCAGCAGCAGAAGCAGACCGGTCACGTCTCCTGCTTCTTCCGTCCGCCAGGCGGTTACATGAACAACGTCAGCGCCGTCACCAGGTCGCTCGGCATGCAGAACGTCCTCTGGTCGGTCGACACCCAGGACTGGTCACAGCCGAAGTACCTCAGCAAGGCGGCCCAGGATGCGATCGTGCGCAGAGGCACAGACCTGCGCTACTCCAACGTCAACCACCCCATCGTGCTGATGCACGGCGGGAAGGCGTCGAACGAGCCGGAGGCGACGGTCGCCACCTTCCGGGGAAACACGCTGAGGGCGCTGCCGCGCATCATCCAGTGGTACCAGGCTCGGGGATACCGGTTCGTGGCGTTGGACGCGACCTCCGGCCTGAAGCCCCTCCCCAAGCCAGCGCCGGGCCGACCGTGAACCCGGCTTGAGGGGCGTCTCGCCGGGAAGGACCTTTCGGTGCTATGCGCACCCCCCGTCAGCGCTGCCGGATGGGCCCCCGATGCCGGCGGGGCCAGCGGGTTAGGGTGGCCGGGTGCGTGATCGTCGACCTCACCACGTTTCCGGGTCGACGTGGCGGTCGGGCCGCCGCGCACTCTTCTGCGCCGTCGGTATGACGCTCACCGTGACCGCGTGCACTGCAGCTCCCAGCCCGGGCCGATCGCCTGCGACGACCCGCGAGCCGGCCTCCCCGAGCGGCGCGACGGCAGGTTCGTCGCCCACCGGTGCATCCGCCCCGCCAGGCACCACAACCACTGCGCCGGTGACGTCCCCGAGCACGCCCTCCTGCGTCGGGTCGATCGTCGACCGCCTCTCGCCGGCTGAACGGGCCGGCCAGCTGCTCATGGTGGGCCTCGACGTCCACGCCCCGCGGACCAGCCTCGACTCCCTCGTGGCCCACCGACACGTGGGCGGCATCGTCCTCCTCGGTGGCTGGAACGGCGCAGGCGGCATACGGGCGACGTCCAGCCACCTCGCGGGAGTCGCGTCCGGGGCCGCGGCTGGTGGCGTCGGCCTGCTGGTCGCGGCGGACCAGGAGGGCGGGAACATCCAGCAGCTGCGCGGTCCGGGCTTCAGTCGGATCCCCTCGGCACTCGAGCAGGGCACCATGACGCCGGCCAAGCTGACCGCCGCGGCGACGGCCTGGGGCAAGGAGCTCAAGGCAGCCGGCATCAACGTCAACCTCGCGCCAGTTGCCGACACGGTGCCGGCGAGCCTCGGCACCGCCAACCAACCGATCGGCCGGTGGGGTCGCGAGTACGGGCACGAGCCCGGCCGGGTCGCCACCATGTCGGTCGCGTTCCTCAAGGGGATGCAGGCCGCCGGCGTCGCGACCTCGGTCAAGCACTTTCCCGGCCTCGGGCGGATCACCGGCAACACCGACGTGACCGCGCAGGACATCACCGACACTGTCACGACGCCTCAGGATCCCTATCTCGAGCCGTTCAGGGCCGGTATCGCGGCTGGGACGGACCTCGTCATGGTGGGCTCGGCAATCTACAGCCGGATCGATCCGGGCATCAACGCCGTCTTCTCGAAGAAGATCATGACTGGCCTGCTCCGCGACCAGTTCGGCTACCACGGCGTGGTCATCGCCGACGACGTCGGCGCCGCCAAGTCCGTCGCTGCAGTGCCGCCCGGCGAACGGGCGACCCGCTTCATCGCGGCGGGCGGGGACATCGTCCTCACCGCGCGGCCCGACGCGGTGCCGGCGATGCTCGACGCGATCACGGCCCGGATGAGGACCGACCGGGCCTTCGCTGCCCAGGTCGAGGCGGCGGTTACCCGGGTGGTGACCCTCAAGGTGGAGCGGCACCTCGCCCGCTGCGGGTGACCGGTCGAGGGCCGGGAATGTGACCGGTCGACGGGTCAGGCGCGGACGGTTGTCACGGGCATCGAGGAGTCGGTCGGCAGGCCGAGGTCGCTCGGGTCGCGCCCCTTCAGCACCATCTGCGCGCCGAGCGCGGCGACCATAGCACCGTTGTCGGTGCACAGGCCCGGCCGCGGCACCCGAAGCGTGACCCCCGCCTTTGCACAGCGCTCCTCGGCAAGTGCCCGCAGCCGCGAGTTCGCCGCCACACCGCCACCGATGAGCAGGTGATCGACGTCGTTCTCGCGGCAGGCGAGCAGCGCCTTCCGGGTGAGCACGTCGACGACCGCCTCCTGGAAGCTAGCGGCCACGTCCGCCACCGGCACCGGCTCGCCGGTCCGGTGCCGCGACTCGACCCAGCGCGACACCGCCGTCTTCAGCCCCGAGAAGGAGAAGTCGAAGCGGTGCCGCTCCATGTCCCGTCCGCTCGTCAGGCCGCGTGGGAAGTCGATCGCCACCTTGTCCCCCTCGCGGGCCGCCCGGTCGACGTGCGGGCCTCCCGGGAACGGCAGCCCGAGCACCCGGGCCACCTTGTCGAACGCCTCCCCTGCCGCGTCGTCCATCGTCGAGCCCAACGAGCGCACGTCGTGGGTCACGTCAGGGACGAGGAGCAGCGACGAGTGGCCGCCGGAGACGAGCAGCGCCATCGTCGGTTCGGGCAGCGGGCCGTGCTCGACGATGTCGACCGCGACGTGGGAGGCGAGGTGGTTGACGCCGTAGATGGGCTTGCCGAGCGCGACGGCCAGCGCCTTGGCCGCCGCCACGCCGACGAGCAGCGACCCCGCGAGCCCGGGACCGGCCGTGACGGAGATCGCGTCGAGGTCGCGCAGCGTGACACCGGCGTCCTGGCAGGCCCGCTCGATGGTCGGCACCATCGCCTCGAGGTGGGCCCGGCTCGCGACCTCGGGCACGACCCCTCCGAACCGTGCGTGCTCGTCGACGCTGCTCGCGACCGCGTCGGCGAGCAGGGTGCGGCCACGCACGATCCCGACGCCGGTCTCGTCGCACGACGTCTCGATGCCCAGGATGAGGGGTTCGTCGCTCACCCGCTCATGGTGCCCGATCGCCGGTGGGCGACGGGAACAGACCCCGCCGTCAAGGGCCGCGCGCCTCTATCACCGGGACCATCGGCGGACATAGGTTGTCCGCGCTCAACTCCACAACCTCCAGAAGAATTCGGAGCCACTCCATGCATACACGGGGACTCTCTCGGACGAGTGCCGCCGTCGCCGCCT
>NZ_JBQCCV010000107.1:0-3530 GCF_051961875.1 Intrasporangium sp. | reverse complement strand
ACCGCGTTGGGGGCGTTATACCATTGCGCGTCGGCCGCCCCCCGCCCCATGGGGGGGTGGTTTTGTTTGGGGGGGTCGGGGCGGGTGTCCACCCGGCATTTGTTGTGCGGGGACCCCACTCCGCCTCACGCGTCACAGGTTCGGCCGCTGCCTGGCCGGCCACCATGCCGGCCGGGAGCCCTGGGTCCGGTGCCCGCGGATCGCATGGTCCGACTGGTAGGACAGCACCGACCCGTTGCTCTGATGGGAGAGCACCGATCCTCGGGACTGGTTGGACAGGAACGAGAACATGCTCATCGCCGAGCCTGCCGAGAAGAGCGAGGCGAAGGAGCCCGAGCTCCCGATCGACAGGATCGAGCCGGCGCTCCCGATGGACAGGATGGAGCCGGCGCTGCCGATCGACAGGATCGAGCCCTTCGATCCGATCGACAGGATGGAGCGCTCGGACCGGATGGACCACTTCGACGTTCCCACGGCCGCATCCTAGGTCCGGATCGGGCCCATCAGGAGCAGGCTGCGGCGAGGAGACGCGCGAGCTCGGCCGGCTTCGTGAACATGGGCCAGTGGCCGGAGTCGATGTCGACATAGTCGACGTGCTCCGCCTTGGCCATCTCCGGGACGTCACCGCTCTCGATCCACTCCTTCGCCTGCTCCGGGGTGAACTCGGGGCACACGAGGACGACGGGCACGGCATATCGACGTTCCTCGGCGTAGTGGACCGTGGCCTTGGTGACCCCCTCCGGCACTGGGATGGCGGCCTGCTCGATCGCCGCACTGGTCGCGTCGTCGAGGTCCGCGGAGTCCGGCCCCTCGAAGGGCGCCCATCCGGGGAACGGCATCCGACCATCCGTGGTGGGGAAGAAGTCGGCGTAGGCCTCGCCCTCGGACGAGGGGAAACCGCCGACGAGGGCGACCGCCCCCAGGCGGTCGGGACGGCGGTCGGCGGCCAGCCAAGCGAGGGTGCAGGCGGCCGAGTGACCGACGACGAGGGGGGCACCGTCGGCGCTCTCGACCGCAGCGACCACCGCCGCCACCTGTTCTTCGAGGGTCGCGTCGGCGCTGCCGTCGCCCTGCCCCGGGAGGGTCAGCGGGATCGCATGGTGGCCGAGCGCCTCGAGCTCGGGCACGACCTCGTCCCAAGCGGATCCGTCCAGCCAGAGGCCGGCGACGAGCACGATGTCCATCGGTAACTCTCCTTCTGTGGGGCCCAACGTTCTCGAGGCACGAGGGTAGAGAGCATTGGGGACGTTCGGCTTCCTGATCGGCGCCCTTGCCCACGGCGATCCCTCACGAGGGAATACCCACTTCGCCCCTGCGGTTCCACTCGCTACCCCGGGGGGGTATATTGGAGTCCGGACAGAAGGAGTTGTCGTGAGCGAAGACCGGATCCGGGCGCAGCACGCTCCGGCCGACGATGTGAACGACCACGAGCACGACGTGCCCGCGGGGCACCGCGCACACACTGGCCAGGGAGACCACGGCCGCCGCGCCGTGACCGGTCAAGGTGACCAGGCAAGCCATGCAGCCGCCGGGCATGGCGACCATGGCGGTCACGCGGGACACGGCGACCACGTCGCGATGTTCCGGCGGCTGTTCTGGCTCATGCTCCTGTTCTCGGTGCCGACGGTGCTGCTCAGCGAGATGTTCGCCGACCTGGTCGGCTACTCCCTGCCGCACCTCACCGGACTGCAGTGGGTGCCGGCCATCCTCGGCACCGTCATGTACGTCTGGGGCGGCAGCCCGTTCCTCACCGGGGCCGTCAGTGAGGTCCGCGCTCGCAGGCCCGGAATGATGCTGCTGATCGGGATGGCCATCACCGTGGCTTTCGTCGCGTCCTGGGGTGCCACCCTCGGGCTCTTCGCGCACGCCCTCGACTTCTGGTGGGAGCTCGCGCTCCTCATCGTCATCATGCTGCTCGGGCACTGGCTCGAGATGCGCTCGCTTGCCCGCACCTCCTCTGCGCTCGACTCCCTCGCGGCGCTCCTCCCGGACGAGGCGGAGCGCGTCGACGGCGAGGCCATCACAACGGTCGCGCCGTCGGAGCTCGAGGTCGGTGACGTGGTCGTGGTCCGTCCCGGAGGCCGGGTCCCGGCGGACGGCAAGGTGGTCGACGGATCAGCCGACCTGGACGAGTCGATGATCACCGGGGAATCCCGACCGGTGCACCGCGCGGTGGGTGACCACGTCGTCGCGGGCACCGTCGCGACCGACAGCGGCATCAGGGTGCGCATCGACGCCGTGGGGGACGACACCGCCCTCGCTGGGATCCAGCGCCTCGTCACAGAAGCCCAGTCATCGACCACGCGAGCCCAGCTGCTCGCGGACCGCGCCGCGGGGTGGCTCTTCTGGTTCGCCCTTGCCGCGGCCGTCGCCACGATCGCGACGTGGAGCGTCGTCGGAGCGCCCGACAGCGCCCTTGTGCGGGCCATCACCGTCCTCGTCATCGCCTGTCCGCATGCGCTCGGGCTCGCGATCCCCCTCGTCGTGTCCATCTCGACCGAGCGGGCCGCCAAGGGTGGCGTCCTCGTCAAGGACCGTGGGGCGCTGGAGCGAATGCGGCGGGTCGACACCGTCCTGTTCGACAAGACCGGCACCCTGACGAAGGGGCAGCCCGTCGTCCACGACGTCGTCACGACCGGACTCGGGTCCGACGAGCTGCTCGCCCTGGCCGCCGCGGCCGAGAGCGACAGCGAGCACCCGCTCGCGCGGGCGATCGTCGCGGCAGCCGAGCACCGTGGCCGTCCCATCCCCTCGGCAGCTGACTTCCAGGCCGCCACGGCAGTCGGCGTCACCGCCACAGTCGACGGCCGCACCATCGCCGTGGGCGGCCCGAATCTCCTTGCCGAGCACGGCTTGTCGCCGCTCGATGACACGATGCGATGGTCGGCAGACGGCGCCATCGTCCTGCACGTCCTCGTCGACGGCAGGATCGCCGGAGCGCTCGCCCTGACCGACGAGGTCCGTGAGGAGTCGCGGCAGGCGATCGACGCGCTGCACGCCCTCGGGGTCCACGTGGTGATGATCACCGGCGACGCAGAACCGGTCGCCCGCGCCGTCGCGCAGGAGCTGGGGATCGACCAGGTCTTCGCCGGGGTCCGCCCTGAGCACAAGAACGAGACGGTCACGCAGCTGCAGCGCCAAGGCCGGACGGTGGCCATGGTCGGCGACGGCGTCAACGACGCGCCGGCCCTGGCCCAGGCCGACGTGGGCATCGCGATCGGAGCAGGCACCGACGTGGCGATCGCCTCGGCCGGGGTGATCCTCGCCTCCGACGACCCCCGTTCGGTCCTCTCCGTCATCCAGCTGTCGCGCGCCGGATACCGGAAGATGAAGCAGAACCTGTGGTGGGCGGCCGGCTACAACATCCTCGCCGTGCCCCTGGCCGCGGGTGTGCTCGCCCCGGTCGGCTTCGTCCTGCCGATGGAGGTCGGCGCGGTCCTCATGTCCCTGTCGACCATCGTCGTCGCCGCCAACGCCCAGCTGCTGCGGCGCCTGGACCTGAGCGCGGCAGCCAGCGTCGAGGCGGCGCG
>NZ_JBQCCV010000106.1:0-2064 GCF_051961875.1 Intrasporangium sp. | reverse complement strand
GGATCTCGTAGCAGACGTTCTGGAGCTTGAGGGACTGGCTGACCGCGCGCATGGCGTCCACTGTCTCACTCCCGTACGGGGCTCACCGCGCCGCTCTCGGCATGTGGCCCCCGCCCGTCCGAGGGGTCAGGGGCGGCGGGTACGCACCCAGCCCCGTCCCGCGCGGACCAGCAGGACCGTCGCGACGATGTCGATCGGCACCCCGACGGCCGTCGTCGTCAGGCCGAGGCTGTAGCCGTCGGGCAGCTGCGTGAGGCAGAGGACCGTCGCCGCGACGGCGAGCCAGCTGCGGGTATGCCGGGGCGTCGTGGCCGCGACCGAGGCGGCGAGCACGGGCAGCACCCAGAGGAAGTACCAGCCGAGGAAGGCCGGGGCCAGGACGACGACGGCGAGCAGGGCCCAGCCGATCGCGCGCACGACGAGGGCCCGGTCGGTCGCGTGGCGCAGCGCTCGTACCCAGATGACGACGAGCAGGAGGGCGAGGACGGCGAGACCCGCCATCCGCAGGACCGCGATGCCAGTGTCGCGCCAGTCGTCGTGGCCGAGGACGTGCCCGACCGCGCCGATGCCCATCCCGAGGCCGGTCGGCAGCGAGGTCCACTGCTCGTTCTTGCCCGAGGTGGCGGCCGGGTTGAGCCAGGACCAGCCGAGACCGGTGGCGAGCGTCACCGCGCCGACCGTGACACCGGCCGCGAGCACACCCACGACAGCCGGTTTGAGGTAGTCGACGACGCGGTCCCGCCACCGGAACACCTCGTCCCGGGTGTCAAGAGCGGGGACGGTGACGAGGAGGACGAGGAAGGGCAGGGCGACGATCGCGGTGAGCTTGACCATCGTCGCGAGCCCGACGACGACCGCTGCCCAGACGAGCCTCCGGCGCAGCGCGAGCGCCACGGCGCCCAGCATGCCGGCGACCATGAGCGCGTCGTTGTGCCCGCCGCTGACGAAGTGCGCCCCGACGAGTGGCGTGGCGACGGCGAGCCAGGTCGCCCGCTCGGGCGAGACCACCTCGAGCCGACGGGCCAGATCGGCCACCGCCCATGCGATGACGACCACGCTCGCGACGGCGACGAGCCGCAGGAGAAGCAGCGCCAGCCACAGGTGCCCACCCGACACGACCGCCGCACCCCGGGCGACGAGAAGGAAGACCGGGCCGTACGGCGCCGTCGTGTCGAGCCAGGTCGGCGCCGTCGACTCGCGCCACGGCGAGTCCAGCTCCCGCACCGTGTGCTGCAGGGGCGAGAGCCCCTGCTGCCACAGGGCGCCTTGAGCGGCATACGAGTAGAGGTCACGGCTGTAGAGCGGGACGGAGGCGACGAGCGGGAGGAACCACGCGGCCGCTGTCGTCCACCACCAGCGGAGCGTCACGGCGGCGGTGCGCAACCGCCACCAGGCGAGCAGCAGGACGGCCATGGCGACGAGAGACACGAGCGCGGCCAGCGGGGACCCGCCCGTGGGCGACCACCATTGGAAGCCGGGCCAGAGGATGCGGGTGTTCAGGGTGGGCCGCGACCCTGAGCCCCACGAGGCCGCGGCCAGGACGACCGCCGCCGCGACGCCGGCCCAGCGCCAGCGGGCCGGGTTCAGCCGGTCATCGGTCATGGGTGATCGGCTCGTCACCCCAGGCGAGCAGCTTCCATCCGGCGTCGGGGTCACCCTCCATCGTCACGATGAGGGTGTTGTCGATGCGGCGGTTGTCGAAGAAGTCGACGCCCAGGCCCAGCGCGACCGAGCACCACACGCGCATGGCAGCGCCGTGGCTCACCGCGACCGCCGACTCGTGGCCGTCGTCGGCGATCTGCCGGATCGCGTCGGTGTAGCGGGTCAGGAAGCCGACGCCCGTGTCACCGCCGGGGATCGCGTGGGTCGGGTCCTCACGCCAGGCGGCCACGGCCTCGATGTACGGCCCCCACTCGGTCGACATCTCGTAGTCCCCCGCCTGGATCTCGCGCAGGCCCGGCAGGACGACGAGCTCGAGCCCGAGGGTGCGGGACAGCGGCTCGGCGGTCTGCCGGGTGCGGACGAGGTCGGAGACGTAGATGGCGCCGAGATCCTCTCCCTCGA
>NZ_JBQCCV010000105.1:0-2735 GCF_051961875.1 Intrasporangium sp. | reverse complement strand
TCCGGGCCTCCCTCGCTGGCGCTCGGTCGTGTCCTCACCGCTTGGCTCAGCCGGAGCCCATGCCGGCCGAGCCGAACCGCGGCTCCGGGCCTCCCTCGCTGGCGCTCGGTCGTGTCCTCACCGCTTGGCTCAGCCGGAGTGCGGCGTGAAGCCGTAGCGCTCCCGTGACGCCAGTGCCCAGCGAGCGGCGGGCACGGAGACGAGCGAGATCCCGACCATGATCGCAGCGAGCATGAGCCAGCCGCGCTCCCCCTGCTCCACGCAGAAGAAGGTCACGATGGGCGGTCCGATGACGGCCATGACGGAGAACCCCAGCCCGGCGAAGCCCTGGTACTGGCCCTGCCGCTCGTGAGGGGCGAGCCCCATCTGCAGGCCCCACTGACCGCCCGACCCGATCATCTCGCCCACCACGTGGACCATCGAGCCGGCCACGAGGAAGCCGACGGCCAGCCACCACGACCCGCGATCAGCCAGCGCGATGATCGCGAATCCTGCTGCGATCCAGAGCGATCCACGGACCAGAGCCTTTCCGCCTGCCTCGACCGAGTCGGAGTGGCGCGACATCCGCACCTGGAAGAGCGCGACCATCGCCGTGTTGAGGATGAGCAGGACCGAGACCATGACGGTCGGCGCCTGGGTCCGCTGCGAGATGTAGAGCGCGAGCCCGAGCTCCATGACGAAGAAGTGGAGCGAGTAGAGACCCGTGATGATGACGATGACGACGTAGGGCCAGTCCCGGAGCACGGCCAGCCGCGGCTCGCCGGCACCGCGGCGATAGGGCGGCAGGTGCGGCAGGCGGCTCGTGTTCCATGCGGCGAAGCCGGTGAAGAGCGCGTTGAGGAAGAAGACCGCGACATACGCCCACGTCTCGTCGATCGCGAGCGCGATGCCGCCGAACACCGCGCCGAGACCCAGTGCCGTGTTGGTGACGGCGCGCAGGTATGCCTTGAAGAGCACCGCGCGGCCGCCCGTCGCGAGCTGTGCGATGACGCCCTGGTTGACCGCGCCGGCGGACCGCTCGAAGAGGGCGAGCAGGCCGAGGAGCACCGCGAGCACCCACGGCGTCCGGGCGAAGGCCGGTGGGGCGCTGAAGATCGCCGCACCGATCATGCAGCGGGTCAGCATCTCGCGGGGACCGCGCGTGTCACCGAGGTGTCCCGCCGGCACCTGCACGACGATGCCGACGATTGCGGCGACCGACATCGCGAGCGCCACCTCCGTCGCCGAGAAGCCCACCTTCCGGGTGAAGAACAGCGCGCTCGTCGTCATGACGGCACCGGCACCGAAGCGGTTCGCGAAGGACCCGAGGGCGAGGACGCGCAGGTCGGGGTCGATGGGGATGCCGCGCCTCGTCAGTGCCGTACTGCTCTCGCTTGTCGCCGTCGCCACGACCGCCACCTTCCGTTATCTTGACGTCAAGATACCTGCTCGGGGCGAGCCGGTGCATCCCGGTTTCCGGTGTCGCATATGGTCGAGGAGTGCCGCAGCCCAACTGGATCGAGCTAACCGGTGTCGTCAACATGAGGGACGTCGGGGGGATGGTGACCGACGCCGGCGACGTCGTGCGGGACCACCGGCTGCTTCGTTCGGACAACCTGCAGGACCTACCGGCGGACTCCGTCCGGGTGCTGCTCGACGAGTACCACCTCACGGACGTCGTCGACCTGCGCACCTTCGTCGAGGTGGCCAAGGAAGGCGACGGACCCCTCCGCTCGGTGAGCCAGGTCCGCCACCACCACTTCACGCTCTACCTCGAGGACACCGACGAGTCGGGGATCCCGGCCGCCGAGAAGGCGCTGCCCTGGGAGACCGACGAGAAGAGCCGCCGCCCGGTCAACGGAGAGTCCCACGGCCCTGGCCACGACGAGTTCTGGTCGCAGCACTACCTCAAGTACCTTGCGACGCGGCCGGATTCGGTCCTGGCAGCCCTCCACGCCATCAGCGCCAGCGAGGGCGCGGCGATCGTGCACTGCGCCGCCGGCAAGGACCGCACCGGCACCATCGTCGGCCTCGCCCTGAAGACGGTCGGCGTGCGCGACGACGAGGTGATCGCCGACTACGCCGCGTCCGCCGAGCGGGTGCCGCGGATCCTCGAGCGGCTGCGCAACAAGCCCGCCTATGCGGCGAACCTGCGCGACAAGACCGTGGCCCAGCAGTCACCGCAGGCGGACACGATGCGGCTCATGCTCGAGGCGCTCGAGAGCACCTACGGAGGCGTGCACCCCTTCCTCGAGCGACACGGGTGGACCACGGCCGACACCGAGCGGATGCGCCGCAAGCTCCTCACCTGACCGGCGCTACTTCTTCGGCTTGGCCGCGTCCTCGCTCGAGAGGGCGGCGATGAAGGCCTCCTGGGGGACCTCGACCCGGCCGACCATCTTCATGCGCTTCTTGCCCTCCTTCTGCTTCTCGAGGAGCTTGCGCTTGCGGCTGATGTCACCGCCGTAGCACTTGGCGAGCACATCCTTGCGGATCGCGCGGATGTTCTCGCGCGCGATGATCCGTGACCCGATGGCCGCCTGGATCGGCACCTCGAACTGCTGGCGCGGGATGAGGTCCTTGAGCTTGCCGGCCATCATCACGCCGTACGCGTACGCCTTGTCCTTGTGGACGATGGCCGAGAAGGCGTCGACCTGCTCGCCCTGCAGGAGGATGTCGACCTTGACGAGGTCGGCCACCTGCTCCCCGTCCGGCTCGTAGTCGAGCGAGGCGTAGCCCCGCGTCCGGGACTTCAG
>NZ_JBQCCV010000104.1:0-11365 GCF_051961875.1 Intrasporangium sp. | reverse complement strand
GGGGGGGGCGGGGGACCGGCCCCCTCTCCCCCCCATTAATTTTACCCCCCGCGCGGCGCGGCGCCTCGACCCGGAGAGCCACGAGACGCGGCGAGGTCCGGTCTGGCGGTGGGTCTTCACCCCGGCCCCGCTCGCTCGGGTCGCACGGCTGCGCGCAGCCGTCTACCTCATCGTCCTGCTCGATGTCCTCTTCTTCGTCACCGACCCGATCGACCACGGTGACGTGCCGGCCGCGCTGTACCGGCCGCTGCCGGTGCGCGACCTGCTGCACCTGCCGGCGCCGTCAGCGACCTACGTCCGCGTCCTGTTCGTCGTGATCATCGTCAGCGCCGTCGTCGCCGCCGCGGGACGGCTGCCCCGCCTCGCGGGGTGGACCTGCGCGGTCGGCATGCTCGACTGGCTGAGCAACGGCATGTCGTACGGCAAGGTCGACCACGACCACTTCGCGCTGGTGGTCGCCCTCTTCGTGCTGCCGAGTGTCGGCACGGCCCAGTGGTCCGAGTCGGTGCGGTCGGAGGCAGCGACGTGGGCGCTGCGGTTGGTGCAGGTCGCGGCGGTGTCGACGTACTTCCTGTCCGCGATCGCGAAGATCCGCGAGGGCGGCTGGCTCTGGGGCAGCTCGGCGACCCTGGTGTGGGCACTGACGCGGCGCGGTGCGCAGCCGGCCCAGTGGCTCTCGACGCAGCCGCTGCTGACCCATGTCATGCAGTGGACCGTCTTCGCCCTCGAGCTGCTGTCGCCGCTCATGCTGTGGCTGCGGGGGCGGTTGCTCTATGCCTTCGTCGGCTTCTGGATCTGCTTCCACGCGAGCACCTACCTGCTCCTCACGATCCACTTCCTGCCGACCGCGATCTGCCTGCTCGCCTTCCTGCCGCTCGAGCGGCTGCAGGCTCCGGCCCGCTGGCGGCGGGGCGCTGCGGGGACCGCCGAGAATCCGGCCGTGGCGCGGTAGTTGGTGCTCAGCGGGCGGGCTCGGCCTCGGGGTCGAGCTGCGCCCAGACACACGCCGCAGCGGCGGCGAGGTGCTCGAGTGGGTAGGGGAGCCGGCCGTCCGGCTCGCGCTGGGCGTCGGCCAGTGGCATACCGGCCAGGCGGCGCTCGCGGAGCACCTCGCCCACGCTGCGCAGCTCGTCGCGCTGCCCGCGGACGAACGCCTCGTCGACGGGTCGTCCGTGGCCGGGGACCACAACGGTCGCGGGGCCGATCCAGCCCAGATGCGAGGTCAGGGTCTCGGACCACTCGAGCGGCCAGGAGTCTGAGCCGAGCGACGGGTGAGCCGACTCCTCGATCAGGTCGCCGAGGAAGACGGTGTCGGCGTCGGGCACCTCGATGGCGATGTCGCCGTCGGTGTGGCCGCGGCCACGGTGAGCCAGTGTCACCACCCGGTCGCCGAGGTCGATCGTGGCGCTCGTCGCGAAGGTCCGGTCGGGCCCCCGCAGGCGGGTGGCGAGCACGTCGGCGACGTCCGCGGCCGTGTAGCCGAGCTCCGGCCCGTCGCCCGGGTCGGCGGCGAACAGGCCCTTGATCCGCTCGGCATCGGACTCGAGGTCCCGGGCGACGTGGTCGTGGGCGTGGATCGTCGCGCCGGCGAAGGCGATGTTGCCGAAGGTGTGGTCGAAGTGGACGTGGGTGTTGACGACGTGACCGATCCGCAGGTGCGGGAACTGCTCCCGAACCGCCGTCACGACCTCGCCTCCCTCGACGCCGCTCGCCCTGGTGTCGATGACGACGGCGCCGTCGCGCCCGAGCACCAGACCCACGCCGACGTCCCACTGCGGGAAGCGGGCGTGGAAGACGCGGTCGGCTACCTCGACGAAGCCGTGACGGGGCCCAGACGGGGCTGTCGACATGCCACAACGCTAGCGACCCGATAGCGTGAGGCGCCATGCGCGCGCAGATCCGAGCCCGGCAGCTCGCGGAGCGACGCCGTCAACGGCGCCGCCGCATGCTCGTGGCGACTCCTGCCGTGCTCGGCGCGGTGCTGCTCGTCACCCTCCTGACCGGCTGGATCGTGGCCGGCCGCTCGGGGCCGAACGCCCTGTCCGCGCCGCCTCCGCCGACCGGTTCCGCGCCGGACTGGTCGGACCGGACGGCGGCCACCTCCACGACGATGAGCGGCCCGAGCGCCGAGACACCGGCTCCGTCGGCCGCCGCGTCTGCCGGCCCGACGACGTCTCCCACATCGCCCGCCTCACCGAGTGCCGGTGCGCCAGGGCCGGCCGGCCGTCCGTACTCCTCCGCTGCTCCCTCCGCGCCGACGCAGGTGTCCAGAGCGGCCTCGCCGCGGCCGACGCGCCCCGAGCCGGCGGACCCCTCCATGTCGCCGGATCCGACCGAACGGATGACGCCGACGGGGACACCCCGGCCCACGTCGCCCAGCAGCCCGGCTACCACGAGTGCGCCCGCGCCGTCGTCGCCCTCTCCCTCGCCGACCTCGAGCACCCCGGCCGCCCCGAGTTCCTCCGCCACGTCGTCACCGACCCCAGGGCGCACGTGCCGAGTCGTCGTCGTGTGGGTCTGCCTCTGACCGCGACGGTGATGCGGCCGATGGGCTGACTGCACGTCAGCGTGGTGCGGCAGCGTGGGAAGGTGGCCCTTGTGGACTGCGCCTTCTGCTCCATCGCCGCCGGTGAGGTCTCCGCCGACCTCGTGCTCGACGAGCCCGACTACGTCGGGTTCCTCGACCAGCGGCCCGTCTTCAAGGGCCACACCCTCGTCGTCCCACGGCGGCACGTCCCGACCCTGCTCGACCTGCCGGCCGACCTGCACGCCGGCCTCGTCGAGGCGGCGCAGCGGGTCGCCGGCGCCGTGGTGCGCGGCCTCGGCGCCCAGGGCAGCTTCGTCGCCGTCAACAACGTCGTGAGCCAGTCGGTGCCGCACCTGCACGTCCACGTCGTGCCGCGCACGCGGGGTGACGGGCTGCGCGGCTTCTTCTGGCCGCGCACGAAGTACGCAGACGCCGAAGAGGCCGCGACGTATGCCGCTCGCCTCCGCGCCGCCATCGCCTGACCTTTCGACCACCTGACCTCGCGCCCATGCTGCCTCCGGTGGCCGGGCCTCCCGCTCGCCGGGCCTCCGGCCCACCCGGCCCGCGGGGAGCGGCATACATGTGTTTGCACTCTCGAGGGGAGAGTGCCAATAATGGCATTAGCACTCTGAGTGCAGGAGTGACAGAACCGGGCCGTGTGCCGAGGGGTTGGTGCTTGCAGCGACGTGAGCTGTGAGGGCCCGCCCCGTCCGTCGCGGGCGACACGCGGACCACCCACCTTTCGATTCGCGTGGAGGAACCACCGAATGGCCAAGACCATCGCTTTTGATGAAGAGGCGCGCCGCGGCCTCGAGCGGGGCATGAACACCCTCGCCGACGCCGTCAAGGTGACGCTCGGCCCCAAGGGCCGCAACGTCGTCCTGGAGAAGAAGTGGGGTGCCCCCACGATCACCAACGACGGTGTCTCCATCGCCAAGGAGATCGAGCTCGACGACCCGTACGAGAAGATCGGCGCCGAGCTCGTCAAGGAAGTTGCCAAGAAGACCGACGACGTGGCCGGTGACGGCACGACGACGGCCACCGTCCTCGCCCAGGCCATGGTCAAGGAAGGCCTGCGCAACGTCGCCGCCGGCGCGAACCCGATGGCGCTCAAGCGCGGCATCGAGAAGGCCGTCGACGCCGTGACGACCGCGCTGCTCGACTCCGCCAAGGAGATCGAGACCAAGGAACAGATCGCCTCGACCGCGAGCATCTCCGCGGCGGACGAGGAGATCGGCCAGCTCATCGCCGAGGCGATGGACAAGGTCGGCAAGGAAGGCGTCATCACCGTCGAGGACTCCAACACCATGGGCCTCGAGCTGGAGATGACCGAGGGCATGCGCTTCGACAAGGGCTACATCTCGGCCTACTTCGTCACCGACACCGAGCGCATGGAGACGGTCCTCGACGACGCCTACGTCCTCGTCGCCAACTCCAAGATCGGCAACATCAAGGACCTGCTGCCCCTCCTCGAGAAGGTCATGCAGTCCGGCAAGCCGCTGCTCATCATCGCCGAGGACATCGAGGGCGAGGCCCTCGCGACGCTCGTCGTCAACAAGATCCGCGGCATCTTCAAGTCCGTCGCCGTCAAGGCGCCGGGCTTCGGTGACCGCCGCAAGGCCATGCTCGGCGACATCGCCATCCTCACCGGTGGCCAGGTCATCTCCGAGGAGGTCGGCCTCAAGCTCGAGAACGCGACCCTCGACCTGCTCGGCAAGGCCCGCAAGGTCGTCGTGACCAAGGACGAGACGACCATCGTCGAGGACGCACAGGACCGTTCCGCGATCGAGGGCCGGATCAACCAGATCAAGGCCGAGATCGAGAACTCCGACTCGGACTACGACCGCGAGAAGCTCCAGGAGCGCCTCGCCAAGCTCGCCGGCGGCGTCGCCGTCATCAAGGCGGGCGCGGCCACCGAGGTCGAGCTCAAGGAGCGCAAGCACCGCATCGAGGACGCCGTTCGCAACGCGAAGGCTGCCGTCGAGGAGGGCATCGTCGCCGGTGGTGGCGTCGCCCTCATCCAGGCCGCCAAGGTCCTCGACAAGGTCGAGCTCGACGGTGACGAGGCGACCGGCGCCAACATCGTCCGCGTCGCCATGGAGGCCCCGCTCAAGCAGATCGCGATCAACGCCGGTCTCGAGGGCGGCGTCGTGGCGGAGAAGGTCCGCGGCCTCGAGGCCGGCCAGGGCCTCAACGCGGCCACCGGTCAGTACGGCGACCTGCTGGCCGCCGGCATCATCGACCCGGTCAAGGTGACCCGCTCGGCGCTGCAGAACGCCGCGTCGATCGCCGCGCTGTTCCTCACGACCGAGGCCGTCATCGCCGACAAGCCGGAGAAGGCCGCTCCGGCCATGCCCGGAGGCGACGACATGGGCGGCATGGGCGGCATGGGCTTCTGACGAAGATGCAGTGAAGGGTGGGGGCCGAGCTTGCGAGGCACCCGCCCGGAACGGAGTCGAGGAAGAAGCCCCGACAGATGGGCTTCTGAGCCCTGCTGCATCGGCTCCCGCAGTTCGCGACGGGCGGTCCCCTTCGGGGGGCCGCCCGTTTCGCATCCCGGAAGGTATGCCGCCCAGCCGGCTCTGTAGGCACGTCGCCTTCACACGCCTGCGCTGCCTCAAGGCGACGCATCTGCGTCAATGCGACGCAGGTGTCGGGCAAGGCGGCGCATCTGGGTCAATCCGACGCATGTGGCTGGCAGAGTGCTGGCATGACCCACTCGATGCGCCACCGCCCGCCCTTCGTCGCCGACGAGCGGACCCAGCTCGTCGGCTGGCTCGACCTGCAGCGTGAGATCGTGCGGTGGAAGTGCGAGGGCCTCACCGACGAGGAAGCGCACCGGTCGGTCATCCCGACCTCACCGCTCATGACGATGGCGGGCATCGTGTCGCACCTGAGGTGGGTCGAGGACACCTGGTTCGAGGTCGCCTTCCTGGGGGCGGACCCGGTCGGGCGGCCCCAGTTCGAGGAGGGCGAGAACGGCGAGGAGCTCGACCTCGACTGGCAGGTCGACGAGGTGCCCCTGGCCCAGGTGCTCGCGGACTACGAGCAGGCCTGCGCCCGCTCCAACGAGATCATCGCGGCGCACTCCTTGGACGACGTGGGCCAACAGACCGCCTGGCCCTCCGGCCAGTCCACGCTCCGCTGGATGCTGCACCACATGCTCGAGGAGACCGCTCGGCATGCCGGTCACCTCGACCTCGTCCGGGAGCTCATCGACGCCGGGAAGGGCTACTACTGACCGCGGTTTCAGCGCCCCTCGCGGGCACCCGGGGGGAACGAGCGCGGGCCGGCCTCGCGGGCCTGCTGTTCCTCGCGGTCGAGGTCCTCCCTGCTGAGCCGCCGAACGTTCCGGTGGTGCCTGAGCAGGAGCCAGCCGAACACGAGGAGGATCGCCGCGAACTCGACCCACGCGATGAGGATGTCGATGCCGCCGGTCTGGGTCACGATCCCTCCCTCCCGGCGCCCGTCTCGGAGCGGAGCGGATCCACCTCGAGCAGCGACCGCAGCTCGCCCGCTCGCTTACGGAGGCGATACTCGTCCTCGCCGTGCTCCACGACGTCCGACCAGTCCACGACGACAGACCGGCCGGCCAGCCAGCGGAAGATCCAGGTCATTGGCCACGGCCCCGCCATCCGACCGTGTCCGTAGCCGAGACGCGTCCCCACGGCCGCCGGACCGACGATGAGGCCCGTGATGACGTAGGCCGGCTTGCCTGCGTCAGGCGTCCCGTGCGTCCCAGGGGTGATCCGGATGTCATGTACCCGGCCCACGAGCCGGTCGTCCGCGTCGTAGACACGAGTGCCGATGATGTCGACGCCACGCGTCCGGCGCACCTCGCTCATCGTTCGTCCCCCGCATTGCTCCGGCTGCCCGGGATCCGGCGGATGACCTTCTCACGGGTCCACTCGGGTAGGCCGCCGGCCTCGAGCTCGTCGCGTCCGACCGAGAGCGTGATCGCCTTCCGATCGATCCGGTCGATGAGTCGCATGGGGATCCGCCTGGCACTGGAGCCGGCCTCGACGCGCAGCCGCTTCGCGGTGGTGTACCAGAGCAGGCCGAGCGCGCCGCCGAGGCGGGGACCGAACGCGAGGGGTCCGGTCAGGATCGCGGTGAGGACCGGGGGGCCCTCCTCGGTGTCGGTGAACTCCAGGTCGTCGACCTTTCCGACCGGATCACCGTTGCAGTCGAAGAGCTGTCGGTCGAGCAGCAGCTCGTTGACGTCGACGATCGCACCCATCGCGTGCCTCATCACGCACCTCCTCTGGTCCAGAACAGCAGGGGCAGGGTCACGACCGACACGACGAGCATGATCGCGAGGAAGAGGGTGCCGAGGGTATTGCTGAGCCGACCGTTGACGTGCTCGCCCATGTAGTCCCGGTCGTTGGCGACGACGAGCACGGGGAAGAAGGTCAACGGCACGGCCATCGCGCCGAGCACGACGGCCGTGATGGTGATCTCGACCGGGTCGATCGTCGTGAGGACGAGCGCGGTCGACAGCACGAGCGCCACCATCCAGGCGAGATGGAAGCGAGGAGCGCGGGACGGGGCGAGCCACTTGCCCCAGCGCCAGCCGAAGTACTGCGCGAGCGAGTAGCTGATCGACAGGGTCGCCTCTGCAGCGGCGGCGAAGGTCGCGGCGAAGAAGCCGACGAGGGCGAACGCCAGCCCGACCTTTCCCAGTGAGAGAACGACGGGCAGGGCGACCTCGTCGAGGGTCGAGACCTGGATGCCGTGCGGCATGAGGGCGACGGCGGAGCAGAAGAGGATGGCGATCGTCAGCAGGCCGCCGAGGGGAAAGCCCATGAACGCGTTGAGGCGCATCTCGAGCAGGCTCTTGGGCTTCCAGCCCTCTTCGATGCCGCCGGCTGAGAAGAAGACGATCTCGTACGGCACGACGCACGCCCCGATGAGGGAGATGGCATAGAAGAAGTAGGTGTTGGCGTACTCACCCTGCGGGATCCGCGGCTGCACGATGTCCCTGCCGATCGCCGCCCAGTCCGTCGGCAGCAGGAAGAGGGCGACCGCGAAGACGAGCAGGGTGAGGCCGGTCAGCCCGAGGACCTGCTCGATCCGGTGGAAGGGCACCTTCCAGATCACGCCCCAGAGCGCGAGCGCGACGAGGGGGACCCAGAGCAGGTAGTTCACGTCGCTGGCGATCTGGAGGGCGAGGGCCACACCGCCGATCTCCGCCGCGATCGTGATGAAGTTGATGATGAGGTTGGCGACGAGGTTGAGGAACCCGAAGCGGACCCCGAGCCGCTCTCGGACGAGGTGGAACACCGGTCGCTGCGAGACAGCCGTGACCCGGCCTGCCATCTCGCCGTAGATCACCATCCCGGCCGTCCCGAGGACGACCGCCCAGACGAGCGAGGTCGAGAAGCGGGCTCCGGTCACGCCGCTGGTCACGAGGTTCCCGATGTCGACGAACCCGCCGATGGCGGTCATCACGCCGAGGGTGAGCCCGAGGAGGCGCTTCACGACAGCCGTGCCTGGAGCGACTGGAGCTGAGCGGCGCTCGTCATGAGGTCATGCACCGCTTGCCGGACCCCGGTGTTCTCACCGCTGCGCAGCGCGATGCGCAAGTCACTGATCGTGCTGCAGGTCTGTTGGATCACCGGGTCGGCCCGTTTCCTCAGGGCGGCCGACTGTGCGTCGGGGGGCTGTCGGCTGTCGTAGGTGGTGCTGATGGACCCACAGCTGTCCTCCATCTGGGTGACGAGGCTGTCCACGAAAGGCCGGGTCGCCTTGCCGTCGAGCCAGGCCGACGCGGCGAGCCGGGCGCTGTTGGCCACCCCCGCCAGGGCGTTGGCCGTGTCCTTGGTCTTGGTCAGGTAGTCCTGCGATCCGAGGGCCGGGGTGGCACACCCGGCCATCAATGCCAGGAGCCCGAGCAGCACCACCCATCGCCCACACCTGCGCATCGATTCCCCTCGTCCTCGGGGCCTCGCGTCCGGACGCTCCCGGACGTGATTTCCGTTCAGTTCCCGGTGCTCTGGGGTGCAAACAGGAGTGAAGTCCGAGGGACGGCTCGCGGGGAGGATGCGAGCCGCCCCTCGGGGCCCGGTCGTCACGGGGGGCTGCGGGGACGGCCGGGGGTCGGGGGTGGCGGCCGCCGTGGCGGGTGACCCGGACGGCGGTGGCGGAGGTCAGCGGGCGAACAGAGCCCGCGTCGCGTCCTCGTGCTGCAGGTAGGCGGCCGACGCCTTGGACGTGAGGTTGCTGATGTCGCTCAACGTCTCGTTCACCCGGGCCTGCAGGCCCTGGTAGTCGTGCATCACCCGCACGAACTCGGTCTTGGCCGGTCCCTCCCACGCGCCGTCGAGGGAGCCGAGCCGCCCGCGCAGCTCGGTGACGGAGGACTGGATGGTGTCGGCGAGCCGGCGGATGTCCGCGGCCGCCGCGGCGATGCGCTCGGTGTCGATGACGGATCGGGACATGGTGACGATTCCTGACCTCGGGCCGGTTCACCCGGCGGCAACTGGTTGTTTCACTCTATTTGCCTCAGCTTGCTTGGCGTTGGCGTCGTCCACAGCGCCGGCGCCCGGGCTAGGCTGGCGCGCATGACCGTGTGGATCGACCAGCCGATCTGGCCCGCGCACGGCCGACACTTCGCACACCTGGTCAGCGACGCGTCATACCTCGAGCTGCACGAGGTCGCCCGGCGGGCCGGGCTGCCGGCCCGGGCCTTCGACGGCGACCACTACGACGTGCCCGACGAGCGGTGGCACGAGGTCGTCGCGGCGGGCGCGACCCCGACGAACGGGCTCGACCTGGCTCGCCGGCTCAACGCCTCGGGCCTCCGGCTGCGCAAGCGCAAGCGCGACCGGGGGGTGGCCCGCCACCTCGACGTGGACTTCCCCAACGGCCCGAGCCATGTCGACCTCGTCCTGTCGGGCGTGCCGGTGGACCCGGACCGGGTGGCGGCCTCGATGCTCTTCGTCCGCGACGCAGCCGGTTCCTTCGCCGCGGTCTACAGCGTGCGCCGGGACCAGTGGGGCTCGCCGGGCGGCTGGCGCGAGCCGGGGGAGGGCCCGCTGGAGAACGCGATCCGCGAGACCTGGGAGGAGACCGGCCTGCTGGTCGACCCCGACACCGTCGTCCCGTGCGGCTACGAACGGTTCACGCCGCTGACCGCGGACAACATCATCACTCCGGAAGCGCCATACCTGCAGGTCTACCGGACGACCCTCAGCGCGACCACGCCCGCCCTCACGGACGGCGACAGCGGCATACGGGAGACGCGCTGGATGACCCCACGGGAGTATGCCGCTCACTGCGGCCGGCTCTTCTGGTGGCCGCTCGCGGTGGCGGTGTTCCCGGACCTGGACGGGTGAGGCCGGGGCGTGTCAGGCCAGGTCGCGCGCGAGCGCCTCGCCCGCCGCGGTGAGGAGCGGGACGGCGCGCGCCACGAGCTCCTCGCTCATCCGGGTGGCCGGACCGGAGACCGACATCGCGAGCCGGGTCGGCACGTCGGGGACGGCGACGGCGACGCAGCGCACCCCCATCTCCTGCTCACCGTCGTCCATCGCGTAGCCGTGCTCCTGCGCCCAGACGAGGGCCTTGGCGAAGTCGTCGGGATCGGTGATCGTGTTGTCGGTGTGCCGCGGCATCCCGGTGCGCTGCAGGATCTCCCGGACCTGCTCGGCCGGCATCTCGGCCATGATCGCCTTGCCGACGGCGGTGCAGTGGGGCAGGACGCGCCGACCGACCTCGGTGAACATCCGCATGGACCGGTGCGACTGGGCCTGGGCGATGTAGACGATCTGGTCGCCGTCGAGCATCGCGAGGTTGGCCGACTCCCCGAGCTCGTCGACGAGGCGCTCGAGGTGGGGGCGGGCCCAGATGGACAGCGTCTTGGACGAGCTCTCGCCGAGCCGGATCAGCCTGGGGCCCAGGACGTACTGGCGGTTCGGTTCCTGGCGCAGGTAGCCGAGGTCGACGAGGGTGCGCACGAGCCGGTGGATCGTGGGGAGCGGCAGCCCGGACACCGCGGCGAGGTTGGACAGGCCCATGACGCCGCCGTGGTCGGCCATGGTCTCGAGCAGCCCGAAGGCGCGCTCGATCGACTGCACGCCGCCCGCGCGCTTCTCGGGGGCGCGCTTGCGGGGGGACTCGGCGGGGGGCATGGCACTCCTTCACGTTTCCGTATGCCGAAACTCTACTACCGCCCCATTGAGAAGCGCGATCACCGTCGGCCTTGAAGTTTCCGCGAGACAGACAATAGTATCCGCAATACGAAATCACGCAGAGGTGAGGTGAACGAGGTATGGGTGCTCCCAGCCCGGGTTACGCGGTCACGGTCAGGGTCGAGGCGCCGTCCTCCGCCGGTGCGACGGGTGGGCTCGTCGAGGCGGTCCACCGGGCCAAGGGGTCGCTGACCGCCCTCGACATCGTCGAGTCGACGCACAACCGCCTCGTCGTCGACGTCACGTATGACGCGTCCGACGCCGACCACGCGGAGCGGATCACCGAGTCCCTCGGCGCCCTGCCGGACGTCACCGTGCGCAAGGTCAGCGACCGCACCTTCCTGATGCACCTCGGCGGCAAGCTCGAGGTCGTCCCGAAGGTGCCGCTCAAGCACCGCGACGACCTCTCCCGTGCCTACACGCCCGGGGTGGCGCGCATCTGCCTGGCGATCGCGGAGAACCCGGCCGATGCCCGCCGGCTCACGATCAAGCGCAACACCGTGGCCGTCGTCACCGACGGCTCGGCGGTCCTCGGCCTCGGCAACATCGGCCCGGCGGCGGCGCTGCCGGTCATGGAGGGCAAGGCGGCCCTGTTCAAGCAGTTCGCCGGGGTCGACGCCTGGCCGGTGTGCCTCGACACGCAGGACAC
>NZ_JBQCCV010000103.1:0-2303 GCF_051961875.1 Intrasporangium sp. | reverse complement strand
CCCGGTGGCGGCGCGCGGTTCCACCGGCTCGCGGACCAGCGCGAGGACATCACGGGTATGTGGGCGACGCCACGCGGGTCGCTCTACTCCCACCCCGGGGTGCACTACCCCGTCGCCGGCTCCCCCGCACTCGCCAAGCCGGTCCAGGACGGCGGCGTGCCCATCATCATCGGCGGTGGTGGCCGACGTCGCACTCCTGCCCTTGCCGCCCGGTATGCCGCCGAGTTCAACGCCGCCTTCCGGCTCCGGGACGAGACGGCCCGGTTGTTCGCCGGGGCCCGCGCGGCCTGCGAGCGGATGGACCGGGACCCGTTGTCGTTGACGCTGTCGGCCGCGCAGGTCGTGTGCCTGGGCCGCGACGAGGCGACGGTGCGCCGACGGGCCGCAGCGATCGGGCGGGACGTGGACGAGCTGCGCGCGAACGGGCTCACCGGGACGCCGGACGAGGTGGTCGCCAAGCTCCGGTCGTTCGCCGACCTCGGCGCGGACCGGATCTACCTGCAGGTCCTCGACCTCGCTGACCTCGACCACCTCAGCGACATCGCCGAGACGGTCCTGCCGCACGTCGCCTGACCCGGCATCCCCCACCGCTGGGGAGCGCATCCCGCACGCACCGCCGCTCAGCGCCATCCCCAGCCTGTCCCTGGCCCCCTGCTGCCCTTGAGGAAGCTGGGGGCCCGCTGCTGCTCCTCACGCAGCAGGGGGCCCGCTGCTGAGTGGGGAGCAGCAGGTCGTCAGGGCTACAGCCCGTTGGCGTCGCTAGCCCCTTGCCCCCCTGAGCGGGGCAGGGGGCCAGGGCCGTGATCCTCATCTATGAGACGCGGGACACTTACATAGTTTTTCTATGTAAACTAGGAACTCGTGACCAGCCGACAGAGTGCAGCGAACGACCTCCTCAGGGCCGCCGCGCGCCTCAACCGGTGGGCCAGTCAGGCGGCCGCCTTCGAGGTCCCCTACGCGCAGGCCCGGCTTCTCGCCCTCATCGACGAGATGTAGCCGGTGCGGATCAGCGCCCTCGCCGACGCCGACCACAGCAGCCAGCCGACCGTCACCACCCAGGTGCAGCGGATGGAGACCGCCGGCTGGGTGCGGCGCGATGTCGACCCGGACGACGCGCGGGCGACCCTCGTCACCCTCACCAGGGCCGGCGCGCACGCCCTCGGCGACGTCCGAGCCGCCCGCGCCCGGGTACTCGACCCCGCCCTCGACCGCCTCGATGGCGACGCCCTCGAGCGGATCCGGGTCGCCGTCGCCGTCATGACCGAACTGCTCGAGCTCGCCTCGACCGAACCTCCTCGAAAGGACTCCTGACCCCATATGTGGCGCCAATCCAAGACCGTCTGGTCCGTCGCCTTCGCCTGCGTGATCTCCTTCATGGGGATCGGCCTCGTCGACCCGATCCTCAAGCCGATCGCCGATGAGCTGGGCGCCGGGCCGTCCCAGGTGTCGCTCCTCTTCACCAGCTACATGGCCGTCATGGGCATCGCGATGCTTGGCACGGGCTGGGTCTCCAGCCGCATCGGCGCCAAGCGCGCGCTCATGCTCGGGCTCGTCCTCATCATCGCCGGCTCCGCCTTCGCCGGAATGCAGGACACCGTCGGCGGCATCGTCGCCTTCCGCGCACTGTGGGGACTCGGCAACGCCCTCTTCATCGCCACCGCCCTCTCGACGATCGTCAGCGCGGCGTCCGGCTCGGTCGGGCAGGCGATCATCCTCTACGAGGCGGCGCTCGGCGTCGGCATCGCGGCCGGGCCGCTCCTGGGTGGCTGGCTCGGCGGGATGTCGTGGCGGGCACCGTTCTTCGGCGTCGCGGTCCTCATGCTCATCGCCCTCGTCGCCACCACGGTCACCCTGCCCGCCACCGAGCGGGCAGCGCAGCCCTCGTCGATCCTCGCCCCGATCCGGGCTCTGGCGCACCGCGGCCTGCTGACCGTGGGCATCACCGCGCTGCTCTACAACTTCGGGTTCTTCACGCTGCTTGCCTTCACCCCGTTCCCGCTGGACATGGGTGCACAGGCGATCGGATTCATCTTCTTCGGCTGGGGCGTCCTGCTCGCCGTGACGTCCGTCTTCGTCGCACCGGCCCTCCAGCGCCGGATCGGGACGCTGCCCGGCGTCGTGATCGCGCTCGTCGGCTTCGCCGTCGTGCTCGCCGTCATGGGCTTCGGCGCCCACACCAAGGCCGTCCTCGTCGTCGGCGTCATCCTCGCCGGTGCCTTCCTCGGCATCAACAACACCCTCATCACCGAGACGGTCATGAAGGTCTCCCCCGTCGAGCGGCCCGTCGCGTCAGCGGCATACAG
>NZ_JBQCCV010000102.1:0-4873 GCF_051961875.1 Intrasporangium sp. | reverse complement strand
GGATCGGCCTCACCTCCAGTGTCCTGCACGACGTGAACGGCCCGGTGGGGACCGTCGAGCAGATCCTCACGGTGCGGCGTCTCCCCACCTCCTGACTCGGCCGCTCTGGCGCGACTGGGTCGATGCGGGCTCCCACGCAATCCCGTCCGTTCCGTATGCCGCTGAGCTGAGCGGCATACGCTCCTCCCGCCGCGCGTGCTCCCTCCCCCTCTCCCTCGAGTGAGCGCCCCGTCACTCCTGCCCCATCACAGGTGTGGCGGATGGGACGGAGTGCTCACTCGACGTGGGGCAACTGGGACGAAGCGCTCACTCGACGTGGGCGGTGACGGTGGCGCCGAGCATGACCGTGCGGCTCACCGTGCAGAACTCCTCGTGTGAGCGCCGGACCATGGTCGGCAGGATCTCGCGCGCCGCGTCGCCGCCCTCGCCCTCGGGGAACCGGACGCGGAAGGTCACCTCGATGTCCTTGAGGTGGTTGCCCTGCTCGTCCCTGACCTTGTCCGCCGTCACCTCGATCTCGAAGCTGTCCGGCTCCGCCCGACGGGTCGTCACGGTGTCGACGTCGACCGCCGTGCAGCCTGCGATCCCGGCCAGAAGCAGCTCGACCGGCGACAGCTCCTCCGTGCCGCTGCTCGTCGTGATCGAGCCGCCGCGGCCGTTGCGGACGGTGTAGCGCCCGAGGCTGTCCCGGGTCAGGGTGACGCGGCGAAGGTCCTGGTCAGTCATGGCGCAAGCCTCCCAGATCACTCTGAGCCGTCAGGACCAGGCGTCGGCGAGCAGCTCGTAGGAGCGTAGCCGCGCCTCGTGGTCGAACGCACCGCACGTGAGGATCACCTCGTCGACGCCCGTCGCGTCGGTGAACTCCTGGAGCGCGTCGCGCACCTGTCCGGGGGTCCCGACGAAGGAGACCCGCATCATGTCGAGGACGGCCGTCTGCTCCGCCGGCGTCCACGACGCGAGTAGCGACTCCATGCTGTCGGAGGGCTTCTGCACGCCGCCGCGGTGGCCCGTGACGATGCTGTGGAACCGGGTCAGCACGGAGGTGAAGAGGCGCCGCGCCTCCTCCTCTGTGTCGGCCACCATGATGTTCGCGCCGGCCATCGTCCGCGGGGCGTCGAGCCCACCAGGCTCGGTCGACGGCTGGAACCGCGACCGATAGACCTCGAGGGCACTCATCAGCATCCGCGGCGCGAAGTGCGACGCGAACGAGTAGGGCAGCCCGAGTGCCGCCGCGACCTGGGCGCCGCCGTGGCTCGAGCCGAGGATCCAGACCGGCACGTGGGTCCCCTCCCCCGGCACGGCGCGCACCCGGGCGGACGGGTCCGGGTCACCGAGATAACCGATGAGCTCCTGGACCTCTCCACCGAAGTTCATGGCGGCCTGATCGTCACGCCGCAGGGCCCGGGACGTCACCGGGTCGGTGCCCGGCGCCCGGCCCAGGCCGAGGTCGATGCGCCCCTCGTGGATCGTCGCGAGCGTCCCGAACTGCTCGGCCACGACGTAAGGCGCATGGTTCGGCAACATGATCCCGCCGGCCCCCACTCGGATCGACGACGTCTGGTCCGCGACGTGCCCGATGAGCACTGCCGTCGAGGACGACGCGACACCCTGCATGTTGTGGTGCTCGGCCATCCAGTACCGCCGATACCCCCAGCCCTCGGCATGCCGGGCGAGGTCGACCGTGTTCGCGATCGCCTCCGCGGGCGTCGAGCCCTCATTGATCTGGACGAGGTCGAGGATGTCGAGGTCTGCACGAGTCACACCACGCTCAACCCGTCGCCGGCCACCGATGTTCCGACGTCGCCAATCACCCTGTCAGGACGGCAGTTTCAGCTGGCCGAGCTGGGAGTCGTACGTGGGGCAGAGGCTTTGCACGGCGGCATACATCAGCTTCTTGGTGCGGAGGCCGTCTCCGGTGTCCGGGAGCGGGGCACCGTTCCCGTCGCGCGCGATCTCCCCGAGCGTGACGCCGCCGTCTTTGAGCGCCCAGCACGTCGTCGTACCCGTCTCGATGTCGTCATCGACGCTCTGCCCGGTGACCTTGACCCCGAGCTTCTCGGCCGCGAGGACGAACTTCCCCTCCTCGAGGGTGATGCTGGGACGCGCGGAGACCACATCGGAGGGCAGGTCCTTCGCGGTCGGCTCGCTGCTGCACGCGGCGAGCGCCGGCGCAGTCAGGGCAACCGCGGTCAGGACGACGAGGACGCGGCGCATCATGCCCCTCTCTAGGCTGGACGGGTGACCGACTCCCATCATCCCGGACCTCCCGAGGTCGCCGCGCAGGCGCCCCTCGCGCGTGGCGCCATGGGGGCCTCGGTCGTGGCGGTCCTCCTGGGGTGGTGCTTCCTCCCACAGGTCCTCGGTATGGCGCTGGGCCTGCTCTCGCTGGCCCGTCGGGAACGCGCGGGGCGCCGCCTCGCGCTCCTCGCGATCGGGCTCAGCATCGGGCTCACGGTCATCTGGGGTGTGGTGGTCGGCCTGCTCGTCAAGTGGTGGGCGCGAACCCGGCTCGGCTGAGCCGCTCTCCCTGGGCAGGACCGGGCGGGCAAGAGTCAAGCGAGGCCCGTGCGCAGGTCGTCGGCGGCCTCGGCCTCGATGTCGAGCACGAGCTCGGCCAGGCTTTCGAGGTCGCTGAACGAGAACAGCTCGGCCGCATCCTCCTCGGAGAGGCCGAGCCGAGCCGTCGCGTGCCGCTTCGTCGTGCCCACGAGACCGTCCGGGGACGTGGCCCGCTCCGGGTCGAGGGGGTCGATCAGGTAGCCGCACATGACGAGGGCGTGGCCGCCGACGCACCGGACCGGCCCGAAGAGCCCGTCGGACTGCCACGTGCCCTGGTCCCACTGCAGCGGGTTCTCGGCGACGAAGGCGAGCGCCTGCTCGAGCAGGAGGATGTCGGGGGTGCTCGGCAGCCCGAACCAGGCCGCGGCCGGCAAGTGTCCGAGGCGGTCGGCCAGCCCGCCGCCCAGGTCCGCAGCGAGGTCCGGCTCGGCCAGCCCCATCGAGAGGAGCTCAGCGAGGTCGGTGTCGCCAAGGGCGCCGGTCGGCCACGTCCGCGCGCCATGCTGGCGCCCCTCGACCGCGTCGATGACCGCGTCGGTGCACAACCCGACTCGGATCCAGTCGATCGCCCTCGCGAGGTCGTCGATGCGGGCCCGTGGGTGCACGAGGATCTCTAGGTCGTCCTGGCAGGCGCCCGTCACGTCGGCGACGACGGCGAGGGCGTGGGCCGAATCGAGCCACACCGACCCGCTGGAACGGGCCAGCACTGGCACCTCGATACCGCCGAGCCAGAGCGCATGCCCGACGAAGGAGCGGGCGGTCCCCGTGAGCGCCGCCCGCTCGCGCCCCGGCGCGACCGCCTGGTCCCACTCGAGAGGGTGATGCGTGATGTGTGCGAGGGCCGAGTCGAGCAGGCTCAGGTCCAAGACGGCCCCCCGCTGACGAGGGGGGTCCGTCGAGGTCGTGTGGCAGGACCGGTCGTCACACATCGGTCCATGGTGCACGCAGCTCCATACTCACCGCAACGAGAACACACGACGGAGTGAGCGGAATACCGTCTCGGACGGGCGTCACTGGCTGTAGGTGGTGAGGAACTTCTCAATGCGGCCGATGGCGTCCTCGAGCTCGTCGGCCAGCGGCAGGAAGACGATCCGGAAGTGGTCGGGCGTCGGCCAGTTGAAGCCCGTGCCGTGCACGACGAGGAGCTTCTGCTCGCGCAGCAGGTCGAAGGCGAACTGCTCGTCGCTGACGAGCGGGTACACCTTCGGGTCGAGCCGGGGGAAGACGTAGAGCGCGCCCTGCGGCGTCGTGCAAGACACGCCCGGGATCTGGTTGAGCAGCTCGACGGTCTTGTCGCGCTGCTCGAGCAGGCGGCCGCCGGGGAGGATGAGGTCGTTGATCGACTGCCGGCCGCCGAGGGCGACCTGGATCGCGTGCTGCGCGGGGACGTTCGCGCACAGGCGCATGTTGGCGAGGACGTCGAGCCCCTCGATGTAGTTGCGGGCGTGCTCCTTCGGGCCGGACAGGGCGAGCCAACCCGAGCGGAACCCGGCGACGCGGTAGGCCTTCGACAGCCCGTTGAAGGTGAGGCAGAACAGGTCGGGGGCGAGCGCGGCGATGGAGTGGTGCTTCGCGTCGTCGTAGAGGATCTTGTCGTAGATCTCGTCCGACATGACGATGAGGCCGTGCCTGCGGGCGAGGTCGGCGATGCCCTCGAGCACCTCGCGGGGGTAGACCGCCCCGGTCGGGTTGTTGGGGTTGATGACGACGATCGCCTTGGTCCGGTCGGTGATCTTGCTCGCCAGGTCGTCGAGGTCGGGCGCCCAGTCGGACTGCTCGTCGCAGATGTAGTGGACGGGCGTGCCGCCGGCGAGGGAGGCCGCCGCGGTCCACAGCGGGTAGTCGGGCGCGGGGATCAGCACCTCGTCGCCGTTGTCGAGCAGGCCCTGCATCGCCATGACGATGAGCTCGGAGACGCCGTTGCCGAGGTAGATGTCCTCGATGTCGATCCGCGGGAAGTCGCGCACCTCGTAGTGCTGGGCGATGGCGCGGCGCGCCGGGACGATGCCCTTGCTGTCGCTGTAGCCCTGCGCGGTCGGCAGCGCCTGGATGACGTCGACGAGGATGTCGCTCGGCGCCTCGAACCCGAACGGAGCGGGGTTGCCGATGTTGAGCTTGATGATGCGGTGTCCCTCGTCCTCGAGCCGCTTGGCCTCGGCGAGGACCGGCCCCCGGATCTCGTAGCAGACGTTCTGGAGCTTGAGGGACTGGCTGACCGCGCGCATGGCGTCCACTGTCTCACTCCCGTACGGGGCTCACCGCGCCGCTCTCGGCATGTGGCCCCCGCCCGTCCGAGGGGTCAGGGGCGGCGGGT
>NZ_JBQCCV010000101.1:0-10114 GCF_051961875.1 Intrasporangium sp. | reverse complement strand
GGCGAGGCGAAGGAGACGAAACCCGCCACGAGGGCAACGGCCGCCGCGACGACGACCGGCCCCGTGAGCAGTTCGGACGACACGGGTCAGCCCTCGGCCCGGACGTCGTCGATGAGCCCCCGAAGGGTCGTCTCCGTGACGGCGCCGGACACGCGGGCAGCGATGCGGCCCCGGCTGTCCAGGACCAGGGTCGTGGGGGTCGCGTTCGCCTTGCCCTGCAGGGCGAGGAGCGGCACGCCGCCGTCGTAGGCGAGCGACGGGTAGGTGACGTTGTTGGCGCGCTGGAAGGCGAGACCGGACTCCGGCCCCTCCTGCGTGTCCAGGCCGATGAACTCGACGTTGAGCTTCTTGGCCTGCACGTCCTCCCAGGCCTTCTGCAGCTCCGGGGTCTCCTTGATGCACGGTGGACACCAGGAGCCCCAGACGTTGACGACAAGGATCTTGCCCTCCTTGCCCTGCATCGACCACGGCTTGCCCTCGAGGGTCGTGCCGGACAGCGCGACCGGCTCGCCGCGCTGGCCGGGGTCGACCTGCTCGATCGTGCCGTCGCCGGAGATGTAGCCCTTCCGGTCGCCCGACTTCGCCTGCGCCTCGATGGAGTTCGGGTCGGACGAGCACGCGGAGGTCAGCGTGACGGCGGCGCCTGCCAGCACCGCGACGCCCCACCGCACCGCGGTGCGTCGGTCGGTCGGTCGCATCAGGCGCCCACGCTCTTCGACGCCCGCGCGAGCAGCGGACCGGCTGGCTCCGAGTAGGCGATCGACTCGAGCTCGTCGTCGACGTAGTGCAGCGACGTGAGGGACGCGAGGGCACACTCCCGCTTGCGCGGGTCGTGCCAGAGCCGGCGCCCCTCGAGCTTGTTGCGGACCGTCCAGATCGGCAGCTGGTGGGAGACGAGCACCGTCTCGTGGCCGTATGCCGCTGAGCGGGCGTCCGCGATCGCCGTGAGCATCCGCTCGGCGATGGCCTCGTAGGCCTCGCCCCAGCTCGGCTTGGTGACGTTCATGACCTTCGGCCAGTGCCGGGGGTCGAGCAGCGCGGTCTTGGAGAAGGCGAGGCCCTCGAAGCGGTTGGCCGCCTCGATGAGCCGCTCGTCGGTGCCGACGGTGAGGCCGTGGCTCTCCGCGATCGGGCCGGCCGTCTCCTGGGCCCGCTCGAGCGGCGAGGCGACGACACGGGTGACGTCGTTGGGCTCGAGGTGGGCCGCGACGGTCTCGGCCATCTCGCGGCCGAGCGCGGACAGGAGGTAGCCGGGCAGCCGTCCGTAGAGGACCCCACCGGGGTTGTCGACCTCGCCATGGCGCATCTGGTGGACCACGGTGCGGGTCGGCCCGGACCGAGCGGGCGGTGTCGGAGGGGTGGGGCTGCCGGTCATGGCGCCCAGTGTCTCAAACGCTGACGCGCCGACCCAATTGGCCGCCCCGGCCCCCGCGATCGTGGTAGTGAAACGCCCGATCGACAGTGCACTTCTCTCAATCGACAGTGCACTTCTCTCGATCGGCAGTGCAGCCGCTCTGTCTAGTGGACCGCCGCGAGCAGGGCGCCGACGCCGACGAACAGCCCTCCGAAGAGGCGGTTGAGCCGGGTCTGTCCCTTCGTGCTGCGAGTCAGCCGACGCAGCCCCTTGGCGGCGGCGGCGAAGAAGAACCACATCACGACGACGTCGATGACCACGACCGTCGCTGTCAGCACGAGGTACTGGGGCACGAGCGGCTGGGTCGGCCGGATGAACTGCGGCGTGAAGGCGAGGAAGAAGACGATCGCCTTCGGGTTGGTCAGGTTGACGAGCATCCCGCGCCGCGCCATCGACCAGGACGACTCCGGCGGCGCGGCGGGCGCCTCCGGGTCGTGGTGCGACCGTGACCGCCACTGCTTGATCCCGAGGAAGACGAGGTAGGCCGCCCCTGCATACCGGATCACGTTGAAGAGCACCGGCGAGCTCGCGACGAGGACGCCGACTCCAGCGGCGACGATCGCGATGTGGCAGACGAGGGCCACCTGTTGCCCGATGATCCCCCACAGCGAGCGCCCCCAGCCGGCGGTGAGGGAGTTGGCCATCGTGTTGATCGCGCCGGCTCCTGGGGTGAACGAGATGAGGAACCCTGCGGCGACGAGACCCAGCCATACGGACAGCGACACGTCGGGAGTGTAGATCCGCGCGGGCACCCCATCCGACGGTTTATCAGCGCGCAAGACGCGGGCAGCCCGCCCCGTCCCCCTCGTATGCCGCCCAGCCCCGCCGGCGCGCCCGCCGAGCCCGCGCCCCTCCCCCTACGCCGAGTGAGCACTCCGCCCCAACCGTCACACCGACCCTGTGACGCGAGGGACCAAACGCTCACTCGACCGGGGAGACAGAGGGCTCAGCCGGCGGCGGCACGTGCGGCGGCCGGCAGCGCCTCGAGCACCGCCGACACCGCCTCGTCGTCGTGCGCCGCCGAGACGAACCAGCACTCGAAGGCGCTGGGCGGCAGGTGCACGCCCTGGTCGAGCATGGCGTGGAAGAACCGGCGGAAGGCGTCCGTGTCCTGTGCCCTCGCCTCGTCGTAGTTCCGGACCTCGCCGTCGCGGAAGAACACCGAGAACATCGACCCGGCCCACTGGATCGTGTGCGGTACGCCCGCCCCGGCGAGCGCGTCCGTGACGCCGTCTGCGATGGTCCGCGCGACCGAACCGAGCCGGGCGTACACCTCCGGGGTGCAGGCCCGCAGCGTCGTGAGACCCGCGGCAGATGCGACCGGGTTCCCAGACAGGGTCCCGGCCTGGTAGACCGGTCCGGCCGGGGCGAGGAGCGCCATTACGTCGGCGCGACCACCGAACGCGGCGGCGGGGAAGCCGCCACCCATGACCTTCCCGAACGTGAAGAGGTCGGGCGGCCCAGCGGCATACGGACCCTCGAGGCCGTAGAACCCGGCGGACGAGCACCGGAACCCGGTCATGACCTCGTCGGAGATCAACAGCGCGCCGTGCTCCCGGGTCATGCGGCGCAGCCCCTCGGTGAAGCCGGGCAGCGGCGGCACCACGCCCATGTTGCCGGGCGCCGCCTCGGTGATGACGGCCGCGATCTCCGTGCCGCGCTCGGCGAAGACCTCCTCCAGGGCGGCGAGGTCGTTGTAGGGAAGCACGATCGTCTCCCCCGCGCTCGACCGCGGCACGCCGGCCGAGTCCGGCAGCGCGAACGTCGCCACGCCGGAGCCCGCCGAGGCGAGCAGCGCATCGACGTGCCCGTGGTAGCAGCCGGCGAACTTCACGATGGCGTCCCGGCCCGTGAAGCCGCGGGCGAGCCGGATCGCCGACATCGTCGCCTCGGTTCCGCTGTTGACCAGCCGCACCTGCTCGACCGGCTCGACACGCGAGACGATCTCGGCCGCGAGCTCCACCTCGCCCGCCGAGGGCGTGCCGAACGAGAAGCCCCGTTCAGCGGCGGCACGCACCGCGGCGACGACCTCCGGGTGTGCGTGGCCGAGGATCATCGGCCCCCACGACCCGACGAGGTCGACGTAGCGGTTGCCGTCCACGTCGGTCAGCCAGGCCCCCCGAGCGGACGCCATGAAGCGTGGGGTCCCGCCGACGCTCCCGAAGGCCCGCACCGGGGAGTTGACCCCACCGGGGATGATCCGCTGCGCCCGCTCGAAGAGCTCGGCTGAGTGGGTGGTCGCCTGCACGGTCCGTTCGTCCTGGGTCATGCGCCCATTCTCCCAAGACCCGGATGGCGCTCACCTCGCACCCCGCCGCGGAACCTGCCGCTGTCGCGGGCAGGGGTCAGCGCCCGGACCGCTCCTCGGGGTCGAGGTGGTCCCGGACGATCGCCATCGCGTGGCCGATCGCCATGAACTGCTCCGGCGTCAGGATGTCGACGAGGTTGTCGCGCACGCTCTGCACGTGCACCTCGGCGATCCGCTCGATCGCCTCCTTGCCGGCCGGGGTCAGGACGAGCTCGACACCTCGCTTGTCGGCGAGGCACGACTGGCGCGCGACCCAGCCGCGGTCCTCGAGCCGCTTGGCGGTGTGCGTGAGCCGGCTGCGGGACTGGACGACCATCGAGGCGAGCTCGGACATGCGCAGGCGCTGGCCGGGGGCCTCCGAGAGCATCGAGATGATCTCGTACTCGGTCAGCTGGATGCCGCTGCCGCGGAGCGCGCCGTCGAGGGCCTCCTCGAGCAGGCGGGTGCCGCGGAGGATGGCACGCCACGACGCCTGCTCGGCCTCGTCGAGCCAGCGGACCTCTTGCGGCTGCTGGTCAGCCATCGTCACCTCCCCCAGTGCTGCGTGCATCCTAGAGGAGTCAGCCCAACCATCCGGCCGCTTCGAGGGCGTAGTACGTGAGGATCGCCTGCGCCCCGGCCCGGCGGATCGAGACGAGCGCCTCGAGGGCGGTGCGCTCCCGGTCGATCCAGCCCTGCGCCGCCGCGGCCTCGATCATGGCGTACTCGCCGGAGACCTGGTAGGCCGCCACCGGAACCGTCGTGCGCTCCGCGGCGGCGGCCACGACGTCGAGGTAGGACATGGCGGGCTTGACCATGATCATGTCCGCACCCTCGGCGACGTCGAGGTCGATCTCGCGCAGGGACTCCCGGATGTTGGCCGGGTCCTGCTGGTAGGTGCGGCGGTCGCCTTGCAGGCTCGACTGCACCGCCTCGCGGAACGGCCCGAAGAACGCGGAGGCGTACTTCGCGGCATACGCGAGGATGACGACGTCCTCGAAGCCGGCGGCGTCGAGCGCGGTCCGGATGACGCCGACCTGGCCGTCCATCATCCCCGACGGGCCGACGACATGGGCGCCGGCGCGGGCCTGGGCGACGGCCATCTCGGCGTAGATCTCGAGCGTGGCGTCGTTGTCGACCCGGCGGCGGTCATCGAGCACCCCGCAGTGGCCGTGGTCGGTGAACTCGTCGAGGCAGGTGTCGGCCATGACGAGCACGTCGTCGCCGACCTTGTCGCGGACCGCTCCCAGAGCCACGTTGAGGATGCCGCCGGGGTCGGTGGCACCCGACCCCCGGGCGTCCTTGTGCTGCGGGACGCCGAAGAGCATCACCCCGCCGAGGCCGGCCTCCGCGGCGCGGCGGGACTCCTCGACGACGGAGTCGACCGTGTGCTGGACGACGCCGGGCATGCTCGCGATCGGCCGGGGCTCCGTGGCGCCTTCGGCGACGAAGACCGGCAGGATGAGCTGACTGGGGTGAACGCGGGTCTCGGCGACCATCGCGCGCATGACGGGCGACTGCCGCAGCCGGCGGGGTCGGTCGATCATCGGGCCTTCCTGCGTGAGGTCGGACGCTTGTCACGGGGGCGCTGGATGGGCTGGCCCGCCTCGGCGGCGGCGATGGCGAGGCCGACGCCGTGGCCGGCAAGCGCGTCGACGAGGCTCGAGGCGGACGCCTCGGGGGCGAGCACGTCCACCCGCAGGCCCTGCTCCTGGGCGGTCTTCGCCGTTGCGGGGCCGATGCAGGCGATGACCGTCGCGGCGTGCGGCTTGCCTGCAATGCCGACGAGGTTGCGCACCGTCGAGCTCGAGGTGAAGACGACCGCGTCGTACTCGCCGCCCTTGATCGCGTCGCGGATCTCGGGGGCCGGCGGGGCGGCCCGCACGGTGCGGTAGGCCGTCACGTCGTCGACCTCCCAGCCCATGTCCCGCAGCCCGGCGACGAGGGTCTCGGTGGCGATGTCGGCCCGCGGCAGCAGGACCCGGTTGATCGGGTCGAGGACCTGGTCATAGGCAGGCCAGTCGGCGAGGAGGCCGGCGGCCGACTGCTCACCCGAGGGCACGAGGTCGGGGTTGATGCCCCAGTCCTGCAGGGCCTGGGCGGTCACTCCACCGACGGCGGCGACCTTGAGGCCCGCGAAGGCTCGCGCGTCGAGCCCGAGCTCTTCGAAGCGCTCCCGGACGGCGCGCACGGCGTTGACCGAGGTGAAGCCGACCCACTCGTAACGCCCGGTGACGAGGCCCCGGATCGCCCGCTCCATCTGCTGCGGCGTCCGCGGCGGCTCGACGGAGATCGTGGGCACCACGTCGGCGGTCGCGCCATACGACGCGAGCCGCTGGAGCATCGGACCCGCCTGGGCCTGGGTGCGGGGCACGAGGACCCGCCAGCCGAAGAGCGGCTTGGTCTCGAACCAGGAGAGCTCGTCGCGCAGCTCGACGTTCGGCGTGACGACGGCGACGCTCGGCTCGACCGGCACGGCGCCCACGAACTCGTCGTCGATCGTGCCGAGCAGCCCTGACCGGCTCTGCTGGGCGACCGTCGTGCCGCGCTCGGTCAGGACGACCGGCGTGGCGGCGTCGCGGCCCGCCTTGAGCAGGGTGCGCAGCGCCTCGCGGATCGCCTCGGGCGACCCGAGCAGGACGAGGGTCTGGTCGTCCGCGGCATACCGGGACACGTGGGAGGTCTGCCCGTCCACGCTGACGACATGGAAGGCGCGGTCCTGCTTGGAGGTCAGCGGCACCCCCGCGTAGGTCGGCACGGCGGAGACCGCGGAGACGCCGGGGACGACGTCGAAGCTGATGCCCGCCTTGCGGCAGGCGCGCACCTCGTCGACGAGGCCGTTGAAGGTGGCTGGGTCGCCGTCCATGAGCCGGACGACCAGCCCGTCGTCGCCCACCGACTTGGCGGCCCTGACGACGAGCTTGGCCCGCATCGCCTGGGTCAGCTCCTGCCCGCGGTCGCCGTGGCTCGCGTCGATGATCTCCACGTCCTCCCGGGCATGGCTCAGCACGACGTCGTCCTTGGCGATCCGGTCGAGGATGACGACGTCCGCGGCGGCGAGCAGGTCCCGGCCACGGAGGGTCATCAGCCCGGGGTCGCCCGGTCCGGCACCGACGAAGGCGACGCGGGCCGGTGATGCGGGCGGCGTGGGCAGGTGCACCGTCTCTTCCGACGGCTTGCGCGAACGAGTCACGAAACTGGCTCCGAGTTGTCTTGCGGTGCGGGTGGGGACAAATGATCGAGGTCGGCGGCGCCGTCCTCGAGCAGGATCTGGGCGAGCCGGGCGCCAAGCTGCCGTGGCTCGTCGTAGGGACCGACCAGCGAGCGGCGCAGCTCGATGCTGCCGTCCTCGCTGCCGGCGAAGGCACGCAGCGACAGCTCGAGGCCGTCCTCGCCCTCGACGACCTCGGCGAGGGCGCCGATGGGTGCGGTGCAACCGGCCTCGAGGGTCGAGAGGAGCGACCGTTCGGCGAGGACACGGGCTCGGGTGTCGACGTCCTCGAGCACCGCGACGGCCTCGCGCACGTCGGCGCGGTCCTCGCGGCACTCGACGGCGAGCGCACCCTGGCCGGGAGCCGGCAGGACCTGGATCGGCTCGAGCACCTCGGTCACGAGGTCGAGCAGCCCGAGACGGGCGAGCCCGGCGCGGGCGAGCACGACCGCGTCGACCTCACCGGACTCGACGAGGCCGAGCCGGGTGCCGACGTTGCCGCGGATCGGCTTCAGCTGCAGGCCGAGCCCGAGCGAGGCGAGCTGGGCGACGCGACGGGGCGAGCCCGTGCCGACGACCGACCCGGCGGGCAGCTCACCGAGGGTGAGACCGTCCCGTGCCACGAGTACGTCGCGCGGGTCCTCCCGCTGCGGGACCGCCGCGATGACGAGCCCCGGCTCCTCCGCGGTGGGCAGGTCCTTGAGGGAGTGGACAGCGACGTCGATGCGCCCCTCGAGCAGCGCCTTGCGGATCTCGGCGGCGAAGACGCCCGTCCCGCCGATCGCGGTGAGCAGCGCGCCGGAGACGTCGCCCTGGGTCGTGATCTCGACGAGCTCGACGTCGTGGCCGGCAGCACGGAGGCGGTCGGCGACCCACGTCGACTGCGTGGTCGCGAGGGCGGACCGACGGGTGCCGAGCCGAAGCGTGGTCATGAGCGAGCCCTCCTCGGAGGAGCGCTGACGTTGGCGACGTCCTGGGGCTGCAGGTCGAACAGCTCGCGCAGGGCGGCGGCGTAGTCAGGGCCGCTGCCGTCCATGGCGAACTCCTTGACGCGCCGGGTCGGGGTGTGGAGCAGCTTCTCGACGATCCGGTGCACGGCCAGCTCGAACTCGGCACGGGCCGCCTCGTCGAGATCCGGCATCCGGTGGTCGAGCCGGTTCATCTCCGTCTCGACGACCTCGGCGGCCCGCGCCCGCAGCGCGGCGACCGTCGGCGAGACGGACTGCGTGACCCGCCGGGTGAGGAAGGCGGCGACCTCGCCGGTGACGATGTCGCGCACCTGGGCGACCTCGCGGCCCTCGGCCCGGCCGGCCAGCTGCTGGCCCAGCTCCTCGAGGCCGATCACGGTCACGCCGGGGATCGGCTCCGACCACTCGCTCTCCGGCTCGATGTCGCGCGGCAGCGCGAGGTCGATGAACACCTGGGGACGCCCGCCGCGCCGGGCGGCGCTCTCGCGGAGGTCCGCCGCGGAGATGACGTGGCCGGTGGCGCCCGTGCAGCTCAGGATGAGGTCGCTCTCGGCGAGGACGTCGGAGAGCTCCTCCCAGGGCCGCGCGGTCCCGCCGGCGGACTCGGCGAGCCGCTCGGCGCGGGCCAAGGTCCGGTTGACGACGGCGAGGGAGTCGACATCGGCCCGGCTCAGGGTGGCCGCGGCGAGGCCGCTCATCGCGCCGGCGCCGACGACGGCCGCACGGCGGGAGCTGAGCGGGCCGAGGCGCTTCCCGGCGGCCTCGAGGCCGACCTGCACGAGGGAGACGCTGTGCCCGTCGATGTCGGTCTCGGAGTGCGCCCGCTTGCCGACCCGCAGGGCCTGCTGGAACAGCTCGTTGAGGGACGCCCCGACCCGGCCCGTCGCCTGCCCCTGCGCGAGGGCGGCACGCATCTGCCCAAGCACCTGCGACTCCCCGACCGCCATCGAGTCGAGTCCGCAGGCGACGGTGAAGGCGTGGGCGATGGCACCGTCGTCGTAGCGCACGTAGAGGTGGTCGGCCAGCTGGTCGGCCCGCGCCGCGAGGGCGGCCTCGGGCTCCCGGGGGCAGTCGTCGACGAGGTCGGCGCCCGCGCGCTCAGGGGTGGCCTCGACGGAGGCGGCCGCGGCGAGCGCGTCCCCGATCGCCGCGACGGCGGGGTGGAAGGCCGGCACCTCGGCGTAGATCTCGAGCCGATTGCACGTCGAGAGCACGACGATCTCGTCGACGGTCGCCGAGCGGACGAGGGTGTCCGCGAGCGTCTCGTCGCGCCGCTCGTCCTCAGCGAGTGCCTCGAGGATGGAGAGCGGGGCGGTGTGGTGGGACAGGCCGATGACGAGCAGGCTCATCGCTGGGCCACCTCCCTTGCGGACAGACCGGCCTTCCGCTGCGCATGGAAGGCGAGGATCTGCAGCTCGGTGGAGAGGTCGACACGGCGCACGTCGATGCCCGTCGGCACGGAGAGCAGGCTCGGCGCGAAGTTGAGGATGGCCTGGACGCCGGACTTCACGAGCGCGTCACAGACGGTCTGGGCAGCCGAGGCGGGTGTGGCGATGACGCCGATGGCGATGCCCAGCTCGTCAGCGCATTCCGTGATGTCGCCGGACGGCCGGATGGTCACGCCACCGACCTGCTGGCCGATGAGGGCCGGGTCGTCGTCGAAGAGCGCCACGATGTGAAAACCCTTGGTGACAAAGCCCGAATACGACGCGAGCGCGTGGCCGAGGTTACCCATCCCGACAATCGCGACGGGCCAGTCCTGGGTGAGGCCGAGCGCCCTGGTGATCTCCAGCGCGAGCGTCTCGACCTCGTAGCCGACGCCGCGCACCCCGTAGGAGCCGAGGTGGCTGAGGTCCTTGCGCAGCTGGGCGGACCGGACGCCGACGGACGCGGCGAGCTCCTCGGACGAGACCGATGCCACGCCCTCCTCCGCGAGCGTCGTCAGCGTCCTCAGGTACTCGGGGAGCCGCGCGACGGTCGCGTCAGGAATCTCTCGACGCAGGGTGGGATCGGCGGACACGCGGGCTCACCGGCTCCTTTCACAGCAGCGCTCATGGCGCGGAGCACAAGGGGACCCGATCAGGCTAGACGTTTGTGAAGCCATGCACAAAAGCGAGCCGGACGTATACCACGGCATGGACGGGCCGCGGCAAGGAGGGTCACCCGAGAGCGTCCCGGAGGCGGCGCTCGTCAACGCGCCAGAAGTCGTGCTGTCGCCCGTCGACGAACGTGAC
>NZ_JBQCCV010000100.1:0-3340 GCF_051961875.1 Intrasporangium sp. | reverse complement strand
TACCTCACGCGGCTCCTCCCCGCAGTGGGTGTTCTGGGCGCGGGCGTCATCTCGTCGTTGGCGCGTCCGGGGGCGGGTGTCGCCCTGCTGTGGCCGCGGCCCACCACCGCGGGGGCCGGCCCCGCCGCCTCTCGTCAGCGGCTGGCCGCCGACGTGCGCGGGGCGGCGACCCGCTTGCGTGAGGATGTGGCGGACACAGAGGTCGATGTCGCCCGGCTGCCGCGGACCGAGCTCGACGCGACGCTCGCCCGAGCCGCCGGTGTGCCGATCGTCCTCGACGCCGTGGCGCGGGACTACCGACGCGAGGCCTTCTCGCACACCGGCTGGATCTTCGGCCGCTGGACAAGGGGATTCGCGGCCGACCCCCTGCGCCGGTTGCGGCTCGACCGGGCCGGACGCCGACCTCCGATCCCCGTTGACATCGAGGGCTCCCACGTCCGAGCCGTCCTCGGCCGGTCGTCGATCCCGGCCCCGACCGTGTCGACCGTCTCCGCCGTCGACGTCGCGACCCGGTCGTTCGTGCGCCTTGCTGCCGATGGGCTGCCATTCCGCTGGGAGCAAGCCGTGCAGGAGGCCGCAAACGGCGGAGAGGGGGCGCTCACTGACGCGCTCGACCAGGCGATCATCGCTACCCCGTTGCGGGCCCACCGCCCGGCCTGGTGGCACGTCGTCAACGTGGCGCAGTGGCTGCTCGGGACCGCCAGCATCGTCGGGCTCCTCTGGCTCGGGGTGCTCTACGCCCTTGGCTTCCTGCAGCTGCCGCGGCCCGAGACTCCCTCGATCGGGATCGTGCCGGTCCCGCTCATCATGCTGGTGCTGGGCCTGGTCATCGGGATCGCGCTGGGCGCGCTGTCGCGATGGTGGGCCAAGGTCGGCTCCAGGCACCGTCGCACCGTCATCGGCAGACGGCTGAGCGAGGCGGTCGCCGCCGTGACCGACGAGCGCGTCATCCGCCCCATCGGCGAGGTCCTCGAACGCCATCGGACAACGCGCGGCAACCTCGACGACGCCAGGGCCTGAGCGCGCCCCCCGGGTGGCTGTCCACACCCGGTGGCGCGCGGTGCGGCTCTCCACAGGCTGAAAGCCGGCTCTCGTGTCGAGCGTCTGGTGACGCGAGGGTGGTCGGCAGGACCGGCACCCGCCGGGCCATCGATCTGCCGGCACCCAGGAGGAGCCACTATGAACGAGATCAAGGTCACCCTGCACGGCAATGTCGTCACGGACCCGACTCCGCGAGCCGGCCGCAACGGCAGCATCTTCACCACCTTCCGCGTCGCGACCACGCCCTACCGCCGGGCGGCCGATGGGAGCTACGCCGACCTTGAGACGAGCTTCTACAGCGTCATCGCCTTCGACACGGCGGCCTCGAACGCGGCGGCCTCGCTCCGCAAGGGGCAGCCGGTCATCGTCGTCGGCAACCTGTCCAACAAGTCCTACGTCGACAAGGACGGGGTCAACCGCACCTCGACGGAGGTCGAGGCCCAGCACATCGGCCACGACCTGCGCTTCGGGAGGGCCACGTTCCAACGGGTCAGCCGTGCCGCGGCGCTCGGCGCCGACCCGGGCGCACAGGAGGATGTCCGCCGCAGTGTCGAGGACCTCATTGCGGACGCGGAACGACCCGCCAACGTCGACGAGAACGGTGAGGTCCACGGCGTCGTCGAGGTGCCGGGACCGCCTGCGCCGGAGTTCGGCGACCCGGAGACCGACGACTACGAGGTCGCCGAGGCCGTCTGACCGGTCGGTGTCCGCGGTGCCCGGTCGCCTCCCTGCGAGCATGCGCGGCCGGGCACCGCAGTTCGCCCCGGCCGATTCGGTCGGGCGGGGGGGCGACGGATAGCCTTCTGCGCATGGCCGAGTTCATCTACACCATGACGAAGGCGCGCAAGGCGCACAACGACAAGGTCATCCTCGATGACGTCTCGATGTCGTTCTACCCGGGCGCGAAGATCGGCATGGTCGGCCCGAACGGTGCGGGCAAGTCGACGATCCTCAAGATCATGGCCGGCCTCGACCAGCCCTCGAACGGCGAGGCGCGCCTCGCTCCGGGTGCCTCCGTCGGCATCCTCCTGCAGGAGCCCCCGCTCAACGAGGAAAAGACGGTCCTCGGCAACGTCGAGGAGGGCGCCGGCGAGATCAAGGCCAAGCTCGACCGCTACAACGAGATCTCCGCCGAGATGGCGAACCCCGACGCCGACTACGACGCGCTCCTCGAGGAGATGGGCAAGCTCCAGGAGGACATCGACCACGCCGACGCCTGGGACCTCGACAACCAGCTCGAGCAGGCGATGGACGCGCTCCGCTGCCCCCCGCCGGACATGCCGGTGACCCACCTCTCCGGCGGTGAGCGCCGTCGGGTGGCTCTGTGCAAGCTGCTCCTGCAGCGGCCCGACCTGCTGCTCCTCGACGAGCCCACGAACCACCTCGACGCCGAGTCGGTGCAGTGGCTCGAGCAGCACCTCGAGACCTACCCGGGCGCTGTCATCGCCGTCACCCACGACCGCTACTTCCTCGACCACGTCGCCCAAAGGATCGCCGAGGTCGACCGCGGGCGTCTCTACCCCTACGAGGGCAACTACTCGACCTACCTCGAGAAGAAGTCGGAGCGCCTGCAGATCCAGGGCAAGAAGGACGCCAAGCTCGCCAAGCGCCTCAAGAACGAGCTCGACTGGGTCCGGTCGAACGCGAAGGGCCGTCAGGCCAAGTCCAAGGCGCGCCTGGCCCGCTATGAGGAGATGGCGGCCGAGGCCGAGCGCACCCGCAAGCTCGACTTCGAGGAGATCCAGATCCCGCCGGGCCCGAGGCTCGGGTCGGTCGTCATCGAGGTCAAGGACCTCAAGAAGGGCTTCGACGACCGGGTGCTCATCGACAATCTCTCGTTCACGCTGCCGCGCAACGGCATCGTCGGTGTGATCGGCCCCAACGGCGTCGGCAAGACCACCCTCTTCAAGACGATCGTCGGGTTCGAGGAGCCGGACGGGGGCGAGGTCAAGATCGGCGAGACGGTCAACATCTCCTACGTCGACCAGGGCCGGGCCGGCATCGACCCGAAGAAGACGCTCTGGGAGGTGGTCTCGGACGGGCTCGACTACATCAAGGTCGGGCAGGTCGAGATCCCGTCCCGCGCCTACGTCTCACAGTTCGGGTTCAAGGGTCCCGACCAGCAGAAGCCTGCGGGCGTCCTCTCCGGTGGAGAGTGGAACCGTCTCAACCTGGCCCTCACCCTCAAGCAGGGCGGCAACCTGCTCCTCCTCGACGAGCCGACCAACGACCTCGACGTGGAGACCTTGGGCTCGCTCGAGAACGCGCTGCTCGACTTCCCGGGCTGCGCCGTCGTGAT
>NZ_JBQCCV010000099.1:0-3242 GCF_051961875.1 Intrasporangium sp. | reverse complement strand
TTCAGGTCTCGGCCTATCCCGACCGGTACGCCGTCAACCAGCCGATCGCGGAGAAGGTCTTAGCGACGCTGAGCGGCGTATCGCTCTCGAGCGAGCTCGCGTGTGCTCAGCGGGCGGGCGATGTGCCGCCGAACCTGCCACCGGGGTTCGCCGGCGACTTCATCAAGGCCGCGGCATCGCAGGCCGGTAAGCCCTACGTCTGGGGCGGCGGCAACTTCGAGGGGCCGACGGGCGGCGGCTTCGACTGCTCCGGTCTCGTGCTGTACGCCGCGTATCAAGCCTCCGGCGGACGCATCCGGCTCCCTCACTACTCCGGCGACCAGATCCACGCCGGCCAAGGCATCGCCTGGTCCGACAAGCAGCCCGGGGATCTCATCTTCTTCAGTTACCCCGGAGCAGGCGGCCCGCACCACGTCGCGATCTACGTCGGCGGTGACCGGATCCTCCATGCGCCTCGGACCGGTGACGTCGTGCGCTACGGGACGCTCGGCGAGTTCTCAGGCGAGGTCATGACCATCCGCCGTCTGGGTTGACTACGAGCTCGGCTCGTCGGCACCGCCTTTGAGCAGGAACTCGTTGATGTCCTGCGAGCCGAGGTTCGCACCCTCCGGCGGCAGGAGCCCGCGCGCACGCAGCCACTCATACGCGGTGCGGTTTCGCTCGTAGAAGCGCCGCTCAACCTCGGCATCCTTCACCGCGTCACCCGTCACCTGATGCATCGAGGCGGGGGTCTCCAGCTGCTCTGAGGTCCCGTCTGCGTGGAACCGCTGGGCGCTCATACCAGCCATGCGGTGCTCGGAGAGGAAGTCGAGGAACCAGCCCCGGCGAGCGTCGGCCCAGGCCCACCCGACGTGCATGCCACGGTGGAAGGAGTGACCGTTGTCGACGGCAGCAACGATCTCTGGCGTGACGGCTAGGTACTCGCCCGGAACCGTACGGAGAGCGGCCTCCGCGCAGCGCTGCTTGTCAGGATTCATGCCCTGACCGTACGGCGGACCCGCGACAGAACGACATCAGTTCTTGTTGTGGCCAAGCGAGCGAGCGTGAAGGACCTCCTTTCAATACGACTCGCGCTCCAAGACGTGATCGTCGTCGGTACGCATCGACCAGAACTCGAGGAGAGCGAACTTCATGTTGGCAACGAAGTAGTCCACACCCTTTTCGTCCAAGAGCTCCTTGAGACCCACGTTGTTTCCGTGGAGAGTCGCGGCGTAGGTGCTCCAGCGGTGCCAGATCCCAGTATCATCGTAGGCCGATCCGACGTACCGAGCGCCAGTCGTCTGGTCGTGGATGACATAGACACCCTTCATGTGCTCGAGGGCGATCCGCCAATCAGGTCGCTGGTGGCTCACGATGACCTGGAGGTCGGCGAGCGCGTGGTTGATGCGATCGTGACCTGGGAAAGGGTCGCCGACGAAGGCCTCTTCGAGGATGGACGACACGGTCATCTCATCGAGGCACGACTCCATGGTCCGGCGACGCTGGCGTCCGGCCAGGTGGAGCCGCACGTAGAGACGACGTATGAACGGGCCCATGAGGTCGTCGCGGAGGACGACGTCATAGGAGTACGTCCGTGGCTCGGGGCGCCGCGCGGTCACCTCCCATATCCCACCAAAGAGCCAGAGCGTCGGATCGTGCCGGTCCTGAGCAAGCGAGAAGATGAACTGCCGGTTGAAGGCGTTCGTCTCAGGACGCCAGGAGTTCCAGCGCTGCCACTCCTCGGGGTCGTTCGCGAGGACGTCGATCGGGTAGTGCTGGCCGTTGAAGACGGCACAGTGCACCTTGCAGCTCGTCGGATCGAAGTTCGCGGGGAGAAGCGACGCGAGCGAGATGGGCGGCTGCATAGGCGGAGCCTATTCGCACGGTTCGACGTTGCGGCCCTGGCGAATGTGAGCCTAGGCGTACCTGAAGACCATGAGCACACCCCTGCTGACTGGTACCGACGTGGGACCGAACTTCGGCGCGGTCGGTGGTTCGGGAGACCTCCGGGCCATCGTCGGCGCCCTGCTGACCTACGGCCTAATCGTCGCCGTACTCATGCTCGTGGTCTCCGTAACGACCTGGGCGATCGCTTCGAGCTCGGGCAGCTGGCACACGGCTCAGAAAGCGAAGCTCGGCTGCTTCGTCGCAATCGGCGGAGCGGCGCTCACAGGAGCCGCCCTCACGTGGGCCAACTGGCTGCTGGATATCGGTCCGCACCTCTAAGACGTCCGCCTGTCAGACATCAGGAGCCCTCCGATGGACCTTCTCACAGCAGCACTCCTGCTACCCCTCGACATCGAGATCGATCCCAACTCCAATGGCCTGCCCGGGATCGGTCAGCTCAAGAAGATCGTCGGAGCCTCCATGACGGTCGGACTGGTCCTCGCCGTACTCGCGTTGATCATCTCGGCCATCGTGTGGGCACTGGGAGCAAACTCGTCCAACCCGCACCTCGCGGGTCGCGGCAAGCTCGGCGTCCTCGTCGCTCTCGGTGCCGCAATTGTCTGTGGCGCGTCGGTGACGCTGGTGAACTTCTTCTGGAACGTCGGCCAGCAGGTCTGAGGAATCGGTCATGGGTGTCTGCGACGTGCCGGTGATCCACGAGGTCTGCAATGCCGCCGGCGACGCGGCCGGGGCGGTCGTCACCGCGCCGTTCGATTGGCTCGCTCAGGGCATGGGCGGCGCGGCCGAGTGGATGTTCACCTCCGTCTGGAAAGTCATCGACACCACGACGTATGTCGACGTGACCAGCGGCGACTACACGACGGTCTACAACATCATGTTCGGCGTCGGCGTCTTAGTGATGCTCGGCTTCTTCATGCTCCAGATCATCGGCGGTATGATCCGCCGCGAACCAGCCGCGCTCTCCAGAGCTGCACTCGGACTCGCCAAGTCGATCCTCGGATCCTTCGTGGCCCTCGCCCTGCTCGCGACCGCGCTCGAGATCACCGACCAGCTCTGCATCGGCATCGTCAACGCCGCCGGCACCAACATGAACGAAATGGGCGACAAGGTCGCCGTACTCGCCGCGGGACTCGGCGCCATCAACCTCAGCGCCCCCGGCGCAGGTGCGATACTGACGATCTTCCTCGCGAGCCTCGCCATCATAGGCGCGATGGTGGTGTGGATCAGCCTGCTGATCCGCAAGGCCCTGCTCCTGATCGCGATCGTGTTCGCACCGATTGCACTCGCCGGCGCCAGCTGGGACCACACCCGAACCTGGCTAAGCCGCTGGGCGACGTTCGTGATCGCGATGATCC
>NZ_JBQCCV010000098.1:0-24882 GCF_051961875.1 Intrasporangium sp. | reverse complement strand
CGTCGAGAAGGGCGGCCAGCAGGTCAGGGAGCGCCGCGAGTTCAGCATCACCGGTGGCATGTGCCCCCGCTGCGAGGGCCGCGGGACTGTGCAGGACTTCGACCTCACGGCGCTCTACGACGACAGCAAGTCCCTGAGCGGAGGTGCCCTCACCATCCCGGGCTACAGCATGGACGGCTGGTTCGGGCGTATCTTCAGCGGCTCCGGGTTCTTCGACATGGACAAGCCGATCCGCCAGTACACCAAGCGCGAGCTGCACAACCTGCTCTACAAGGAGCCGACGAAGATCAAGGTCGAGGGGATCAACCTCACGTACGAGGGCCTCATCCCGAAGATCCAGAAGTCGATGCTGTCGAAGGATCCCGAGGCGATGCAGCCGCACATCCGGGCCTTCGTCGAGCGGGCGGTCACGTTCACCATCTGCCCGGAGTGCGACGGCACCCGGCTCAACGCCGGAGCCCGGTCCTCGAAGATCGAGGGCATCAGCATCGCCGACGCGTGTGCGATGCAGATCAGCGACCTCGCCGCCTGGGTGCGTGGACTCGACGAGCCGTCCGTCGCGCCGCTGCTGACGTCGCTGGGGGAGACCCTGGACTCGTTCGTCGAGATCGGGCTCGGCTACCTCTCGCTCGACCGCCCCTCCGGCACGCTCTCCGGCGGAGAAGCCCAGCGCACCAAGATGATTCGCCACCTCGGGTCGTCACTGACCGACATCACCTACGTCTTCGACGAACCGACGATCGGCCTGCACCCGCACGACATCCAGCGGATGAACGGACTGCTGCTGCAGCTGCGCGACAAGGGCAACACCGTCCTGGTCGTGGAGCACAAGCCCGAGGCGATCGCCATCGCCGACCACGTCGTCGACCTCGGCCCGGGTGCCGGCTCGGCCGGGGGAGAGGTGGTCTACGAGGGGACGATCGACGGCCTCCGGGCCAGCGACACGCTGACCGGACGGCACCTCGACGACCGGGCCCGGCTCAAGGAGTCGGTCCGGACCGCCACCGGCGCCCTCGAGGTCCGCGGCGCCACGCTGCACAACCTGCAGGACGTCGACGTCGACATCCCGCTCGGCCAGCTGGTCGTCGTCACCGGTGTCGCCGGCTCGGGCAAGAGCTCGCTCATCGGCGGCTCGGTCACGGGGCGAGACGGCGTCGTGACGGTCGACCAGACCGGCATCAAGGGCTCTCGGCGTAGCAACCCCGCCACCTACACCGGCCTGCTCGACCCGGTCCGCAAGGCGTTCGCCAAGGCCAACGGCGTCAAGCCGGCCCTGTTCAGCCCCAACTCCGAGGGCGCCTGCCCGACGTGCAAGGGCGCCGGTGTCGTCTACACCGACCTCGCCATGATGGCGGGCGTCGCCACGATGTGCGAGGAGTGCGAGGGACGGCGCTTCCAGGCGTCGGTGCTCGACTACAAGCTCGGGGGCCGCGACATCAGCGAGGTCCTGGCGATGTCCGTCGACGAGGCGGCCGCGTTCTTCGCGGACGGTGAGGCAAAGACACCCGCGGCCCACAAGGTCCTGACCCACCTCGCCGACGTCGGTCTCGGCTACCTCACGCTCGGCCAGCCGCTCACGACGCTCTCCGGCGGCGAGCGGCAACGGCTCAAGCTCGCGACCCACCTGGGCGACAAGGGCGGTGTCTTCGTCCTCGACGAGCCGACGACCGGACTGCACCTCGCCGACGTCGAGCAGCTGCTCGCCCTGCTCGACCGGCTCGTCGACTCGGGCCGATCGGTCATCGTCATCGAGCACCACCAGGCGGTCATGGCGCACGCGGACTGGATCATCGACCTTGGTCCCGGAGCCGGCCACGACGGCGGTCGGATCGTCTTCCAGGGCACCCCGGCCGCGCTGGTCGCGGACCGCTCGACCCTCACCGGCCAGCACCTCGCCGCCTATGTCGGCGCCGTGTCGAGCGCCGAGTAGGGCCGGTCAGCTTCTGCGCCCGAGCGACGACGCGCCTGCGAGCAGCCGGGCCGTCGATGACTTGCCGGCACACGGTGGCCCGGTCAGCACGACGATCCCGTTACCGCCTGCTGCGGCCGGCTCACTCACGGCGCGGCCTGTCCCATATGCCCACACACCGACGTGGACCATGAATCGCGCCCCGTTTGCTGGTCCTGCATGGGCTCGCAGTGTACTCAAGGGGCCCTATGCGGAACGCCGATAATCGACATTATGTCAGAATGCGCCTGACGACCATCTGTCCCGGTCTCCCCCCTGGTGCACGTTGCCGCGGCTTTTCAAGCCCCCAACGGCACGGCTCCCCGTCACCCGACGCGCCGACCGATCGCTTCCGCATAGCTGTCGAGGGCGTCGAGCACCTCGGGCGAACGGTAGACGCGCCCCCGGCTGCGACCGGTTGAATCGACGAGCACAGCCGCTTCGCCCAAGCTCCGCAGCGCCGTCTGCGCCGTCGGTGCGGACACCTCACACGTGTCGATGACCAGGCGCGCGGTCACTACGGGTTGGCGCAGGAGCAGGTCGGCGACGCGCCGGACCGTGGCGTCCGAGCGGACGGTCAAACGGGCGTCCCACTCCTCGCGCACCTCTCGGAGTCGGCTGACCAGGTGCCGGCCCACGAGGACCCCGGCCCGTGCGGCCTCGGCCACGCTCCGCAGGATCGGCTCGACGTCACCCTCCCGGTATGCCGTCAGGGCCGCGAAGTACTCGTCCCGAGCTGCCAGCAGGCCTGCAGAGATGGGGACCGTGACATGCCGGGCCGCTCCCGTGTTGAGAAGGATCGCGTGCAAAAGGGCACGACCGATCCGTCCGTTCCCGTCGGTGAACGGGTGGATCGTCTCGAACTGCGCGTGTGCCAGGGCTGCCAACGCGAGCGGCGGCAGATCGTCCCGGTCCATGAACGAGACGAGGTCGGCGATCAGCCCGGGCACGTGCTCGGCGAGGGGTGGTACGAAGGCCGCACCCGACGGGTGGTGGGCCGTTCCCCCGATCCACACGGGTTGCGAGCGCCAGGCTCCGGCCTCGTGACCGAGGTCTTGGCGGAGCAATGCTGCGTGCATCGCGAGGATGGCGGCCTCGTCGAGCGCGCCTGCCAGGTCGATCGCGGCACGCATTGCCCGGACGTTGCCCAGGATGGCCGAGGCATTGGCCCGGTCCCCCTCCCCGATCTCCGCCTCCGCCAGTGCGCGAGCGGACGACGTCAGGTTCTCGATCTGCGAGCTCGCCGCGCTCTCGGAGCGAAGGAGCACGGACACGAAGGGCGCCACCTCTCCCCCGCCGCCGGCGTCGAAGACGGAGAGGCTGCGCTGCGCGTCGTCGAGGTCGCCGGCGACATCACCGGCGAGCGAGACGGGCACCTCGGCGATGTGGGGCACGTGGGCCACCGAGTAGGTGTCGGGGGTGGCCCGTCGCTGCCGGCGCGAGGCGGGCATGAGGCCCTCGAAGCGTGAGGTCCAGGCGACATTCTCGAAACGGACGCTCGGCCAGTCCATCCAAACCCCTTTGGTAAAGGATACGGCCCTATCCTTAACTAAAGGAGTGGGCCGGTCAAGCACAGAGGCGCGGATCTCCCCTAGACAGGGTGTGCGCGAGGCTCACCGAGGCGTAGCACGTGCGGATGGAGCGCTCGGCGAGTCGTCCTAGGATCGCCCCGCTCGGACCCAGTAGATGACTGCGCCGACGGCCAGAACAGTCCCGCCCGCAATCACCGACCCCAGGGGGAGCGAGAACGCCAGTGCCGCGCAGCCCAGCACTCCGACGACCGAGACAGCACGGGGCGGGCGTCCCTCGCCCTCCCCAAGTGTCCAGGCCGACGCGTTTGCGATTGCGTAGTAGGTCAGCACCGCGAACGACGAGAAGCCGATCGCACTCCTGAGGTCGGCGAAGGCCGCGAGCACGGCGACGACACACCCGACGAGCAGCTGCGCCCGGTGCGGCACACCGAAGCGCGGGTGCACCGCCGCCAGGGCGTGCGGCAGGTGCCGGTCGCGCGCCATCGCAAACGTCGTCCGCGACACCCCGAGGATGAGGGCGAGCAGGGACCCCAGGGCCGCCACCGCGGCGCCCACCCTCACGATCGGCACCAGCCAGTCGAGCCCCGCGGCCCGCGCCGCGTCCGACAGCGGCGCGACGGCACGGGCCAGGCCGTCCGCGCCGAGCACCGAGAGCACCGACACCGCGACGGCGGCGTAGACGAGCAGGGTGATCGCGAGGGCGGTGGGTATGGCACGCGGGATCGTCCGAGCCGGGTCGCGCACCTCCTCCCCCAGCGTGGCGATCCGCGCGTAGCCGGCGAACGCGAAGAAGAGGATGCCGGCCGCCTGCAACACCCCATGGGCCGCGAGTCCGCCTGTCAGCGAAAGGTTCTCCGCATGCTCGGCGCCTGAGGCCAGCAGCCCCACGACCATGGCGGCGAGCACCCCAAGGACGACGGCCACGATGAGCCGCGTCAGCCAGGCAGACTTCTGGACGCCGAGGTAGTTGACGACGGTCAGCGCGACGACGGCACCCACCGCAACCGCGTGGGCGTGCGGGGGCCAGACGTAGAGCCCCACGGTCAGCGCCATCGCCGCGCACGAGGCGGTCTTGCCGACGACGAACCCCCACCCGGCAAGGTAGCCCCAGAACTCCCCCAGCCGCTGGCGCCCGTAGACGTAAGTCCCCCCAGACGCCGGGTACAGGGCGGCGAGCCGCGCCGACGACGTCGCGTTGCAGTAGGCGACGACCGCTGCCACGCCGAGCGCGACGAGCAGCCCGGGGCCTGCCGCCTGCGCCGCCGGACCGAGCGCCGCGAAGATGCCCGCTCCGACCATCGACCCGAGCCCGATGACGACGGCGTCGCCGACACCGAGCCGCCGCTGCAGCTCGCCGGGTCCTGCGGTCACCCCCCGATCCTAAGAGCGAGAACAGGTGTGCCGCTCAGCCCGGCCACGCGCGAGAGGCGCCCCTGGCGCGGGCGGGGTGAGCGGCATACCGGCTCGTCGGTGCCGCGCTTGCGGAATGGGGTCAGTCGCCTCCGGAGCGTGTCAGCGCGTCCTTGGTCCGGTCGACGAGGGACGCGAACGGCCCGACCATCCACTGCGCGGTTGTCGAGCCCGCTGTGGACGGGTGCGGGTGCGTCGGCGCGATCTTCTCGGCCATCTTGATCCGCTTGCCCATGTCCTGGCGCTTGTCGGCGTCGCAGCCCGTCAGGATCGCCGGGAACTCCTGCTTCACCTCCTGCTCCGCGTGCATCGAGACCGAGGTCTCGAAGCTCGCGAGGAGGCTGTCGAACTCGACCGACCCGCAGTCCATGTCCTCGAGCTGGGCAAGGACCTTGTTGGCCTCCTTCTCCTCGGTGTTCCGGGCGTCCGCGACGCCCTCGCCGGCCACGTCCTTCGAGACGGGCCGCAGCACCATCTCCTCGGCCGTCTCGTGCACCGCAAGCAACGCCCGCAGCTCGTCGAACGCCTGTTGCTTGTGCTCCCCGGTGGCCGACTTGACGTCGGCGAAAAGCTCGCGAATGCGGGCATGCTGCTCGAGCAGCACCCGGATGACGTCGCCCTCGGGCAGCTGTGCGGCCTTGGCGCGGTCTTCGGTGGCATCGCCCATGATCGATCCTCCTCGCTCGGTGAGTCTCGTGCCAGCTGCGCGTACCCGGCCCCGGAGGGCCGTAACTGGCTCGGGCGCCTACCCTTGACCGCGATGCAGTGCGCCTACTTCGACTCCGCCCGGTGCCGCTCGTGCACCCTCATGGGCGAGCCGTATGCCGCTCAGCTCCGTGCCAAGCAGGACCGGTGCGCCCGAGCCCTGGCCGGCTCCGTCGCGTCGACCGCGTGGCTGCCGCCCGTCGCGAGCGCCGAGGCCCACTTCCGCAACAAGGCGAAGCTCGTCGTCGGCGGGCGGCCCGGAGCCGTGACGATCGGGATCCTGGACGCGACCGGCGGCGGCGTCGACCTGCGTGAGTGCGGCCTGTACGAGGCGGGCCTCGGCGAGATGCTGCCGCTCCGCGCCGACTTCGTCGACGACGTGCGCCTCGAGCCGTATGACGTCGCAAGCCGGCGTGGCGAGATCAAGCACCTCATCGTCACCCACTCCCCCGACGACGAGCTCATGGTCCGGTTCGTCGCACGGTCCCGGAAACACGAGACGCTGCTCCGCAAGCACCTGCCCGCGCTCCAGCGCGAGATCCCTTCCGTGGCAGTGGTCTCGATGAACATCCAGCCGGAGCACAAGGCGGTCCTCGAGGGCGACCTCGAGCTTGTCCTCACGGACCGGGAGCTGCTGCCGATGGACGTGGGCGGCGTGACGCTGCAGCTCCGGCCGAACAGCTTCTTCCAGACCAACACGGCCGTGGCGGCCGCGCTCTACCGGCAGGCGCGCGACTGGCTCGGGGCGGTGTCGCCGCGGAGCGTGTGGGACCTCTACTGCGGAGTGGGTGGCTTCGCGCTGCACTGTGCGACCGCCGGCTCGCCGCCACCCGACGAGGTGCTCGGCGTGGAGCTCGCGCCAGACGGCATCGAGAGCGCCCGGGTGGCCGCCGCCTCCCTCGCGGCCTTGGGGCAGGTCACCGGGAACCTCCGTTTCGAGGTCGGTGACGCGACCACCCTCGTGCACCGTGGCCTGGAGGTGCCCGACGCCGTCGTGGTGAACCCGCCCCGCCGCGGCATCGGTACCGACCTGGCCGGCTGGCTCGACAGCTCGCCGGTCCGCCACGTCGTCTACTCGAGCTGCAACGTCGACTCCCTCGCCCGGGACCTGGCGGCGATGCCGCGCCTCAGACCGGTCGGCGCCCGGCTGTTCGACATGTTCCCGCAGACGACGCACCACGAGGTCATGGTCCTGCTCCAGCGGTGGAGTGCTTGACCCCGACCGTTCATCGGTCGTAACTTACATTCGTTATGACTTATGCAGATGACGCAGCATGGACCACGTTGGCCGACCGGAACCGGCGCTCGATTCTGACCGAACTGGCAGAGGGCGAGCGCACTGTGGGCGAGCTGACCCAGCTGCTGCCCATCACGCAGCCCGCGGTGTCCCAGCACCTGAAGGTGCTCAAGAATGTCGGCCTGGTCGACGACCGGGCGGAGGGAACCAGGCGGATCTACCGACTCAATGAGGCCGGAATTTCCGCGCTGCGCGATCAGCTCGACACCTTCTGGAGGCGGACGATGTCCGGCTTCGAGGACCTCATGAAGGAGGAGGAATGACCGAGGCTACTGAGACGCCGGTGGTGCGGCACCAGGTGGTGGTGCCGGGACCTCCGGAGCGCGCGTTCGCAGCATTCACCGAGCGGTTCGACGCCATCAAACCCCGCGAGCACAACCTGCTCGGCTCTCCCATCGTCGCGACGACCTTCGAGCCGCGGGTGGGCGGCCACATCATCGACCGGGGCACGGACGGCAGCGAGTGCCGGTGGGCGCGGGTGCTGGTCTTCGATCCGCCGGAACGGGTGGTGTTCAGCTGGGACATCTCACCGACCTGGCAACTGGAGGCCGACCCTGACAATGCCAGCGAGGTCGAGGTGAGGTTCGTCGCCGAGGGCCCGGACCGCACCCGCGTCGAGCTCGAGCACCGGCACCTCGACCGTCACGGTCCCGGCTGGCCGCAGTTGCGCTCCGGGGTCGACGACGAGCGGGGCTGGCCGCTGTACCTCGCCCGCTACGCCAGGGTCATGGAGGAGGAAGCCGCATGACCACCGTGAGCCTCGAGGTGGACCGGCCGCCGGCCGAGGTCTTCCAGTACGCGACCGACCCGGCGAAGTTCCACGAGTGGCAGCAGGGTGTGGTGAGCGGGCACTCGAAAGCAACGGCACACCCGCACTCGGCGACCGGTGCCTGACGGTGCGCCGCATCGGCGGCGCGGAACGGCCGTCCACCTCAGAACTCGTCCGGTTCGACCCGCCACACGCCTGGTCGGTGCGTGGCATCGACGGGCCCGTGCGTGCCTGGGTAGACGTCACCGTGGAGGCGCTCTCGGAGTCCCGGTCTCGACTGTCCATCGGCGTCGAGTTCGAGGGACACGGCATCGGGCGGGTGCTGGTGCCTCTGATCGTGCGCCGACAGGCGCGCGCCGAGATGCCCGCGAACCTCGCCCGGCTCAAGCAACAGGTCGAAGCCCGCTCCGTCACCTGACTCCCGTCGATGCACATCTACAGCAATGGCGGTCCGGGCCCCTGACCTGCCACTCTGCACGCCGACGTCTGCCTCACTCGGTCAGGGGTGAGCGAGGGCACAGCCGCTAGTACCGCAGGTGGCGCAGATAGCGCTCCGGTGCCTCGAGGAAACGGCGGTGGTGCTCCACGACGTCGAGATCCTCCCAGGCCCGGTCATGCACACCCTCCGAGTCGAACTCAAGGATCCTGGCGCCCGGGAGGCTGGCGACGACGGGCGAGTGCGTCGCGATGAGCACCTGCACGCCGGGCTGTGACACCAGCTGGATGAGGGCCCCCACGAGGGCGAGCTGGGCAGTGAACGAGAGCCCGGCCTCGGGCTCGTCCAAAACGAAGAGCCCCTCGCCCGTGAAGCGGTTGCTGTTGAGGATCGCGATGAACGACTCCCCGTGGCTCAGTTCATGGAAGGCCGTCTCGCCCCGCGCCGGCGGGTTCTTCTCCAGGTAGGTGAAGAGCCCGTGCATGGTCTCAGCCCTCAGGAAGTAGCCCCAGCGCGAGGCGCCGAACCCCCGCACCAGCGAGATCGACTCGGACAGAGACGATTCAGTCGGCCTCGTGGAGTGTTCCGCACCCGTCGACCCACCTTCCGAGGAGAGTCCGTATGCCATCGCAACCGCTTCGACGAACGTGGACTTCCCGGTCCCGTTTTCGCCGACGACGACGGTGGCCCGGGCCAGGTCAAGACCGCGCTCGAGGATCTGCGCGATCGGTGCCAGCGTCGCGGGCCATTGCTCCGCCGTCAGTGTCGCGTCCCTCGACTGCACGACCCGGCGGACCGGCAGCGGCGCATTCCAGTCGTCCCCCACGTTTCGACTCTACGAGACGGCAGTGGTGCGACCCACGAGAACGATGGGGCGATCCGAAAGCCCCGGAAGGTGCCCAAGGTGGTGACTCCACGGACTGGTCTCCCTCTCGCCCTGGCCCTGACACGGGGCCTTTGCCGCCCCTCATCAGCGTGAAGCCTTCACCGGACCTGCCGCGCCGGGCCGCTATGACTCACTGGCGCGGGCCTGCTTCTGGTGGCTGCACACGGCACCTTGGCAGAGCGAGCAAGGTGGTCTGTCATTTCAAGGAGTCTCCCCGATGCACGGCGGGCGAAGGCCCGACCGTGCCTTCGTCAGCGAAGCTGCTGCACCAGCTGCCTGGCGACCGAGCCGATCGCTGTGTCGATCTGCGCCGGAGGGACGGTGCTGGTGAATGGGCGGCGTGTGAAAACGGCGACAGCGTATGCCGCGCCGTCCCGGTCCGTGACGACGCCAACCTCGTTGCGGACAACGCCCATCAGTCCACCACTCTTCGCCGCGACCGCGAAGCCAGGACCGAAGCCCGAGGCGATCCGGTGGCGTGTGAGCTGCTGGCCCATCAGTCCCCGCAACCGCGCACAGACAGGAGGGGGGCCAGCTCTGTCGGTCCAGAGAGCCTGTAGGAGTCGCACCATGTCGGCAGGGGTCGTCCGCGACCCTTGGCGCGGATCGAGCGCCGACGACGCCGCGACCGCTCGACGGACATCGTCCTCGCTCGGTGGCCCGTCGGCGGCTGGGTCGTGTCTCACGAGGTGGGCGTAGTCGCTGAAGCCAGCCTCGATCGCCACCGCGTCGATCATGTGCTTCAGGTTGCTCGTCACGAGCGTGTCGGCCAGACCGAGACGCTCTGTCGTGGCGTTGACGGTCTCGAGGCCGACGAGATCGAACAGGGCGTCAGTGGCGACGTTGTCACTGATCGTCATCATCAAGACGACCAGGTCGCGCACGCTCATCCGGACGGGGTCCTCGAACAGCGAGATGCCGACCGGTCCCGGCGTACGCTTGGCGGCGTCCAGCGAGATCACGGCCGACCCGTCGAGTCGCCCGTGATGGATCTCGGTCAGGACGGCCAGCGCGACCAGGACCTTCATCACCGAGGCCGGCGTGACGAGATCGTGGCGGGCCACGCCGATGTACTCCTCGCCGTGAACGCGAGCCGCACAGCACGCGACCTGCACCTCCGGCCAAGGCCACGCGCTCAGGCTCATGTCTCCACCCTCCGCCACAGACCGCCCGACAAGCCGCTCCCTCGGCGTACCCGTGTTACTCATCCAGCAACGGCGCTGCCGACATGACCGCCGTGCCGGCACAGACATCTGCCGGCTGCCGGTTCGTGAGTTGGCAGATCTGCGCGGTGATCACGTTGGCGGGGGCCACTTGTTTGCGCTGCCGGTCCTTGCGAACCGCGGCCCGCCGATTCTCAGCGGCTCGCTGAGCCGTTGCCATTCGGCTGCTGCTGACCATTGCAAGTCCCTCCCCAGGTACCGCCTTGACGTCTAGCCGAAGAATAGGCGTCGGGTCGATCGACCGCATTGGCGTCCCCCCGCGCCAACACCGACCGCCGTTGCCTCGGGAAGTGCGATAGCCCGGCCAGCACGAGGGCGCCGATGAGCGCCCCGATCCCGTTCGCGAGAAGATCACGGGGAGCACACACCCGGTCCGCCATCAACCGCTTGGCACAGCTAGACGAACAGCAGGCGAGTTGCACCTCAGGCCAGGGCAAGGGCCTCCGGCTCATGTCGCTACCCCCGCACGACAAGGTCGCCCTGCATGCTTCCCTCGGGCTTAGCGCGTGCCGCTCCCGCCGAGGCGCGCCCGGACGGCGAAGCGAGCGCAGGCGATGACGACCACTCCACCGAGGATCGTGGGCCACGTCACCTGCTCGCGCAGGAGCAACGCCGCCCACAGGATGCTGAGGACCGGCTGCACCAGCTGCACCTGACTGACCTGGGCCATCGGCCCGATGGCCAGGCCGCGGTACCAGGCGAAGAACCCCAGGTACATCGATACGACGCACAGGTAGGCGAACGCGAGCCACTGCATCGGCGTCCCCGTTGGGGCCTCCTCGACGACGGAGACAACGGTCAGGCCGATCATCAGCGGGGCCGAGAGCACCAGGGCCCAGGACACGGTCTGCCAGGCCCCGAGCTCGCGCGCCAGCAGCCCGCCCTCGGCGTATCCGATGGCGGCCGCGAGCACGGCCCCGATCAGCAGCGCGTCCGACCAGTGCCAGCCGCCCAGGCCGCCGTTCTGCAGCGCAGCGAACGCAACCACCGCGGCGGCTCCGAGTGCGGCGAACACCCAGAATGCGCGCGACACCCGCTCGTTGCCGCGCAGGACCGCCATCACGGCAGTCGCCGCCGGCAGCAGGCCGATGACCACCGCCCCATGGCTGGCCGGCGCCGACCTCAACGCGTACGAGGTGAGCAGCGGGAACCCGGCCACCACACCACCGGCCACGACCGCCAACCGCACGCAGTGACGCCTCGTGGGCCAGGTCTGCCGGGTCACCGCCAAGGCGACGGCGGCCAAGACCGCCGCCACGACGGCGCGGCCGGACCCGATGAACAGCGGCGACAAGCCGTCATGGGTCGCGACCCGGGTGAACGGCACCGTGAACGAGAAGGCCATGATCCCCACCAGCCCCCATCCCAGACCGGCCCGCGCCGGAGGTTGTGATAGCGGGTGCACCGATGGTTCGATAGCGCTACTCTGCTGAGTCATGGACCACGATAGCGCGGGGCGTATCGTCGAGGCGCTTCGTTCATGGCTGGAGACGGCTCCAGCTGGGGCGCGACTGCCGTCGACCCGCACCCTGGTGGCGCAGTACGGGGCCAGCCCGGTCACCGTCCAGAAGGCGATGCGGCAGCTGGCCGCGCAGGGGCTCGTGGAAAGCCGCCCAGGCGTGGGCACCTTCGTCCGATCGGTGCGCACCGCACAACCAGCTGACTTCGGCTGGCAGACGGCCGCGCTCGGCACGCCACGTTCCCGAGGCGGCACTCTCTCCTCGACACAGCGCGCCTCGGTCCCCGACGCCATCCAGCTGCACTCCGGCTACCCAGCCCGCGAGTTGCTGCCGGAACGACTGGTGCGCGCCGCCATCGCCCGCACCGCCCGCACCGACGCCGCGCTGACCCGCTCACCCGCCGGCGGCATGCCCGAGCTGCAGGCGTGGTTCGCCAGCCAAGTCGCCACCCAGCCCGGCCACACTGCACCCTCCCCGCGAGACGCCCTCATCATCGCCGGCAGCCAGAGCGGACTCAGCTCCATCTTCCGCACCCTGGTCGGTCCCGGGCAGCCCCTGGTCGTCGAGTCACCCACCTACTGGGGCGCCATCCTCGCGGCCGAACAGGCCGGCGTCGTCCTCGTCCCTGTGCCGAGCGGCTCGACCGGACCCGACCCCGAAGAGGTGGAACGCGCATTCGTCCTCACCGGAGCGCGAGCGTTCTATGCCCAACCGAACTTCGCCAACCCGACTGGGGCGCAGTGGTCCCCCGACATCGGGATGGCCGTCCTGGACATCGTCCGCGCCAGAAACGCCTTCCTCATCGAGGACGACTGGGCCCACGACCTGGGCATCGACGCCGACCCCAGCCCCCTCATCGGCCATGACCACGACGGGCACGTCATCTACCTGCGCTCGCTCACCAAGAGCGTCTCCCCGGCCCTACGCGTCGCCGCCGTCATCGCGCGGGGCCCGGCACGGGACCGCATCCTGGCCGACCGCGCCGCGGAGACAATGTACGTCAGCGGCCTGCTGCAAGCAGCCGCACTCGACGTCGTCAGCCAACCCGGATGGAGCACCCACCTGCGGACCATGCGCCACCAGCTCAAGACGCGTCGCGACCTGCTCACCCAAAGCCTTCGTGACGGCGCGCCAGAGGTGCACGTACACCAGCTGCCCCGAGGTGGGCTCAACCTCTGGGCTCGGCTGCCGGACGGGACCGACGTCCACCACCTGGTGCGCGAATGCGAGTCCCGCGGCCTGATCATCGCCCCGGGCACCGAATGGTTCCCCGCCGAACCCTCGGGCCCCTACATCCGGCTCAACTACTCCGCCGAAGACCCAGCCCGCTTCCCCGACGTCGGACACATCCTCACCGAGGCCATGAGTGACACGCGCTGACGCACGGACGACTCTGTCGCCTCAACGGAAGGAAGCTCTTCGAGCGCGGGTGAGCCACCTAGTCTTGCTTGGGTGACGAGCCCGCCGCCCGACGCCACCGAGGCCCCTGACACGATCGAGGCGAGTGACCTGCGGGAGGCGCAGGCGCACTTCGCCCGCTTCGCCGAGGGCCGCCGGCACCTGACCCTGTACGGGGCGCTCTGCAGGGGGCTCGCCGAGGATCCCGAGACGGCGTCGCTCCTCCTCGCTGCGCAGCCCGGGCAGGCCCGGCCCGTGCTCTTCCTCGCCGCCCTTCACGACCTCGTGCTGCGCGACCCCAGTGTGCCCGCGGCTCGCTGGTACTCCAGCGTGGTCGGGCGCGAGGCCGTCCCGACCGGAGATCCGTGGCCCGACGCGCGGGCGACGATCCTCGGCCACGCCGACGAGCTGCGACAGACGATCGCGACGCGCCGTACCCAGACGAACGAGGTGAACCGGGCCGTGTACATCGTCACGGCGTTCGCGCTCGCCGCACGAGATGTTCCCTCGACACCGACCGTCCTCGTCGAGCTCGGGGCGAGCGCGGGCCTGCTCCTTCAGGCCGACCGCTATCGGGTCGAGCTGCACCGGCGCGGGATGAAGCTCGTCGTCGGCGACCCGGACTCGCCTGTCACCTGCGAGGGCCAGGACCGCTCTCCCGCCCCGCTCCCCGCCCTCGCGCTGCCGCCCGTCGCCGGGCGAGTCGGCCTGGACGTCGCGCCCATCGACACAGACGACGAGGACGCCGTGCGGTGGCTCGAGGCATGCCTGTGGCCCGACGGCCCCGGGCGGATCGAGCGGTTCCGATCGGCCATCGAGCTGCTGCGCCGCGACCCTCCCCCGCTGCTGGCGGGCGACATGGTCGACGACCTCGGGCCTACGATCGAGTCCGCGCTGGCCCAGGCACGAGCCCTCCCTCGAGGGGAGATCCACCTCATCGTCTTCAGCTCGTGGGCGCTGACCTATGTGAGGCGATCACGCCGCGGTGAGGTCGCCCAGGTACTCGCCAGGTTGGCGTCCGACCTGCCGGCCATCAGCTGGGTGACGGCCGAGCCCAGCGGCTGCGTTCCCGGGCTGCCGGCGCTCGACGGAACGCCGGTCGAGCCGGACCCGACCGTCCTCGGCGCCCGCCGGTGGCGCGGTGGTCACGAGCTGACTGCCGAGTCCTACGGCACCTGCGACTCGCACGGTGAGTGGATCCGGTTGAGCGGCACCGGGCTGAGCGGCATACCGTGAAGCCCGTGACCACGCTGCCCACCCTCGAGCTCAACGACGCCACCCGCCTGCCCGTCCTCGGCTTCGGCACCTACCCCCTCAAGGGGAACAAGGCAGTCGATGCCATCGTGTCAGCGCTCGACCTCGGCTACCGCCTGCTCGACACCGCCGTCAACTACGGCAACGAGCGCGAGGTCGGCGAGGCGGTGCAGCGCAGTGCGGTGCCCCGCGACGAGATCCTCGTCGAGACGAAGATCCCCGGGCGGCACCACGCCTACGAGCTGGCGCTCGGTTCGCTCAGAGACTCCGCTCAGCTGCTCGGTCTCGAGCAGATCGACATCGCCCTGATCCACTGGCCCAACCCCAGCCGCGGCCTCTACGTCGAGGCGTGGCGGGCGCTCGTCCAGGCGCAGCAGGACGGGCTCGTGCGGACCATCGGCGTCAGCAACTTCACCGAGGAGCACCTCGCGAACGTCATCGACGCCACCGGCGTCGTCCCGGCCGTGAACCAGATCGAGCTGCACCCGTGGTTCCCTCAGGAGCAGATGCGGCAGGTGCACAACCGACTCGGCATCCGGACCGAGGCATGGAGCCCACTGGGCAAGCGGAACGCGCCGTTCGGGGAGCCTGCCGTGGCGGACGCGGCCCGTGCCCACGAGGTGACGCCGGCACAGGTGATCCTCCGGTGGCACCTGCAGCTCGGGTCGGTCCCGTTGCCGAAGTCGGCCAGCCCGGAGCGGCAAGGAGCCAACCTCGACCTTCTCGGCTTCGAGCTCACCGACGCCGAGATGGCCGCGATCACTGCCCTGGGGCACGCGGATGGGCGGCTCTTCGACGGGGACCCCGACACCCACGAAGAGATGTGAGGCCTGGCCGGTCATTCGAAGGGGTCAGGGTCGCCGGCGCCCACCCGGACGACCTCGGGGACGCCGTCGCTGAAGTCGACGACCGTCGTCGGCTCGACGCCGCACTCGCCAGAGTCGATGACAGCGTCGACGCTGTGGTCGAGCTCCTCCTTGATGGTCCAGCCGTCTGTCAGCGGGTCGTCCATGTCGGGCAGGAGAAGCGTGCTCGAGAGGATCGGCTCGCCCATCTCCTCCAGCAGAGCCCGGACCACGGGGTGCTCGGGAATCCGGACCCCGACGGTCTTCTTCTTCGGGTGGAGCAGCCGCTTGGGGACCTCGCGGGTGGCCGGAAGGATGAAGGTGTAGGGCCCGGGGGTGGCCGCCTTGACCGCGCGGAACACCGCGTTGTCGAGGTGGACGAACTGCCCGAGCTGGGCGAAGTCCGCGCAGACCAGCGTGAAGTGGTGCTTGTCGTCGAGATGTCGGATGCGGGTGATGCGCTCCTTGCCCTCCCGGTTGTCGAGCGAGCAGCCGAGCGCGAAGCACGAGTCGGTGGGATAGGCGATGAGGCCGCCCTCCCGGAGGATCTGGACGGCCTGCCGGATCGCACGCGGCTGCGGGTCGACGGGATGGACATCGAAATACCTCGCCATGGGCACACCCTGTCATGGCCGCCCGGGGACGCCGGTCACCGTCTCGGGTCACGAATGTCAGGCAGCGTGACGCGAAGCACCCGGATCGGACCCGAGCGGTCACATGGCCAGCTCGTCGGCCGACACCCAGTGCCGGCACGGCTGGGCCGAGTTCGGCCGCACGCCCACGCACGGTGGCGCCTCGGCCGGGGGCAACAGCCGGCCGTCGGCCGTCCACTCCCACAGCCCAGGGCTGAGGCGCCATACGACGTCGGTGAGGGTGCAGTCGCACAGGGCGCCCTGAGCGGCGAGCCGGCGGGTCAGCGCCGACGCCCGCTTGGCACGGTGCATCCGGAACTGCTCGACCCAGCCGAGCCCGCCCGAGCACCCCTGGCTTCCCACCATCCGCCCGACGAAGCACGGTAGGCACTCCCCGGGGAACGGGAGCACCTCGTCAAGCGAACGGAGGGGGCGGCCCGTCAGCAGGTGGATGACGTTGGACATTGCGCACTCCCTTCTGTCCCGACCACTGTGCTCCAGCCCGGCGACCGCGGCAGCAGGGCCGACCACCGGTTGTGGACGAGCCGTGCCCGGCCCTTCGGGTGTGGACAACAGCCGCGAGTGACGCCGGTCTGATAGCCGTCCGGCCCCCACAGCCTCGGAGACGGGCTACCGTGAGCGCGTGGGGGCGGAGCGTGTCGTCGTTGTCGGCGCCGGGATCGTCGGCGCCGCGATCGCCCGAGCCCTCGCCATGGGCCGGAGGGACACGATGGTCACGGTGCTCGAGAAGGAGCCCGAGCCGGGCCTGCACCAGACCTCCCGCAACAGTGGTGTGGTCCACGCAGGCCTGTACTACCAGCCCGGCTCCGACAAGGCCCGCCTCTCCCGCGAGGGCGTTCGCCGGCTGCGCGACTACTGCCGGGTCAGGGGCCTGCCGTACGAGGAGGTCGGCAAGGTCCTCGTCGCGCTCGACGCCGGTGACGAGAGCCGCCTCGCCCGGATCCACGAGCGGGCCCTCGCCAACGGGGTGCCGGGTGTGCGGTGGCTCGACGCCTCGCAGCTCTCCGAGATCGAGCCGCACGTACAGGGTCGGGCCGGGCTGCACTCCCCCACCACGGCCATCGTCGACTTCGGCCGGATCGCCGCGGCCTTCCTCGAGGACGCGTGCAACCACGGCGCGCAGCTGCGGACCGGGTTCGAGGTCGAGGCGATCTCGACCGGCCCCCCGACCCGGGTGACCTCGTCGGGCGGTGACGTGGTCGAGGCCGACCGGCTCGTCATCGCGGCGGGGCTGCACACCGACCGCCTGGCGAGCTTGGCGGGCGACTCGCAGTTCCCGCGGATCGTCCCCTTCCGGGGGGAGTTCCACCAGCTCGTGCCGAGCGCCCGGCACCTCGTGAAGGGCCTGATCTATCCCGTACCGGACCCGCGCTACCCCTTCCTGGGGGTCCACCTCACCAAGCGCGTCGACGGCAACGTCCTGCTCGGCCCCAACGCCGTGCTCGCCCTGTCGCGCGAGGGATACCTGCGCCACGACCTCGAGGGTCGCGAGCTGCGAGAGCTGCTGTCGTTCAAGGGGTTCCGCACCTTCGCCAAGGCGAACGCGGCGACTGGGGTCCGCGAGATGTGGGGTTCGCTCAACCGTCGGGCGTTCATTGCGGCGGCCCGGCGCTACGTCCCCGAGATCACCCCCTCGGACGTGGTCCGCGCTCCGGCCGGGGTGCGGGCCCAGGCCATGGATGCGGACGGCACGCTGGTGGACGACTTCCGGTTCAGTCGCGTCGGCAACGTCTTCTCGGTGCGCAATGCGCCTTCACCGGCGGCCACCGCGTCGCTCGCCATCGCGGATCTCGTCATCGACCAGCTCGAGCTCGGCCCCAGCTGACCGACCCCCACAGACACGAACGGACCGCTGGTGGTCGAGCCGGTCGGTATACCGACCAGTCCGACCACGAGCGGTCCGTTCGCAGAGGCAGTAGAGGCAGAAGGGATGTCGGCAGTGGGTCAGGCGACGCCGGTCACGTCGGCGAGGAGCGCCTCGAACGGTGTCACCTGGTCGAACGGGTCGACCTGCGTAGGGGCGGGCGCCCCGGTCAGGAGCCGGGCGAAGGCAGCCCCCGCACGCTCGATCCGCTGGCCGAGGTGGCCCGCCTCGGTGCTCCCCCAGTCCTCCGACGCGGCGAACACCGCGACCGGGGAGACGAGGGCGCCGAGGTAGGCGAAGAGCGGCCGCAGGCCGTGGTCGATCGCCAGTGAGTGCCGGGCGGTCCCACCGGTTGCGCCGAGCAGGACGGGCTTGTCGCGGAGGGAGTCCTTGGGCAGCACGTCGATCAGCATCTTGAACAGCCCGCTGTATGACGCGGTGTAGATCGGCGTCGCCACGATGAGGGCGTCCGCCGCGACGATCGCGTCGAGCCGCTCCTGCAGCGCCGGGGAGGCGAAGCCGGTCAGCACGTTGTTCGTGACGTCGTGAGCGATGTCGCGCACGTCGATCACGTCGACGGCCGCGGCCCCGGGCCCGCCGAGCGCGGCGACGGTCGTCTCGGCGAGCCGATCCGCGAGCAGGCGTGTCGAGGACGGCTCGGTGATGCCGGCCGTGATGACGGCGATGCGGGTGGTCATCGGACGTTCTCCTTCGTGGTCGAATCCGCCGGCTCCGGCGAGGCGCCGGTCACGTCGTCGGCGGCTGCATAGACGGTGGCGTCGTGACCGCCACCCGCGGCGGCGACGAGCGAGGCGTGCGTGGGTGCGTCGGGCACGTGGGCCGGCTTGAGCGCGGCGAACTCCTTGCGCAGCACCGGGACGACCTCTTCGCCGAGGATGTCGAGCTGCTCGAGGACGGTCTTGAGCGGGAGCCCCGCGTGGTCCAAGAGCCAGAGCTGGCGCTGGTAGTCGCCGACGTAGTCGCGGTAGCCGAGGGTCGCCTCGATGACCTGCTGGGGGCTGCCCACGAGGAGCGGCGTCTGGCGCATGAACTCCTCGAGCGAGGGGCCGTGGCCGTAGACCGGCGCGTTGTCGAAGTACGGCCGGAACTCGCGGATCGCGTCCTGGCTGTTGCTGCGCATGAAGACCTGCCCGCCGAGGCCGACGATGGCCTGGTCGGCGCTGCCGTGTCCGTAGTGCTCGAACCGGCGCCGGTAGAGCGCGACCATCTGCTTGGTGTGGCTCGCCGGCCAGAAGATGTGGTTCGAGAAGAAGCCGTCGCCGTAGTACGCGGCCTGCTCGGCGATCTCCGGGCTGCGGATCGAGCCGTGTCAGACGAACGGTGGCACGCCGTCGAGCGGGCGCGGGGTCGAGGTGAAGCCCTGCAGCGGGGTGCGGAAACGGCCCTGCCAGTCGACGTTGTCCTCCCGCCACAGCCGGTGCAGCAGCGCGTAGTTCTCGATCGCGAGCGGGATGCCCTCACGGATGTCCTTGCCGAACCACGGATAGACCGGGCCCGTGTTGCCGCGGCCCATCATCAGGTCGACCCGGCCGTCGGCCAGGTGCTGCAGGTACGCGTAGTCCTCGGCGAGCCGCACGGGGTCGTTCGTCGTGATGAGCGTCGTCGACGTTGTCAGGATGATCCGCTCCGTCACGGCCGCCAGGTTGGCGAGCAGCACGGTCGGGTTCGCCGGCGCGACGAACGGCGGGTTGTGATGCTCGCCCGTGGCGAAGACGTCGAGGCCAACCTCCTCGGCCTTCTTCGCGATCGCGACGGTCGCCTTGATCCGCTCCTGCTCGGTGGGGGTGCGGCCCGTCGTGGGGTCGGTCGTGACGTCGCCCACCGTGAAGATCCCGAATTGCATGTCGTGTCCCAGTCCCTAGTTTGTTGACGATTCAACTTACCAAACGCAGTCCCCTCCCCGCGCATTCCCCTCCCGACAGGTCACGTATGCCTCACGTATGCCGCCCAGCCGGATGGGTGGCATACGTCTCCTCGGGCTGTGCCATCCTGACGCCGTGAGCGCCGACATCTCCCCCAAGGACCGCTTCATCACGGTCTACGGACGCAACCCCGTGCACGAAGTCCTCCTCGACGACGAACTGACCGTCGACAAGGTCGTCATCGCCGACGGCGCCCGCGGTGGCGCGGTCCGCGACATCGAGCAGGCTGCGGGCCGGCGTGGTGTGCCGGTGCAGCGAGCGTCTGTGGAACGGGTGAAGAAGCTGGCCGGCAACGGCCGCCAGGACCAGGGCGTCTTCGCCGACGTCGTCGCGCCCCGGATGCGGCCACTGGACCGGGCCGTCGCGGACGGTGGCCTCGCCACGGTGCTCGTCCTCGACGGGATCACGACCCCCGCGAACGTCGGGATGATCATCCGCTCGGCCACCGCGGCCGGGGTCGACGGCATCGTCGTGCCGAGGCGCGGTGTCGCGTCCCTCGACCCGCTCGTCGTCAAGGCGTCGGCCGGGGTCGCCTTCCGGGCACCGATCCTCAAGGCGTTCACCGCGGCGGAGGCGGTGGGCCTGTTGCGTGAGGCAGGGTTCCACGTCGTCGGCCTCGATGCCGCGGGGCAGGCGGACCTGTTCAGGGCCGAGCTGCCCAGCCGCGTCGCCTTCGTGCTGGGTAGCGAGACAGCCGGCCATGGCGAGGAGGTCCGCTCGCTCGTCGACCAGTGGGTCTCGATCCCGATGTCGGGCGGCGTCGAGTCGCTCAACGTCGCGGCCGCGGCCGCGGTCGTGTGCTTCGAGCTCGTGCGGCGCTCCCGGGTCAACCCCTGAGGGTGCCGCCGCCGACCTCCTCGACCCGGCCTGCGACGAAGATCGTTCCGGCACCGTCGACGGTCAAGTGCAGCCGGGAGGGACGACCGACGGCGGCTCCCTGGATGACCGTGACGGCGAGGTCGCGACGGCCGCGGGACACCAGCCAGCCGCCCAGGTTCGCGCACGCCGAGCCGGTCGCCGGGTCCTCGTCCACCCAGCTGCCGCTCACCGCGAAGAGGCGCACCTCGACAGAATCGTCGCCGGTCCAGGCCCAGACGTAGACCTGCGGAGAGCCCGTCTCGGACGTCGCGTAGCGCTCGAGGAGCGGGACGTCGGGGACGGCGGCGCGCACCGCGTTGACGTCGGTGACGCGTACGAGGAGCTGCTCGACGCCCGTCGTGACCCACTGGGCATCCCCCTCACAGACCTTCTCCGGATCCAGTCCGAGGGCGGCCGCGAGCTCAGCCGGGCTGGCGTCCGCGTCTCGAACCCGCGGTGCCTGTGCTTGCAGCCGCCACCCGTCAGGCGTGCGGGCCACCGGGAAGTCGCCGGCCGGCAGCCTCAGGGTGACCGCGTCGGGTCGCGCTCCCCCATCCGCGAGCAGGTCGGCCAGTACGTGGGCCGTGCCGAGAGTGGGGTGACCGGCGAAAGGCATCTCGTAGCCGGGGGTGAAGATCCGCACCTGCCCGGCGGCCTCGTCGCCGTCGAGTGCCGTGACGAACGTCGTCTCGCTGAGGTTGAACTGCCGTGCCCAGGCGAGCATCTCGTCGTCGCCGAGCCCAGCGGCATCCTCGAAGACGCACAGCGGGTTGCCCGAGAAGGGCTGCCCCTCGATGGCGAAGACGTTGAGCAGGCGGTAGCGCAGGTCCATGTCGGCAGTCTGCCGCACGAGCCCTCGAGCGCCACCGCCCGGTCTCGTGGCGGGTCTAGATTGGGCGCATGCCCCAGCCCGACGGTGTCGTCCCCGGCAACCTCTACCTGTTCCGGCACGGCGAGACCGAGTGGTCGCTGACGGGTCAGCACACCGGCACCACGGACCTGCCCCTCCTTCCCGAGGGTGAGCAGGCCGCCCGCGAGCTCGCCGAGATCCTCCGGGGACACCAGTTCGAGGAGGTCCTCGTCTCGCCCCTCCAGCGGGCCAAGCGGACGGCCGAGCTCGCCGGGCTCGGTGACTTCCAGGTCGAGCCACTGCTGCGCGAGTGGGACTACGGCGCCTACGAGGGGATCACGACCGCGGACATCAGTGCCGAGCTGGGCCACCGATGGGAGCTGTTCGAGGACGGGGTCGTCCCGGGAGCAACGCCCGGGGAGACGCTCGACGAGGTCGCCGACCGGTGCGAGCAGGTCATCGACAAGGCCTGGCCGGCTCTGGAACGCGGCGATGTGGCGCTCTTCGGGCACGGACATGCCCTCCGGGTGCTCGCGGCGACCTACCTGCAGGTCGACCCGCATTTCGGGGCCCAGCTCGTCATGGACGCCGGCTCGATGAGCGTGCTCACCCATCATCGCGAGACCCGGTGCATCGGGGCCTTCAACATCTCCCCCTGGCGGCTCTTCCGACAGCGGTGAGGGCACGCCCCTGCCCAGCGCCACCTACGCCCGGGGGAGGTCCCAGGTGTGGACCGGCTCGTTGGCGTTCATCCCCTCGATGTAGGCGCGCAGCATCTCGCGCAGCGCGTCGTCCCGGGTCAGGCCGCGGGCCTCGAGCCGAGCCACGCACTCGGCCTGCCAGGACGCGCCGTTGACGCCCTGGACACACCGTTGCTCGATGATGCCGAGGAAGCGATCCCGGACCGCCTGCGAGACGCCCCACCGGCTCAGCCCCTCGTGTGCCATCGGAAGCAGGCGACGGAGTACGAGCTCGGTCGCGGGGACAGCACCGAGCCGGGGCCAGTAGGTCCGGGCGTCGATGCCGAGCCGGGCCCCCTCCTCGAAGTTCTCCTCTGCCGCCGAGAAGCTCATCTGGGTCCACACCGGGCGGTCCTCCTCGGCGAGCACCCGCACCGTCCCGTAGTAGAAAGCGGCGTTGGCCATCACGTCTGCAATGCTCGGGCCGGCCGGCAGCGTCCGGTTCTCGACACGGAGGTGTGGCCGTCCCCCGACGATGTCGTAGATCGGCCGGTTCCACCGGTAGACCGTGCCGTTGTGCAGGCGCAGCTCCTTCAGCGCCGGCACCTGCCCCCGCTCGAAGACCGCCTCGGGCTCCTCCTCGGAGAGCTCTGGCAGCAGGGCGGGGAAGTAGCGGACGTTTTCCTCGAACAGGTCGAAGATCGACGTGATCCACCGCTCCCCGAACCAGACTCGGGGGCGGACGCCCTGAGCCTTGAGCTCGACGGAGCGCGTGTCGGTCGCCTGGGTGAAGAGCGGGATACGGGTCTCAGCCCAGAGCCGCTGGCCGAGGAAGAACGGCGAGTTGGCCCCGAGGGCGAGCTGCGGGCCGGCGATGATCTGGGCGGCGTTCCAGTGGTCGGCGAACCGCTCGGGCTGGACCTGCAAGTGCAGCTGGATCGAGGTGCAGGCCGACTCCGGTGCGAGCGAGTCGGAGTAGCGCGCAATCCGCTCGCCCGTCGGCCCCTCCATCTCGAGCCAGACGTCCTCGCCCCGCGCCTCGAGCACCGCGTTGTTGAGGGCCGAGTAGCGGATGTTCTCGCTGATCCAGTCACCGGCGAAGTGGTCGGGCATGACCGTGGGCAGGATGCCGATCGCGACGATGCCGACGCCAAGCTCGGCCGCGCGCTCCGCCGCCTGGTTGAGCGAACCGCGCAGGTGTGACTCGAGCTCGAGCGCGGAGTCACCCGGCAGCGGCCGGGGCGGCACGTTGAGCTCGATGTTGTAGCGCGCCAGCTCGGTCTGGTAATCGGGGTCGGCGATCTGCTCGAGGACCTTCTTGTTGTCGAGCTTCGGGCCGAGGTCGTCGGAGACGAGGTTCAGCTCGATCTCGAGACCGGTCATGGGTCGGTCGAACTCGAAATGGCTGTGGCTCAGCATCCGTTCGAACACGTCGAGGTCGCGGCGCACCTTCTCCCTGTAGCGCTGCCGCTGCTCCCGTGTGTACCTGGCCTGCTCGACGTCGGTGCCCACGCCCCGAGACAATCACAAAGCGCGGCCCGGCGCGACAACTACGCCGCGGCGGGGCGCCAAACGGCCTCGATCAGTCCTCGAACGCCTCCGGGGCAGGGCAGGAGCAGATGAGGTTGCGGTCACCGTAGGCCTGGTCGATCCGGCCCACCGGCGGCCAGTACTTGTCGCCCGGCACGACTCCGGCGGGGAAGACGGCGGCGGCCCGGTCGTAGCCGTGGTCCCACTCCCCCGCGAGGTCACGGGCGGTGTGCGGTGCATGGCGCAGCACGCTGTCGGCTGCCGGAACCTCGCCACGGCCGACCGCGGCGATCTCCTCGCGGATCGCGATCATCGCGTCACAGAACCGGTCGAGCTCGTGCAGGTCCTCCGACTCGGTCGGCTCCACCATGAGTGTGCCCGCCACCGGGAAGGACATCGTCGGCGAGTGGAAGCCGTAGTCGATGAGGCGCTTCGCGACATCGTCGACACTGACGCCGGTCTCGGCCGTCAGCCCCCGCAGGTCGAGGATGCACTCATGGGCGACGAGCCCGTCATCACCCGAGTAGAGCACCGGGTAGTGGTCGCGCAGTCGAGCCGCGATGTAGTTGGCGGACAGCACCGCGACCTGGGTCGCGTGCCGCAGACCGGCGCCGCCCATGAGCCGGATATAGGCCCACGAGATGGGCAGGATGAGCGCCGAGCCGTATGGCGCCGCCGACACCGGGCCGACACCGGTCTTCGGCCCTGCCTCGGGGGCGAGCGGGTGGTTCGGCAGGTGCGCCGCGAGGTGCTCGCGGACAGCGACCGGCCCGACGCCCGGGCCGCCGCCACCGTGGGGGATGCAGAAGGTCTTGTGCAGGTTCAGGTGCGAGACGTCCGCGCCGAACTCGCCCGGCTCGGCGAGCCCCACGAGCGCGTTGAGGTTCGCGCCGTCCACGTAGACCTGGCCGCCGGCCTCGTGGACGAGCCGGCACAGCTCGCTGATGGTGTCCTCGTACACCCCGTGCGTGGAGGGGTAGGTCACCATGATCGCCGCGAGCTCGTCGCGGTTCGCCTCGATCTTGGCGCGGAGATCGTCCATGTCGACGCTGCCGTCCGGGGCCGTCTTCACGACGACGACCTTGAGGCCGGCCATCACGGCCGAGGCGGCGTTGGTGCCGTGCGCGCTGGCCGGGATGAGGCAGACCCGGCGGTGCCCCTCGCCGCGGGCCTGGTGGTAGGCGTGGATCGCGAGGAGCCCGGCGAACTCACCCTGGGAGCCGGCATTCGGCTGGAGGGAGACGGCGTCATACCCGGTGATCTCGCAGAGCCAGTCGGCGAGCTGCCCGATGAGCGCGCGGATGCCCTCGGTCTGGTCCGCCGGGGCGAAGGGGTGCAGGT
>NZ_JBQCCV010000097.1:0-2635 GCF_051961875.1 Intrasporangium sp. | reverse complement strand
TCTCGGGCTGGTCGATGTCGTAGCCGCGCAGCTTCGCGATCACGGCCGTCATCCGTGTGCCGAGGATGTAGAACTCGAGGACGTTGGCAGGCAACGAGATCGGCATCGTGAAGAAGCCGCCGAGGCCCGTCGCGAAGCCACCTACCGCGCCGAGGCGACGGTGGTCGCGCCGGACGATGTCGCTGGCCTTCTCGACGTGGCCACCGGCCTCGGAGAGCGCCTCGGCCGCAACCACGCTCGCGGAGTCGAACGGTCCCTTGCCGTCGATGCCGACGTCGAGGAGACGCTCGACGAGCCGCGTTGCAGCCGCGCTCATGCCACTCCGCCTGCCCGGTGGCACTGCGAGGGCACGCCCGGGTGGACTTGCCAGCTGTGCCGCCGCCCGGTCGGACGCCTCCTCGGTCTCGTCCTTGCCCCAGCCCAGAATCCGCACTGGTGTCCTTTCCTCGTCGTCCGTTCGTCCCGATCCCCCGAGCCGGCCTCAGCAGCCACCGTATGACGGATGCCGCGCCGATGGGCGCAAGCCCCCGAGGAAATCGGCCTGCAGGACGGTCGTGGGCGTCCCCTAGGCTCGGCGCATGAGCCGGCAGATCCTCGCGCAGCCCGTCGACGAGCTGAGGCGCGACCACACGAGCATCAAATGGCGTCTCTACCCCGAGGACGTCCTGCCGCTGTGGGTCGCGGAGATGGACGCCGCGCCCTGCGAGGCGGTGGTCACCGCGGTGGCCGAGGCCATGCGACGAGCCGACACCGGCTACGCCGCCCCGGGCAGGTATGCCGCCCAGCTGGCGTCCTACGCGCAGGCGGAGTGGGGCTGGGCGCTCGACCCGCAGACGGCCGTCCAGGTCACCGACGTGCTGACCGGGATCGCCCGGCTCCTGGAGGTGCTCACCGAACCGGGCGGACCCGTCATCATCAGCTCCCCGGTCTACAACGCCTTCTTCACGGTGATCGACTCGGTCGGCCGGCGCCCCGTCGACGCTCCCCTCACCGACGAGGGCCGCCTCGACCTCGACGTCCTCGCCGACGCGTTCCGCCGGGCGACCGCCGACGGTGGCCGGGCGGCATACCTCTTGTGCAACCCCCACAACCCGACCGGCACGGTCCACACGGCCGACGAGCTGTCCCGCCTTGCCGTGATCGCGCGCGAGCACGGGGTGCAGGTCATCTCCGACGAGATCCACGCACCACTCGTCTTCGGGACGAGCACCTTCACGCCCTACCTCACCGTGCCCGGCAGCGAGGGCGGCGTGACGGTGACGGCGGCGTCCAAGGCGTGGAACCTGGCGGGGCTGAAGGCGGGGCTGATCGTGCCCGGCGCGGAGGCACTCGCCACCGTCAAGGCCCTCCACCCGTTCGTCTCGATGGGCGCGAGCCACCTGGGCGTCATCGCCCAGTCCGCGGCCTGGGAGGGTGGGCGCGACTGGCTGCGCCAGCTGCGCAGCGAGCTCGACGACAACCGGCACCTGCTCGCGGAACTCGTCGCGGAGCAGCTGCCCGGCGTCCGGCTCAGGCTGCCCGAGGCGACCTACCTCGCGTGGCTCGACTGCCGCGACCTCGGCCTCGGCAACGACCCGGCGGCGGTGTTCCGGAGCCGCGGTCGCGTGGCCCTCTCCGAGGGTCCGCACTTCGGGCCACGGGGAGTGGGCGGCGCGCGCCTCAACTTCGCGACGTCCCCCGAGATTCTCCGGGAGGCGATCCGCCGCATGGCGAACTGTCTTGAGTGACAAGGCGGTCCAGCCGCCGCTCGTCGCGCTCGTCCTCGGCCCACAGGGAGCGTATGTCGCTGGGCCGGGCCTCGACGAGCCGTGGGCGCCCGACGCGGTGGTCTCCCGCTTCGTCGAGGTGGGGCGGGAGCAGCGGCCCAGGTGGGTCGTCTGGTCCGCCCGGCTCGGCCTCCGGCCCATGGTGTCCGCCGGCGTCGCGGTGCCGCGTGTGTGGGACCTGGCGGAGGTCCATCGCCTCATCCACGGCGGCTGGCAAGCGTCGCCCGGTCATGTCTGGGCCGGCTGCCAGGGGCTGGACGAGGACGCCGTACCGGCGCCGGGAAGGCCGCGGCTGGCCGGCTTCGACGGCGACCTGTTCGACGCCGCCGGTGACGGCGAGGAGGGACCGGTCACCGCTGCTGGACACCTGCGGGCAGATGCGCTGACCAGCTGGGCGTCCCACCCCGACCGCCTGCGGCAGCTCGCCTTGATGGCACTGGACTGTCAAGCGCAGCAGGCCGATTCGCTCGAGCGGGTCGTCAGCCAAAACCCCGGGCATGCGCGACGGACCACCTGGTCCGAGTCGGCCGCCGCGGTGCTGTGCCTCGAGCTCGAGCGGGACGGGCTGCCGGTCGACCGGCTCGCCGCCGAGGACCTCATCGGTGCCGCGGCGGGTCCGCGGCCGGTCGACGAGAACGACGCGGAGCGCATCCGGCGAGAGCGCGACCGGGCGGTTCTCGCTCATGCTCCGGGGCGTGAGCGGACCGACCTGCGCAACCCCGCCCAGGTCCGTGAGCTGCTCGGGTCGATCGGGGTCGACGTGCCCAACACCCGCGCCCACGTGCTGGAGCCCTACCGGCACAGTCACCCGCTCGTCGACGCGCTCCTCACATGGCGCAAGGACGAGCGCATCGAGACGACCTATGGCT
>NZ_JBQCCV010000096.1:0-4691 GCF_051961875.1 Intrasporangium sp. | reverse complement strand
TAGACCCGCTCCCAGCCGGCGCCCTCGATCGCGGCCTCGCGCTGGGTGACGGTCGGCGGCTGCGCCCAGTAGACGTCCAGCTCGATGTCCGACAGGGCGTCGGCGCGTCCGCGCGCCACCGAGCCCGCGACGAGCGAGGCGACGACCGCCTCGTCCGCGGCATACGCGGGAACCGCCTTGCGCGCGATGGCGACTCGGCGCCCGACCTCGTCGACGACGTCGACCTGGCTCAGCTGCGTCATGCGCCCATGATGCAGACACCTCGCCCCGCACGGGCCCGTATGCCGCACACCGTCCGATATGAGGTGTAGCGGCTGAGCGGGGGATTGCGCACGCCCGCGTTCTTGGCCTCGTGGTGTCATTGGGGTCATGGACCGAGCGCGAGGCCTGACGGGCGTGGCCGTCGACGGCCGGCTCGTGATCCCAGAGGCGGAGCTGCACGAGCGCTTCTCCCGCAGCTCCGGGCCGGGTGGGCAGGGGGTCAACACGGCCGACTCCCGCGTCGAGCTCACCTTCGACCTCGTCGGGTCACGCTCGGTCCCCGAGCCGCTGCGGGCTCGGATGCTCGAGCGGCTCGGGGGGCGGCTCGTCGACGGGCGGATCACCGTCGTGGCAAGCGAGCACCGGAACCAGCTGGCCAACCGCAAGGCCGCTCGGCAGCGGCTTGCTCAGCTCCTGCGGGAGGCCGGTGCGCCGCCGCCGGCGAAGCGCCGGGCAACCCGTCCGACGCGTGGTTCGCAGGAGCGTCGGCTCATGGCCAAGAAGGCCCGCTCCGAGGTGAAGCGCGGCCGCGCCCGCTATACCCCGGGTTGATCGGGCCCCCCGGGACCGGTCTGCAGCGCTTCGACCTCGGCGCTGCCGACCGAAGCCTGTTCACCGCGCGCTTCGCCGCGCCCACTCCTGCCCGGTGATCCGGTAGAGCTGCATGTCCACGTCGTACCACTTACGCACGACGCCCTCGTCCCTCATCCCGAGGCGGCCGCAGACCCGTGCCGATGCGTCGTTGCCGACGTGGGTGACGGCGAGGACCTCCGAGAGCCCTGACCTGAAGCCGTACTCGAGCAGGGCCAGAGCCGCCTCGGTCGCGTAGCCCCGGCCCCACGAGTCGGGGTGCAGGTGCCAGGCGATCTCGACCTCGCCCGCCTCGGAGCGCGGGAGCGGCAGGAGCATGACCGAACCGGCGACCTGCCCGGTGTCGCGCACCTCGACGGCCCAGATCCCGATCGGCGGTGTCGCCGAGCGCTCGGCATAGCGGTCGATGGTCCGGTGCGCCTCCTCGAGGTCGGCCATGATCCATGGCTCCCCGTCGCCGAGCCACTGGGTGACGTCCTTGCGGCCGAGCATGTCGAGCAGCCGGGGCGCCTCGTCGTGGCTCCAGCCGCGCAGGGTGAGCCGGTCGGTCTCGAGGGCACTGGGCGTCATGGATCGCAGCCTCCCAGCAGGCCGGTCATCCCGCCACCGGATTTGTCTGCCCTGCAGGCGATTCCAAGCAGCCGGCACCGCTGAGGAATGTAGTTGAAAATTTAAGTGTTATGGTCCATGTTCCCGTAGAAGCAATCCTTGATGGAGGCAGTGACATGCTGAGCGCAACAGCGGCTCTGGCAAGCGAGGGCATGCAGACCGACTGGAGTCTGTCGCCCACCTACAACACGATCATGTCGGTCGCCGCGGGCGCCGGTCTCGTGACGCTCGTGTGGTTCATCCGCGACCTGTGGGTCAAGCGGGAGCGCAACATCGAGGGCTACGCGTTCGCCTTCGGCGTGCTCGGCTTCATCCTCACGGCCACCGGTCTGCACATGACCCTCACCTGGCCGATCAAGGGTCTGCCCTGGGACAACATCATCTTCGGCGAGACCTCGCTCGGCTTCGGCGTGCTGCTGGCCGCGACGTCCTGGTACCTGTGGCGCCGGCGTGAGGACCTGCGCACCACCGACAACCCGGTGCGCACCCTCGCCGATCTCGTCCGGCCCATCTCGCTGTTCGTCTTCGGTCTCGGCCTCGCCCTCGTCGGCATCGGTATCGCGGGCCTCTGGTACCAGTTCTTCGTCGCACCGGCCGAGGAGCCGATCTCGGGTCTGTTCGCCGACTATCCGATCGTCGAGGCGATCTTCATGTCGGGCCTGTTCTTCCTGATCGCCCTCGGCGCGCTCCTCTTCCCGTGGGCGGTCAAGCGTGAGGCGGTCGCGGGCCGTCCCAGCACGTTGCATCGGGTGGCCGGCGGCGCCTGGGTCCTCGGTGGCCTCGGGTTCTTCCTGTTCGGCGCGATGAACTTCTTCACGCACATCGGCCTCATCTTCAACACGCACGTCCCCAGCTGACCGGCTGAGCCCCGCTGAACGGCATACGACCAGTTCGTATGCCGTTCAGTGCGCTTCCGTGCTCCGCTCACCTTTCGCTGTGGCCGGTGAACCTCCGGGCGGCCCATCTCGTGACAGCCGGTAGGGCCCCGAGAGCCGGGAGCCGGATCCCCTTCACGGGGGCGAACCGCAGGATGCGGAGGAGCCATGTCAATCACTGAGGTCCAACCGATCAGGGTGCAGTCGCGGCAGCGGCTCGCCCTGGGTGTGCTGCAGCTGGCCACCGCCGCGGGGCTGGTCATCGACGCCGTCGTGCACCTGCGCGACGCGGACGGCTATGAGCTGGTGCAGGGGACGCTCATCGGGGAGGCCACCCTCTTCCGGGCCCAGGCCGTGGTGGCCCTAGTGCTCGCGGCGGCGCTCCTGCTCCACCCTCGCCCGTGGGTGTGGGCGATCGCGGCGCTCGTCGCTGCCTCGGCCGCCGGTGCCGTCATCCTCTACACGTACGTCGACCTCGGTGCCATTGCGGGACTGCCCGACATGTATGAGCCCACCTGGCTGCCGCCGGGCAAGCTGGTCTCCGCGGTGGCCGAGGCGAGCACGGCGATCCTCGCGGTGGCCGGCTTCTTCGTGAGCTGGCGCCTGGGTCGCAACCGGCAACGCGCGTCCGATCGCTGACGCGGGCTCCGGCTACTCCGCAAAGGTGTAGCGCAGGGAGAGCCAGTTCTCCCGGTTCAGCTGGGCGGCCGCATCGGCGTCGCCACGGCGGGCGTGCCTGACGATCGCCGCGTGCTGGTCCACCGAGCCGCGGCCGGCGAAGGATGCGAACCGCATCCGCTCGACGCGTCGCAGCACCGGCACGACCCGCTCGAGGACCTCGGGGATGACGGCGTTGCCGCTGCGTGCGACGAAGACGCGGTGGAAGTCGTCGTCCGCCTCGATGGCGCCCGAGACGTCCTGCCGGTCAAGGGATCCCGCGAAACGCTCGTTGGCCGCCTCCAGCCGCTTCAGGTCGTCCTCGGTGAGGAGCGGGGTCGCGAGACGTGCCGCCAGCTCGTGCATCGAGGCCGCGACCTGCTGGGAGTCGATGGTCGACTCGAGGTCGACCGGCGCGACGATCGTCGCCCGCCCGGGCGTCGCGATGACGAGCCGGGCGCGCTCGAGGCGGAGCAGCGCCTCACGGATCGGGGTTCGGCTGATGCCGAGCCAGCCCTCGAGCTCCTGGTCCCGCAGGCGCTCGCCGGGAGCCAGGGTGCCGTCGACGATCGCGTCCCGGATCGACTCGTAGGCGTGGTCGCGCAACAGCGAGCGCTTGTGCACGCCTTGGGCGGTCGGGATCGGCATGGCGGAAATGTAGCCCCGGTCTTGTCGGTGAAGTGCAGAATCCAATATATTGCAGATTGCGAGGGCGCGACCGTGGCGCACTCGGTCGACACCTTCTGAGGAGCGTCCGCCATGGCCATCACCGACTTCGAGCGCTACCCGCTCACCTTCGGGCCGAGCCCGGTCCACCGCCTCGACCGGCTCACCCAGCACCTCGGCGGCGCCGAGATCTGGGCCAAGCGCGAGGACGTCAGCTCGGGTCTGGCCTTCGGTGGCAACAAGACCCGCAAGCTCGAGTACATCGTCCCCGACGCCCTGGCCGAGGGGGCCGACACGCTCGTCTCGATCGGCGGATTCCAGTCGAACCACACGCGCCAGGTCGCTGCGGTCGCCGCCAAGCTCGGCCTCAAGTGCCGGCTCGTCCAGGAGAAGTGGGTCGACTGGGACGACGCCGTCAACGACAAGGTCGGCAACATCCTGCTGTCACGGATCATGGGCGCGGACGTCCGGCTCGACCCCGCCGGCTTCGACATCGGGATCCGCTCCTCCTGGGAGGACGCCATCCGCGAGGTCGAGGAGGCGGGTGGCAAGCCCTACGGCATCCCCGCGGGCGCCTCGGAGCACAAGTACGGCGGCCTCGGCTTCGCCAACTGGGCCGACGAGGTGGCCGCGCAGGAGCAGCAGCTCGGCGTCTTCTTCGACACGATCATCGTCTGCATCGTCACCGGCTCGACCCATGCCGGGATGATCGCCGGCTTCGCCGCGCTCGCGGACGCGGGCGGCCTGCCCCGGCGGGTCATCGGGATCGACGCGTCGGCGACCATCGACAAGACCCGCGAGCAGGTCGGGCGCATCGCGCGCAACACCGCGAAGCTCATCGGCGTCGAGCGCGACCTGCGCGACGACGAGGTCACCGTCCTCGAGGGCTGGGCCGGTGACTACTACGGCATCCCGGTCCAGTCGACGATCGATGCGATCCGCACCTCCGGCAGCCTCGAGGGGATGATCATCGACCCCGTCTACGAGGGCAAGTCGATGGCCGGCCTCATCGACCTCGTCAGCCAGGACGAG
>NZ_JBQCCV010000095.1:0-6594 GCF_051961875.1 Intrasporangium sp. | reverse complement strand
GGAGCTGCTCGTCGATTTCTTCGAGGGTAGGCGGCTCGGGTAAGGTCTCCCCCGGTGGCGTGTCCGAGCGGCCTAAGGAGCACGCCTCGAAAGCGTGTGAGGGGGCAACTCCTCCGTGGGTTCAAATCCCACCGCCACCGCCGTATGCAGCAGGACCCCGACACGCTTTTCCGTCGGGGTCCTGCTGCATGTAGCGAACGCTGCGGGATTTGGGAGGAGCCGGAGCGAAGCGGAGGCGACGGCGTCCCACCGCCACCGCCAGCCACACCGAAGCACGCTCGGGGCTTTCGCTTTCGCGGGACGCCCCTGTGGTTCAGTCACCTTCGAGGAGCCGCTTCGCCGTGTTGAGGGACGCCATCTCCGACTCCATCGACTTCTGGACCGGCCCCGAGAGCAGCAGCTTCTTGAGGCCACCCACCTCGGCGTTGAGCGAGAACGTGACGTCCGTGGCGGTCTCGCCTCTCGACGTCAGCAGGAACTCGCCCGTGGGGCGGACCGGCCCGGCGACGACCTTGAACGCATAGCGGGTCGGCGGCTCGTAGGCCGTCACCTCGTAGTCGGCCGGGATCCCGCGGCCCCCGGGGCCGGAGACGACCTGATGGACTCGCGCACCCGGCCCGGGCGCGCCCTCCTCGCCTACCTCCTTGACGTGCGTGCGCCACTTCGGGTCGTTCGCGGGCGTCGTGAAGAACGCGAAGACCTCGTCGATGGGTCTGTTGATACTGATGGTCTGGCTTGCGCTCGGCACGTCCCCTCCTCGTCTGGTCCCTCCTCAGCGGGTTCCGTCCCTGATCTTCCTCTCGGTCAGTGCTGCTGGCCAGAGCATCGACGCTGACGAGCAGCGTCGTTACGGTGGGGCACACCCGCCCCCGAGAGGAGCATCCATGCCCACGCCGTCCGTGATCCGTGTCGGCGACCAGGTCGCCGAGGCGCTCGCCGCCGGAACGCCGGTCGTCGCCCTCGAGTCGACGATCTTCACCCACGGGCTGCCGCGCCCCCGGAACGTCGAGGTGGCCCTCGAGGGCGAGCAGATCATCCGCGACACGGGGGCGGTGCCCGCCACCATCGGCGTGCACCGCGGCACCCCCGTCGTCGGCCTGACCGAGGCGGAGATCCACGAGCTCGGCGAGGACGACCACGCCGGCAAGGCGTCGACCCGTGAGCTCGCGCTCGGTGCGGTCACGAAGAAGAACTATGGGACGACGATCGCCGCGACGGCCTTCCTCGCCCGCGCGGCCGGCATCGACGTGTTCGCGACCGGCGGCCTCGGGGGCGTGCACCACGGCGCGGACAAGACCTTCGACGAGTCGGCCGACCTTGTCGGGATGGCCCGCACCTCGATCGTGCTGATCTCCTCGGGGGCCAAGGCGATCCTCGACATCCCCGCCACCCTGGAGCGCTTCGAAACCCTGAGCGTCCCCGTCGTCGGCTACCGGACCAACCGCTACCCCGGGTTCTACGTCGTCGACTCGGGCCACACCGTCGGCGCCCGCGTCGACTCGCCGGACGACATCGCGACCCTGCTCACCACGCAGCGCGCCCTGGGCGTGCCGAGCGGTGTGCTCGTCGCCAACCCGGTCCCCGAGGCCGAGCAGCTCGACCCGGCCGAGCTCGACGGGGTCGTCGAGGCCGCATGGGCCGCCGCCGAGCGGGACGGGATCGGCGGCCAGGCCTCGACGCCGTACCTGCTCGACTACATCCGCCGGGCCACCGATGGTCGGAGCCTCGACGCCAACGTGGCCCTCTACCGCAACAACGTCCGGCTCGCCTGCGAAGTCGCGACGGCCCTCGTCGCGCAGGGCAGGTAGTGCTCGGGGTCGTCGGCGACGTCGTCCAGGACGTCGTCGTCTGGCAGCTCGAGCCGCAGCGGAAGGCGACGGACACCAGGTCCGAGATCGTCATGCGTCGCGGTGGGTCCGCGGCCAACGTCGCCGCCTTCGCCGGCCCCCGCTACCCGACGCGGTTCATCGGCTGCGTGGGTGCCGACCTCGGTGGCCACGTCGTGCGGCAGGAGCTCGAGGGCCGCGGGGTGGATGTCCGGCTCCAGGTCGACCAGGGCTCGCACACCGGAATGATCGTCCTGCTCGTCGACGAGCACGGCGAGCGAACCATGTTCCCGTCCCGCGGTGCCAACGCGAACCTGACCGCCATCGAACCCTCGTGGCTCGAGGACCTCGAGGTGCTGCATCTCACCGCCTACTCGTTCGAGGCGGGCACGACGGCCCAGGCAGCGCTCGAGGCGGTCGCTCACCAGCACGAGCGAGGCGGGCTCGTGTCGATCGACGTCTCCTCGACCGGACTCATCCGGCACTACGGCGTCGAGGCCTTCCTCGAGCTGATGGAGCGCTGCCGACCCGACTTCATCTCCGCCAACGAGGACGAGTGCGCCATCCTCGACCTCGCCCACGCCGGCCGTCCCGGCTGCAGCCTCGCCCGCTTCCCCGACGCGACCCTGCTCGCGCGACGGGGCCGGCATGCCACGACCGTCCTGCGCGACGGGAAGGTCGTCGCGACCGTGCCCGTGACTCCCGTCGACGACGTGCGCGACCTCACCGGGGCCGGGGACGCCTTCAACGCGGGCTTCCTCACCGCACACCTGCAGGGCCACGACGTCGTGCGGGCCTGCCAGACCGGCCACGCGCTCGCCGCGCGCGTGCTCCGCAGCCCCGGGGCCACCGAGGAGTCCTGAGGCCCAACCTCTCCCGCGCCACTGCGCAACGACGTCGTATGCCGCTGGGGCGGCTGAGCGGCATACCCCTCCTCGGGCGCCCGCTGGGCGGCCATGCGGTCCCTTCGCTCTACGGGGATCCTCGTCGTTGCGCAGCACGGGAAAGAGGAGTGATGATCGAAACGAGGGCCGTCCAGGGAGCGTCCCTCCGGCCCTCGGATCGCGAGGTGATCCAAGCATGACAACCGCTACACATTCCGCACACCGGCCGATGTACAGCCGGATCCACGTCAGCCGCAGCAGAGGCGCCGTGAGCGGGGTGCTCCTCGTCCTGCTCGGCGTGTGGGGCGGGCTCATCCCCTTCGTAGGCCCCGTCTTCGGCTACGCCTACACACCGGACCAAGCCTGGCACTTCACCATGGGACGCCTCTGGCTGGAGATCCTGCCTGCGGCGGCCACCGTCGTCGGCGGGCTCATGCTCCTCGCGAGCGCGGACCGGCGCGTCACGATCTTCGGCGGTTGGCTGGCCGCGGTCGCGGGTGCCTGGTTCGCCGTCGGCCCGACGCTGAGCCGGCTCTTCAACGGCGGCGTCGCGGCGGCCGGCAGCCCGGCCAGCGCCGCGACCACCCAGGCGACGCTCGAGGAGATCGGGTTCTTCACCGGCCTGGGTGTCGTCATCGTCTTCCTCGCCGCTCTCGGCTTGGGACGCCACAGCGTGGTCAGCGTCAAGGACGTCGACCAAGCCAGTCGCACCCGGCCCGTGAGGGTCGCCGAGCGTGACGAGGTCGACGATGTCGGCGACGGTGACGACCTCATGCGGTGAGGAGGCCCGCTGAGGACCCCCCTGACCGGCTCCGGTTCGAGATGGTCACCGGGTAGTCACCGGCGGGCCACCCGGACCGGAGCGCGGTCAGTCGCACGCCCAGGCCCGCCCGGCCCCGCCCGCCCCGACCAGGGCTGCCACGGCGCACGCTGCCATGAGGAGGGCGAAGGTCCGGCCGTCGACACCGGCTCCCTGCATTGCGACGACGACGCCGACGACCCCCGTCGGGACGGCTACCCCCATTGTCGAGGCGAGGCCCATCGCCGCGCTCGCCCGGCCCTGCTCGCGTTCCGGGGCGAGGGCCAGGGCCTCCGTCGTGAGGGTCGGCGAGACCAGCCCCATCCCGAGGGCAGCGAGCCCCCAGCCCACCATGCCGGCCGGTAGGCCGAGGACTCCGAGGGAGAGCAGGACCGGGCCCAGCGCACCAACCGCGATGGAGGCGTGACCGGCCCGGAGGCGAGCAGCGGGACGCACTCGTTGGACGGCGCCGGTGCTGTTGAGCCAGGAGCCGGCCGCCCACAGAACGCCCGTGACCGCGAGCGACGTGCCGGCGAGCGCCGGGCCGACCCCGCGGGTCTGCACCAGCATGAGGGGGATCGTGCCGCCGACCCCGGTGAAGGCGAGCGCCACGATGAACCGGAGGGCGACGAGGCTGGGGACGCCGCAGTGCAGCCGCAGGGTGCCCCGGGGCAGGACCCGGCTGGCGGTCCCGGCGATGACGACCAGGCCCCCGACGACCAGTGCGAGGCCGGTCATCACCCGGGCGCCTTCCCGGTCCCCGAGCAGCGGCCCGGCGCAGGTCATCGCCGCGAGGCCGACCGCGAGGAGGAAGGAGGCGCGGAGCTGTCGCCCGTCAGAGGAGGCGGTCTCCGGGCCGGGAGCGTCGGCCGCCGGGAAGGAGCCGCGCTCGCCACGCAGGGCGCCGCGGACGAGGGCGAGGCTCACCGGGACGATGGCGAGCGGTGCGACGAAGACTGCCCGCCAGCCGACGACCGCATCGATGCCCCCGGCCACCCCGGGGCCGAGGACGGACGGGAGGATCCAGGCGGCCGCGAAGGACGCGAAGACCTTGGCGCGCAGCGTCTCCGGCAGCGCGCGGGCGACCAGGACCGTCATGGCGGTGTCGATGAGCGCCTCTGCAGCGCCGGAGACCGCCCTCCCGGCGACGAAGACGCCCATGTGCGAGGCGGATCCGCTGATGAGCTGCGCGACGGCGAAGAGGCCGATGCCGGTGAGCAGCACGCGCCCGGGACCCTGACGGTCGGTCCACGGGCCGGACCAGGCCATGGCCACGGTGAGGGTGACGAGCGGAGCGCCCGTTGCCGCTCCGAAGAGCGACCAGCCGTCCAGCTCGTGGACCACGGTCGGCAGGATCGAGACGACGGCGCGGTTCTCGAAGGCAGCCAGGGTGACGAGGGAGAGGACGCCGAGGACGACCGGCAGGTGTGCGCGGCTGAGCAGGCGGGGCGCGGGCTCAGACAGGGTCTGGGTGGGCGCGGCTTCCCGCGCGGCTTCGGTGGACACGACGACGAGCGTGCAATCTCAAGTGCACTTGAGGTCAAGCTAGGCTCCGTGCATGGACCGCCGCGACCTGCTGACGATCGGGGAGGTCGCCGCCCGCAGCGGCGTGAGCGTCCCGACCGTGCGGTTCTACGAGGAGAAGGGCCTCATTGCTTCGACCCGCACGGCCGGCAACCAGCGCCGCTACTCGAGGCACACCCTCAGGCGGATCGCCGTAGTGCGGGCCGGCCAGCGCTTCGGCCTCACCCTTGCCGAGCTGGCCGAGGCCTTCGCGGTCCTGCCGCATGACCGGCCGCCGACGAAGCGAGACTGGATCCGGATGTCTCGCCGGTGGCACGACCTGCTGACCGAGCGGATCGAGGCGATGAAGCGGGTGCGCGACGGCCTCACCGACTGCATCGGCTGCGGCTGCCTGTCGCTGGCGACGTGTCCCGTCTACAACGCCGACGACGCCTTGTCCCGGGAGGGGCCGGGGCCCCGCCGGTGGCCCGCCGGCGCCCGGTCGTCCGTCGCCGGATCCCGTCCCGGAGGGAGCGGCGGCGCTGACTAGGCTCGGCGCATGAGCGCCGTGCCTGCCTGGGGTCCCGTGTCGGAACGAGCCGGAGGGCAGCTGCTGCTGAGGAGCCAGCCCGGCGCGATCGAGGTCACCTTCAACCGGCCCGAGAAGCACAACGCCTTCACGGCGGCGATGTACGCCGAGCTTGAGCGCGTCTGCGAGCTGGCCGCGAGCACCGCCGCGCTGCACGTCGTCATCTTCCGGGGCGCTGGTGGCCGCGCCTTCGCCGCGGGCAACGACATCTCGTCGTTCCTCGGCTTCTCGAGCGGGGCCGACGGGGTCGCCTACGAGGCGCGGATCAGGGGCGTCCTCGACGGCATCGCGGCGCTTCCCCAGGTCACCATCGCCGCGGTCGAGGGCCATTGCGTCGGGGGCGGGCTCGCCGTCGCGAACGCCTGCGACCTGCGCATCTGCACGCCGACGGCGCGCTTCGGCTACCCGATCGCGCGGACGCTCGGCAACGTCCTCTCGGCGCCGATCGTGCTGCGGTGCGCCGAGGTCTTCGGCGACTCCCTCACACGGGAGATGATCCTCGCCTCGCGCACCGTCGATGCGCGTCGCGCCGAGGCCGTGGGCGCCGTCATGGAGGTCGTCGCGTCGGAGCGCCTCGAGGCCGAGGTCTGGGGTGTCGCCGCCGGCATCCTCCGGGCCGCGCCGCTCACCATCCAGGTCACGAAGGACCAGCTCCGGGCTGGACGCGACGGTTACGACGTGGCCGCCGACGACGCGAGGCTCGAGCGGGTCTACGGCAGTGATGACTTCGCCGAGGGCGTCGCCGCCTTCCTCGGCAAGCGGAAGCCGGCCTTCCGTGGGGACGCTGGCTGAGCGGCACACCGCCCCGTATGCCGTTCAGCCGCTTTCGCTCGGCTCCTGCGGGCAGCGCCTTCCGGTCAGCGCCTCCGGCGTGAGGTGCCGAAGATGCTGCGGGTGATCTCCCGCCCGACGACGGTGCCCGCGGAGCGCAGCATCGATCGGAAGGCCGACGACTGGACGACCTGCTCGACGAGGCCGGGCTCCGCCTTGGGT
>NZ_JBQCCV010000094.1:0-8180 GCF_051961875.1 Intrasporangium sp. | reverse complement strand
CCGAAGGTGACCCATCGGTTGCGTCGCACGCACAGGGCGTCGGCCAGCAGGCCCTCCGACCGTAGGGGTCCGACGAGCCGACCGGCAAAGAGGCCCTCGGCCAGGATGCGGTCCTGGGGACGGGCCGTCACCGTGTGGGTGCCGGTGATCCGCGACGACGCGATGTCGTAGTGCGGCAGGTCCACGCGCCCCTCGTCGACGAGGGTGCGCAACGCCGCGACCGCCGCCTCCGCGTTCCACGAGTCGGGGTGGTCCCAGTCGGCGATCCCGAGCGAGGAACGGGGCAGGTCCGGGTCGTCCATCTCCCGGTAGAAGTCGTCCAGCCGGACGATGGGCCAGCCATAGGCGGCGTTGAGCCGTGCCGACATGCGGCTCTTGCCCGATCCGCTCGGGCCCATGACGAGCACGACGCGCTCCCGTGTGGGCGGGACAGCGCACTCCCGATCGGAACCACTGGACTCTCGATCGGGGGGAGTGTGCTCTCGATCGGGGGATTCGGGCACCGCTCAGAGGCCCTTGGGGTGCCAGACGGTCTTCGTCTCGACGAAGGCGCGGAGGCGTCCCAGACCCGGTGAAGCGGTCCAGTCGGGCTCGACCGCCACACCATCGAGCAGCTCCGGCCGGTAGACCCGCTTGACCGTATCGGCGGCCGCCGCCTCGAGCTCGCCCCAGTCGACGCCCTCGGCCCCGGCCGCGCCGGTCAGGTCGATGGCGTTGACGTCGCGGTGCGACGCGAGCCACGGAGCGACCTCGGCCGTGCGGGCCGTGATGAGGTTGACCACGCCGCCCGGCACGTCGGAGGTGGCGAGGACCTCACCGAAGGTCACCGCGGGCAGGGGGCGCTCAGTCGACGTCAGCACGACGGCGGTGTTGCCCGTCGCCAGCACCGGCGCGACGACTGACACCAGCCCGAGCAGCGAGCTGCGCTGCGGTGCGAGCACGCCGACCACCCCGGTCGGCTCCGGCGCGGAGACGTTGAAGAACGGACCGGCCACCGGATTGAGGTTGCCGAGGACCTGGGCGATCTTGTCGGTCCAGCCGGCGTACCAGACGAGCCGGTCGACGGCCGCGTCGACGACGCCGCCGGCCGTGCGGGCGCTCAGGCCCTCACCTGCCGCCACCTCGTCGACGAACTGGGCCCGCCGTCCCTCGAGCACCTCGGCGACGCGGTAGAGGACCTGACCGCGGTTGTACGCCGTCGCGCCCGACCAGCCCTTGACGGCCCCGCGGGCCGCGACGACGGCGTCCCGGAGGTCCTTGCGGGAGCCGAGCGAGGCGTTGGCGAGGAAGTCTCCGGAAGCGGACTGGACGGCATACGACCGTCCGGACTCGCTGCGCGGGAACTTGCCCCCGATGTAGAGCTTGTACGTCTTGCGTACGTCAAGGCGGCTCATCGAGCGGCTCCCGTCACGGTGTTGGTCACATAGGCCTCGAGTCCGTGCCGGCCGCCCTCGCGGCCGTAGCCCGACTCCTTGTAGCCCCCGAAGGGGGAGGTCGGGTCGAAGCGGTTGAAGGTGTTGGCCCACACGACGCCCGCGCGCAGCTGGTCGGCCATCCAGAGGATCCGCGAGCCCTTCTCGGTCCAGACGCCCGCCGAGAGGCCGTATGACGTGTTGTTCGCCTTGGCGACCGCCTCCTGGGGAGTGCGGAACGTCAGGACCGACAGGACCGGGCCGAAGATCTCCTCGGTCGCGACCCGATGGCTCTGCGAGACGCCGGTCAGGACGGTGGGCGCGAACCAGAAGCCGGTTCCCGGGAAGGTGCACTCCGGGGCCCAGGCGGTGGCGCCCTCGGCGATGCCGGCGTCGACGAGCGCCGAGATCCGCTCGAGCTGGGCCCTGCTGTTGATGGCCCCGAGGTCCGTGTTCTTGTCCATCGGGTCGCCGACGCGCAGCGTGCCGAGGCGACGCTGGAGGCGGGCGACGACCTCGTCGTGGATCGACTCCTGGACGAGCAGCCGAGACCCCGCGCAGCAGACCTGGCCCTGGTTGAAGAAGATCCCGTTGATGATCCCCTCGACGGCCTGGTCGATGGGAGCGTCGTCGAAGAGGATGTTCGCGGCCTTGCCGCCGAGCTCCAGGGTGGCCTTCTTGCGGGTGCCGGCGATCGAGCGGGCGATGGCCTTGCCGACCTCTGTCGAGCCGGTGAAGGCGATCTTGTCGACTCCCGGGTGCTCGACGATCGCCTGACCGGTGCGGCCGTCACCCGTGAGGATGTTGACGACCCCCGGGGGCAGGTCCGCCTGCTGGCACACCTCGGCGAAGAGCAGTGCTGTGAGCGGGGTCGTCTCGGCGGGCTTGAGCACGACGGTGTTGCCGGTGGCCAGGGCCGGCGCGATCTTCCACGCGAGCATCAGGAGCGGGAAGTTCCATGGGATCACCTGTCCCACAACCCCGTGCGCGCGCGGCATCTCACCGCCCGCGGGGGCGAGCCCGGCGTACTCCAGCTTGTCTGCCCAGCCGGCATGGTAGAAGAAGTGCGCCGCGGCGGTCGGGATGTCGACGTCGCGGGTCTCCTTGATGGGCTTGCCGTTGTCCAGCGTCTCGAGGACGGCGAACTCGCGGGCCCGCTCCTGCAGGATCCGGGCGATCCGGAAGAGGTACTTGCCCCGCTCCGCCCCGGACATCCGCCCCCACACGCCGTCGTGGGCACGTCGGGCCGCGTCGACGGCCTTGTCGACGTCCTTGGGGCCGGCCTGGCTCACCTCGGCGAGCGTCGTCTCGTCTGCGGGGTTGATGGTCGGGAAGAGCCCCTTGGGGCGGGTGAACGTCCCGTCGATGAAGAGCCCATAGGTCGGCTTGATCGAGACGATCGAGCGCGACTCGGGCGCGGGGGCGTAGTCGAACTTCGGCATGGGTGCGTCCCTGGGTCAGTCGATCGTGACGTAGTCGGAGCCGGAGTAGGCGCCGGTGGTGAGCTTCTGCCGCTGCAGGAGCAGGTCGTTGAGCAGGCTGGAGGCACCGAAGCGGAACCACTCGGGCGTGAGCCAGTCCTCGCCGGCGATCTCGTTGACCATGACGAGGTACTTGATCGCGTCCTTGCTCGTGCGGATGCCGCCGGCGGGCTTGACGCCGACCTGCACGCCGGTCAGCTCGCGCCAGTCGCGCACGGCCTCGAGCATGATGAGGGTGACCGGGAGCGTCGCCGCCGGCGAGACCTTACCGGTGGAGGTCTTGATGAAGTCGCCACCCGCGAGCATCGCGAGGTAGGAGGCACGGCGCACGTTGTCATAGGTGACGAGCTCGCCGGTCTCGAGGATGACCTTGAGGTGCGCGTCCTCACCATCGTCCCGGCGGCACGCGGCCTTGACCTCTGCGATCTGGTTGAAAACGGTCGCGTAGTCACCGGCGAGGAAGGCGCCTCGATCGATCACCATGTCGATCTCGTCGGCGCCGGCTGCGACCGCGTCACGGGTGTCGGCGAGCTTGACCGCGAGGCTGGCCCGGCCGGAGGGAAACGCGGTCGCGACCGCCGCGACGTGGATCCCGCTCTCGCCCAGGGCTTCCCGGGCGGTGCCGACCATGTCGCCGTAGACGCAGACCGCGGCCGGTCGCGGAGTCGAGGGGTCCAGCGGGTCCGGCACGAGCGCCTTGGCGCAGAGCGACCGGACCTTGCCGGGGGTGTCCGCACCCTCGAGGGTCGTCAGGTCGATCATCCGGAGGGCCGTGTCGATGGCCCACGCCTTGCTCGTCGTCTTGATCGATCGGGTCCCGAGTGCGGCCGCCCGGGACTCGCAACCGACCTGGTCGACGCCGGAGAGGCCGTGCAGCCATGCGCCGATCGCATGGTTCGTGAGGCGGGACACCCCGAGCAGGTCCCGGGCGCGCGCCGTGAGATCCTGCACACCGCGCGTGGAGATCGTTGAGGTCACCCGGCGAGTGTAGCCGGGCCTGAGACGTGCCACGCTCTGCGTGAAAGTGCATGAAGGAGGAGACGTATGCCGCCCAGCCAGGCCGGCGACCAGGGTGACCTCGAGGGGTCGGCCGAGTTGCGCAACAGCCGGACGCTGAGGCCCGGATCGGCGATCGGGGTCGGCGTCGTCGGGGGACTCGCCGGGCTCGCCCTGCTCGTGCCCGCGCTGCTCAGCGGGGATCGCAGCTGGGTCCTCATCTCCTCGGTCGTGCTCGCCCTTGTCCTCGTGTGGCTCTTCGTCGTGCGGCCGTGCGCCGTCATCCACGACGAGGGCGTCCGGATCGTCAACCCGCTGCGGACCATCGACATCACCTGGCCGATGATCGACGACATCAAGAGCAAGTGGGCCCTCGAGCTGTTCTGTGGGGGCAAGAAGTACACCGCGTGGGGGATCCCGGCAGACCCGGGCCGGCCACGTTACGGACGGGGCATCTTCCAGGTCGGGGCCAACCGGGTCGGGCTGGGCAAGACCGTGCCGGACGCCGAGCAGAAGCGCCCCAAGGTCGAGGCCCAGACGGTCGCCGCAGAGATCGAGTCGCGCATCACCGCGGACCAGCGCCGCAAGGACGGCCGCACGCCGCGGATCGTGTCGCGCACCTGGGAACCGGTCCCGGTCGGCCTGCTCCTCGCCGGCCTCGCCTTCTGGGTGATCGGCACCTTCGTCATCTGAGCCACCCCCCGGCGCGCACTCCGAACCGCAACACACCGGATAACCGTCGACACACCGGCTTCGGAGACCGGTGCGTTGACGACTGCCCGGTGTGAGGCCGGGTCAGGGGGGACGGAGGGCGGCGCAGGGGACCGCGAGGCTCAGGACAGGGCGGTGAGGCGCTCGAAGTCGACCCGGAGAGCGGCGAGGCGCTGCGCCGCCGCGGTCTTCGCGCCGGCGAGGGCCTCCGGACCTGCCACGGGCTCGATGACCTCGAGGTAGATCTTCACCTTGGGCTCGGTCCCGCTCGGTCGGACGATGGCCCGGGACTCGTCGGTGAGCAGGTAGCGCAGCCCCTCGGTCGGGGGCAGCCCACCGGCGCCTTGGCTGAGGTCATCCACCCGCGCGACGTCGATGCCGGCGATCGAGGTGGGCTGCTCGGCGCGCAGCCGGTCCATCAGGACGTCGATCTGGGAGAGGTCCTCGACCCGGACGGAGAACGAGTCGGTCGCGTGGACCCCGTGCTCCGTCGCGAGCTCGTCGAGCAGCTGCGGCAGCGAGGAACCGGCCGCCTTGAGCTCGGCGGCGAGCTCGGCGAGGAGGAGGGCGGCGCTGATGCCGTCCTTGTCCCGGACCGCGGCCGGCGCGACGCAGTAGCCGAGGGCCTCCTCGTAGCCGTAGCGCAGCCCGGGCACCCGGGCGATCCACTTGAAGCCGGTCAGCGTCTCCTCGTGACGGATGCCGGCCGCCCGGGCGATGGAGGCGAGCAGGCGAGAGGAGACGATGGAGTTGGCGAACACGTCGGAGCTCTCGACGCCCCGGGCGACGAGGTGCGCACCGAGCAGGGCCCCCACCTCATCGCCCCGCAGCATCCTCCAGTCCCCGACGGCCGGGTCGAGGACGGCGGCCGCGCACCGGTCGGCGTCAGGGTCGTTGGCGATGACGAGGTCGCAGTCGCCGCGGCGGGCCCGGGCCAGGGCGAGGTCGATCGCGCCCGGCTCCTCGGGGTTGGGAAAGGCGACGGTCGGGAAGTCGGGGTCCGGGACGGCCTGCTCCTCAACCGGATCCGGCGCTCGGAACCCGGCGCGCTCGAACGCCTCGTGGACAGTGTCGTGCCCGACGCCGTGCAGGCTCGTGTGCACGATCGACAGGTCGCGCGGCGAGCCCGGGTCGAGCACGCCGACGACCTTATCGAGGTAGCGGTGCTGCAGCTCGGGCCCCAACGTCTCCCAGCCATCGGTAGCGCGGGCGACGTCGGCCACCCGCTGCACCGCCGCGATGTGGGCCGCGATCTGGGCGTCGGCCGGCGGCACGATCTGGCTGCCGTCCCCGAGGTACACCTTGTAGCCGTTGTCCTGTGGAGGGTTGTGGCTCGCTGTGACCATGACCCCGGCGTCGGCCCCCAGGTGCCGGATCGCGAAGGCGAGGACGGGGGTCGGCAGCGGGCGGGGGAGCAGCAGCGCCCGACCACCAGCCGCCACGACGACGGCGGCGGTGTCACGGGCGAAGACATCGGAGTTGTAGCGGGCGTCGAATCCGATGACGACAGAAGGCTTCTCGCCCACTCCGCCCTCACGCTTGAGATAGGCGACGAGGCCCGCAGCGGCCCGGATGACGACGCTGCGGTTCATCCGGTTCGGCCCGGCCCCGAGCGCCCCGCGCAGACCCGCCGTGCCGAACTCGAGGGTGCCGGAGAACCGGTCGGCGAGGTCGGCGTGGGCCGCCTCGTCGCCGGCCTCGGCAGCGGCGAGGAGGCGGTCGAGCTGGCCTCGGGTCGTCGGGTCGGGATCGTCGTCGCGCCAGGTCCTGACAGCGCCATACAGCTCGTCAGTGGAGGTCATGGTCATGCGATCCTCCGCACCACGGCCGCGAGGAGCGCGCTCGCGCGCGGTGCCGCCTCGCGACCAGCCTCGAGGACCTCCGCGTGGCTGAGCGGGTTCTTCGAGATGCCGGCCGCGGGGTTGGTGACGAGCGAGACGCCGAGAACCTCGAGGCCGGCCTCACGGGCGGCGATCGCCTCGAGGGTGGTCGACATGCCGACCAGGTCGCCGCCGATGGTGCGGGCCATCCGGACCTCGGCCGGGGTCTCGTACTGGGGCCCGGGGAACTGGACGTAGACCCCTTCCGGCAGGGACGGGTCGACCTCGTGCGCCAGGGCGCGCAGCCGGCTCGAGTAGAGGTCGGTCAGGTCGACGAACGTCGCGCCACGCAGGGGCGTCGCGGCGGTGAGGTTGATGTGGTCGCGGATCAGCACGAGCGTGCCCGGGCCCCAGGCGGGGTCGAGGCCGCCGCAGCCGTTGGTCAGCACGATCCTGTCGCAGCCGGCCGCCTTGGCGGTGCGCACCCCGTGGACGACGGCGTCGACGCCTCGGCCCTCGTAGAAGTGGGTGCGCGTGCCGTAGACGAGGGCGTGCCGGCCAGTGTCGCCGATGGCGACCGAGCGGATGAAGCCGCTGTGGCCGGCCACGGCCGCAGCCGCGAACCCGGGCACCTCGACGTTGTCGACCGTCGCCACGGTCTCCCCGATGAGGTCCGCGGCCTGCCCCCAGCCGGAGCCGAGGACGAGGGCGATGTCGTGTTTGACGATGCCCGTCCGTTCGGCGATGACCCGGGCCGCGTCGCGGGCGAGGGCGTAGGGGTCGGCGTCGTGGTCGCTCGTCTCGGCGGCTGCGGTGCTGTTCACGCAGTGGACTCTAGCGAGGTCCGTCCCCGCGAGGGTCCCCGCGCCCTCGCCGCCTGCCGTCGTGCCCGGGCGACGGTCGCTCGGTGTCGCTGCCCAGCGCGGTGATGAGCGTCGAGACGGTCCGGAGCAGGTAGGCCCGCCGCCCGCGTTGGGGACGCAGGACGGCAGACATGAGGACGCCGTCGAGAGCCGCGACCAGAGTCTCCGCACGCGCCCGGCAGAACTCCTCGTCCCCGGTCATCAGGGTCCGTGCCACGACGTCGACGAGCCGGTTTCGCCACGCGGTGAAGACCTCGGCCACCTCGGGGACGTGGGCCGCCGCGACAGCCATCTCGAGTCGGCACACGAGCAGGTCGCGGTCGCGCAGCCAGCCCGCGAAGAGGGCGGTCGTCTGGTCCGCCGCATAGGCGTGGTCGCCGGGATGGTCGGCGATCCGCCTCGAGAGCCCCGCGATGTCGGCCTCGAGCCGGGCGCCGACGTGCCGGGCGAGCGCGGTCAGGAGCGCAAGGCGGGTGCGCAGGTAGGCCGAGCACGTGCCCTGGGGCAGGCCTGCGGCGGCGTCGACGGCCCGGTGGGTCAGCCCCCGCAGGCCGCTTCCCGCGACGACGGTGACCGCCGCGTCGAGCAGCTCGCGCAGGCGGGGCGAGACAGAGCGTGCGGGTGCGGTCATGCTGCTCCTGTCGCCAGCGTTCAGGGCTGCTTCCCAGCCTAGTGTGCGGGTGGGGTGGCTCGCCGGGAATGGTTGGATGGGTGCGTGATCACGCGCGAGACCTCCGTAGTCATCATCGGCGGCGGCCCGGGCGGCTACGAGGCGGCCCTTGTCGCTGCCCAGCTCGGCGCCGACGTGACGATCGTCGAGAGGGACGGCGTCGGGGGTGCCGCCGTGCTGACGGACTGTGTGCCCAGCAAGGCCCTCATCGCGACGGCCGACCAGCG
>NZ_JBQCCV010000093.1:0-9420 GCF_051961875.1 Intrasporangium sp. | reverse complement strand
GCCGCGGCGGCGCTCCCTGAGGGCGAGGCGTGCAGTGGCGAGGAACGAGTAGGCGTACTCGAGAACGTAACCCAGCCCCGAGCCACCCGGTGCATAGGGCCGGTACCCCACGATGCGGACCCCGTCGACGTCCTGCTCGGGCCCGGTGCCATCCCCGGTCGGGCAGACGACGGTCACGTCGTACCCGGCGGCGGACAGTGTCTGGCACTCCAGCCAGACCCTGCGGTCGAAGGGCACGGGGAGGTTCTGGACGATGACCAGCACCCGCGGTCGATCCCGACCCGTACGCTTGCGCAGGCTCACCAGCTCACGCCCCGATACCCGGGCAGCGCCTCGACCGCCTCGCCGAGCCTGCCACTCATGTCGAACACGACCGGTGGTGGCGTGTCGAGCAGCGATCGGAGCACGGCCGGATCCGTGGACGTCACGATCGCCACCTCTGCACCCGCCAGGGCCTGCGCCGGTGTCGGCGCCAGGAGCCGGTTCACATGCGAGAGCTTGCTCTGGAGGTGCCGCAGGTTGGCCCCGACCAGCCGGTCGGGGTTGACGATCGGGTCGAAGATGCGGACCTCGAGTCCCTTGCCCACGAAGCGTTCTGCAAGCTCAAGGCTGGGGCTTTCGCGGACGTCATCGGTCTGCGTCTTGAAGCTCAGGCCAAGCAGGCACACCCGCGTGCAGCCGGTCGCGAGTACGCGGTCCACGACGCCGCGGACGACAAGCTCGTTGCTCACCGTGGTCGCGGTGAGCAGCGGAATGTCGACCGCCGTCATCCGAGCCAGGTCCTGCATGGCCCTCAGGTCCTTGGGGAGGCAGGAGCCTCCGAACGCGAACCCGGGCCGCAGATAGGCAGCCGAGATGTTCAGCTTGTCGTCCTCGCAGAAGAGCTCCATCACCCGGCGAGAGTCGACGTCGAACTGCGAGAACAGGCGCCCCACCTCGTTGGCAAAGGTGACCTTTACGGCGTGGAATGCGTTGCAGGCGTACTTGAGGGCCTCGGCGGTCGGCACGTCGACGACCTCGATGTCCTGCCCGAGGAAGGCGAAGAGCTCGGTGAGCGATGCGTCGGCCCGGTCGTCGGCCGTGCCGACCACGACGAAGGGAGGGTCGAAGAAGTCGGCAACCGCCGACCCCTCCCGCAGGAACTCGGGGCACATTGCCGTCCCCACCGCCCAGCCCTGCGGTAGCTCACCGGCGTGGAAGACGGGCGCGACAAGGTTGGCGCCGGTGCCCGGTGGAACCGTCGAGCGGATCACCACGGTGTGGTGACCGGAGGCGGGCGGCCGGACACGCTCCATCGCCGCGCGGATGTCACCCAGCGCTCGTGCGAGGAAAGCCATGTCCGACCCTCCTCGCGGCGTCGATGGCGTCCCGACACAGACGATCGACACATCCGCCCGGTCGAGCGCGGCAGCGACGTCAGAGGTGGCCGTGAGCGCGCCGCTCGCGACGGTGCGCGTCACCAGCGCCTCGATCCCAGGTTCGATGACGGGACTCACACCCTTGCTGATGCCGTCGACCTTGGTTTCGTCGACGTCCACCCCCACGACTTCGTGCCCCTGCGAAGCGAGACCCGCCGCAGTGATCGTGCCGACATAGCCGAGTCCAAGCACAGCAACTCGCATGGTTCGAAGCCTCCCGATGGTCCGAAACCAGCCCCCCAGCTGGTCAGTCCAGTGTGATCTGAATGACCTCACGAGCGTGTGGGAATGCGGAAGGTCAGGCCTACAGGAGAAGGGGATTCGCGGCATTCGGACCGAAATCTCCTGAAATAACTGCGCTTTTGATCTGCTGGCTCCGGCTGCCGTTGGTGACCCAGCGCCAGCGGCGCAGCACCCCCGCCGAGGGGCAACCCCCGACCAGCCGCTCCTCAGGACGAGCTGCCGAGCGCCAGCAGCCGGCGGACCCGGGCGGCGTGCACGTCAGGCAGTGGCAGGAGGCCGAGCGCATCGCGCATGACGCCGACGGCGACCACTCGCAGGGCCAGGACGTCGACGACGACCGTGACAACGGCCGCCAGGAGCAGTCTGGCGACGGGTGGTGCGGGGACGACAGCCATGACGATGTTGCCGACTACCAGCGTGACGACAGTGGGAACCGACACGGTGAGGAACGGCCGAGCCACGTCACGGACGGCCCAGCCGAGGAGTCTCGAGACGAGAAGCCAGCGGGCGACCGTGGCGAGGAAGGCTACGAACACGAAACCCGTGGCGACGCCTCCGAGACCCCACCTGACCGCGAGCGCCGTCGTGGCAACCGTCGCGAAGTCGATGATGACCGAGTAGCTGAGCCAGGTTCCCGGACGGCCTAGTCCATAGAAGAGCCCATGGTCGAGCATCGCCCCGAGGGTGATGATGCCCGCGATCGCGAGGGCCTGGGTGGGCGCGACGCTCCCACGCCACTGCTGGCCGAAGATGAGTGGTACCAGTTCCGGGGCGGTCACGACGATGAGGACCATGACCGGCGAGACCGCCGCGTAGGCAACCCCCAAGGCCTTGACGTAGGTGGTCCGCAACCTGTCCGCGGAGTCGCGCACTCGTGCGAAGACGATCGTCGAGACCGGGATGGTCGACGCTGCGACGAGTTCCTGCGCAACCTGGACGAGGCGTTGGCCGATGTTGAAGAGGCCGAGGGCCGATGGCCCGAGCGTCACGGTGATGATCCAGTTCTCGGCCCAGATGCGTAGCGTGGCGACCAGGTCGACGGTCGACACCCGCAGCCCGAAGGCCGCCATGTGCCGGAACAGTCGGGGTGACAGCGACAGCGAAGGCAGCCACTTCGCATGTTTCCAGGCGAGGACGGCGACCACCCACTGGGTGACGACGAGCTGACTCACCAGCGCCCAGACGCCGCCGCCCGACAGGGCGATCACCACGGCGGTGACCTGCGCGAGCAGCGCTGCCACGAGGCTCTGCAGCGCGAGCGCACGGAACGCCATCGCGCGTCTCAGCAGGGCTGTGGGCACCCCTGCCAGCACGGTGGGCACGATGGCGAGGACGAGCGCACGCAGGACGGCGACCAGCTCGGGAATCCCGAAGACCGAGGCGAGCAATGGTGCACTCGCAATCAGGCCCGCGGAGAGGACGACCCCGGCACTGCAGGACATCCACAGGGCTGTGCTGAGGCTCTGCTGGTCGAGATCCTCGGCCTGCAGGAGATAGGTGGAGAAGCCGAGGTCGGAGAGCAGGTACACCAAGGGGATCACCGTCATCGCAGCTGCGACGACGCCGAACTGGCGCGGCGAGATCTGGTGCGTCAGCACGATGAGGGTGGCGAACCCGCTGACGCGCACCACCCACTTCTGCGCGGCCAGCCAGAGAACGCCCGAGGCGGCGCGCGCACCGAGCGCCTCCTCGACTGGGGCGGCCTCCACGTCGGGTCCCCGCCCGTCCGGCTGGCTCGCGTCCGGGCTCATTCCGAGGCGTCACGAAGGCCGCGCAGCACGACCGCCGCGACCTGCTCCTGCTGCTCCGGGGTGATCCCGGGGAAGATCGGCAGCGACAGGATCTCGCCGGCTGCCTGCTCGCTCACCGGCAGGCTCCCCGGGGCGTAGCCAAGGGCGGCCATGGCGGGCGTCAGATGGATCGGCACGGGGTAGTGGATGCTCGCACCGACGCCCTCGTCGCGGGCACGACGAAGTACCTCGTTTCGGCGCTCGACCCGTATGACGTACAGGTGCCAGACGTGCTCGTTGCCCGGGAGGGTTACGGGCAGGCGAAGTCCCGGCGTACCGCGAAGGAGTGAGTCGTAGATCGCGGCGGCCTCCCGCCGCCGCGCGTTCCACTCGCGCAGGCGGTGCAGCTTCGCCCTGAGGACCACGGCCTGAAGGGTGTCCAGCCGGGAGTTGAAGCCGAACGAGACGTGCTGGTACCTCATCGAGCTGCCGTGGGCACCCATGAGGCGAACGCCCTTCGCCAGGTCCTCGTCGTCGGTGATGACGGCTCCGGCGTCACCGTAGGCACCGAGGTTCTTGCCGGGGTAGAAGCTCGTGGCCGCGATACGCCCGAAGCGTCCCGCGGAAACGCCGTGCCGGAAGGCGCCCTGAGACTGTGCCCCGTCCTCGATGACGACGATCCCCCGCTCCGCCAACGAGTCCGGAAGCCGTTCGAACGGGGCAATCTGCCCGTACAGGTCCACCGGGATGACGGCCCGCGTGCGGGTCGACACGGCTGCCTCGACGCCCTGCGGGTCGACCAGGAGCGCCTCGTCGTCCACGTCGACGAACACCGGCCGGGCGCCCGCCCGCAGAACCGCTTCAGCGGTGGCGATGAAGGTGTTGGCCGGCAGGATGACCTCGTCCCCGGGACCGACGCCGACTGCGCGGAGGGCCATCTCGAGGGCGTCCGTGCCGTTGGCCACGCCGACGCAGAATCGGGCGCCGACGAAGTCTGCATACTCCTGCTCGAAGGCGGAGACTGCCTTGCCACCGACGAAGTCCATCGCGGACAGGACGTCGGCGAAGCCGGCCGCCACCTCATCTGCCACCTGCGCGTGTTGCGCGGCCAGGTCGACGAGTGGGATCGAGTTCACGTTGCCCTCCTCATGACCATGGCTTCAGTCCGGCGGCGCGCCGGATGACGTCGACCACTGCCTCTTGATCGCGCTCGGACATCGTGTGGAACAGAGGCAGGATGAGCGTGTGGTCGGTGAGCCGCTCGGTCACCGCCAGGTCACCGTGACGGTGGCCGGAGTAGGCCGGCTGCCGGTGGGCGGCCATGATGCCGGCACGCGCCGAGATGCCCCCCTCGGCGAGGGCGGTGAGCAGCTCACCACGACTGAGTGGGTAGTCGGAGTCGAGCTCGACCCAGAACGACTGGAAGTTGGACTCGCCCCACGCCGGATCTCGCACGGTACGCAGACCCGGGACGTCGGCGAGCATGGCCTGGTAGCGGCTCGCGAGCTCACGCCGCCTGAGGACGAGCTCGTCGAGCTTTCCCAGCTGCACCAAGCCGATTGCCGCCTGGACGTCGGTCATCCGATAGTTGAAGCCGACCTCAAGGTATTCCTCGATGACCGGCTGCCGGCTGCGGTGTCGAGCCGCCGCGCTGATGCTCATGCCGTGTTCCCGCAACCGGCGGGCACGATCGGCCAGCTCTGCATCGGACGTGGTGAGCATCCCGCCCTCGCCCGTGGTGAGGAGCTTGCGGGGATGGAATGACCAGCAGGTCAGGTCGGCACCTGTCCCGACCGGCCGGCCGTGGTAGCGGGATCCGGCCCCGCAGGCCGCGTCCTCGACGAGCGCCAGGCCGCGGCTCTGACACAGCCGTCGCAACGGTTCGATGTCGGCCGGCATCCCGCCCTGGTCGACGGCCACGACGACGCGCGTGCGCTCGCTCAGCACCCGCTCCACCGTGCGCCAGCTGACGTTCCCATCCTCGGGTTCCACATCGGCGAAGACCGGCGTCGCACCGACGTAGGGCGCGCAGTTCGAGGTCGCGATGAAAGAGAAGGAGGGCACGACGACCTCGTCACCGGGTCCGACCCCGAGCAGGTGGAGAGACAGGTGCAGAGCTGCCGTACACGACGAGACCGCCACGCCGTGAGCCGCGCCGACATGGGCCGCGAACCTCGACTCGAACTCGGACACACGTGGTCCCTGCGCGACCCAGCCGGAGCACACGGCGTCGGCCGCAGCTCGGGCCTCCTCGTCACCGAGCCACGGCTTCATCACCGGAATCATGAGTGGGCCCGTTCCGCACGCCACCACTCGACGAGCCGGCTGAGGCCCTCCCTGAGGTCGACTTCCGGCTTCCAGCCCAGCTGCCGCTCGGCAGCCTCGATCGCGGCCAGCCGCCGGGTGACCCCGTTCACGGCGCGCTCGGGGCCGAAGGCGACGGAAAGGTCGCTACCCATGACGTCGAGCAGTTCCTCGGCGAGCCCGACCAGGCTTGTCTCGGTGTTGCTGCCGATGTTGAAAACGGCGTCCGTGACGTCGGCCTCCGCGGCGAGCAGGTTGGCGCGCGCGATGTCCCTGGTGAAGACGAAGTCCATTGTCTGCTGCCCGTCACCGAAGATGAGTGGCGGCTCTCCAGCCTCGATCCGCTCCATCCACCGGATGAGCACCTCGGTGTAGAAGCCGTGGATGTCCATGCGCGGGCCGTAGACGTTGAAGTAACGCAGTGCGACGTAGTCCAGCCCGTACATGGCATGGAAGCTGCGCAGCATGCCCTCGTTGAAGGCCTTCGCCGCGCCATAGAAGGTGTCGTTGGCCCACGGGGACTCCTGCTCGGTCGTCGGGAACTCCGTCGCGAGGCCATAGACGGAGGCAGAGGAAGCAGCGACGACCTTCCGTACCTTGGCGGCGACGGCGGCCTCCAGGACGTTGAAGGTCCCATCGGCTAGGACCTCGAGCGCCAGCCGCGGTTCCTCCGCGCACTGCGTGATGCGGATGGCCGCCTGGTGGAAGACAAGATCCGCGCCCGCAGTCGCCCGGGCCAGTAGGTCGCGGTCTCGGATGTCGCCCTCGATGATCTCGACCCGTTCCGACGGCAGGGCTTCGGCGAGGTTCTCGCGTCGACCGCGGACGAAGTTGTCGAGAACGCGGATCTCGGCCGCCCCCGCCTCCACGAGCTCGTCGACGATGCCCGAACCAATGGTCCCCGCTCCCCCCGTCACCAGGCAGATGCTGTCCCGAATCATTCGTCGACTCCCAACGCCACGAAGGCACCATCACGCCGCAGGCTCCTCGCGGCGGCTTCCAGCACACCCATCACTCGAAGGCCTGCGGACCCATCGGTCGCCGCGGGGCGACCTTCACTGATGGCGGCGGCGAACTCGGCCATCATGGCTCGCAGCGCCTCCTGTTCCCGTAGAGCCGGCGCCACCATGTCACCGGTCCGATAGGAGATCGTCACCTGCTTGCGGTCGTCGGCCGGCAGCTCCTGGGACCCCTTGCGCTCCACGCCCCGGTCATACACGGACAGCCGTTGGCTCGGGTTGAGGTCGTCCCAGACCACGGTTCGATGCGACCCGCCGATCACCATGGTCCGGATCTTGACGGGACTCAGCCAGTTCACGTGCACGTGGGCCATGGCGCCGGATGACAGCTTGAGGGTCAGGTAGGCCAGGCACGCCACGCCGTGCCCGATCGGGTCGCTCCCGTGGGCCGCCACCGACTCCACCCACACCTCAGGGGAGAGCAGGTAGTCGAGGATCGACAGGTCGTGCGGGGCGAGGTCCCAGAGCACGTCGACATCGGGCTGCACCAGGCCGAGGTTGATCCGGACCGAGTCGACGAAGTGCAGGTCTCCCAGCTCGCCCTCGTGGACCAGCCGGCGCAGCTCCTGGACCGCGGAGGTGTAGCAGTACGTGTGGTCGCACATGAGGACCAGGCCCCGGTCCTCCGCCGCCTGCACCAGCTTCTTGCCGTCGTCCAGGGACGAGGTCAGTGGCTTCTCCACCAGAACATGCTTGCCGGCGTCGAGGGCGGCCATGGCGAGCGGAAAGTGCGTCGCAGCTGGCGTGGCGAGCGCCACCGCCTGGACGTCTGGGTCGCCGAGGATCTCGTCGAAGGACTTGGTCGTCCCAACCGTTGAGTAGTCACCGAGGACGCGTCGGGCACGTTCCACGTCCATGTCGCATAGCCACCGCAGCCGAAGAGATGGGGTCGCCATCGCATTCCGAACGAGATTCGGCCCCCAGTACCCTGCCCCCACGACCGCCATCCCGATGGATGCCGTCATATTCGGAGGGTAACCACGGATGCGCGCTCGGCACCGGCGATCGGGGAAAGTTGGGGGCTCAGCTCCAGATGTCGTGATGCACGTTGAGGATCACCCGCGACCCGAAGGGGTCGATCTTGATGGGGAGCTCCCGCATGGCGCTCAGCTGCTCCCGCACCGCCCTCTGGTTCTCGAGCGGGCAGACGACGAGGAGGAATCCGCCGCCTCCGGCGCCAGTCACCTTGGCACCGGAGGCGCCCGCCGACAGGGCGGCTTCGACGGCGCTGTCGATCTGCGTGTTCGAGACGCCGCTCGCCAGCTCGCGCTTCGCGGCCCAGCTCTTGTTCATCGCGACGCCGAGCGCGCTGATCTCCCCTTCCCGCAAGCCATTCGCGGCCTCACCGGCGAGGTCTCGCAGCTGTGCGAGCTGTGGCAGGCGACTGGCGATGTTGGCGCGCTGCTCACCGAGGATCGGGTCCGCCTTCCGGGTGATCCCGGTGAAGAAGAGGAGCAGCTCGTCCTGGACCTGCCTGCGCCGGCTGGCGTCGAGCGGGAGCTGGTCGACGGTGACCCGATCGCCGGGGCCGAACTGCATGTCGCAGACGCCGCCGAAGGCAGCGGCGTACTGGTCCTGCTTGCCGATCGGCTTCCGGCAGCGGTCGAGCTCGATCGTGCAGGCCCGCTCGGCCAGCTCCTCGGCCGTCAGCTGGTGACCCTGGTAGGTGAAGAGCGCGTGGAGCAGGCCTACGGTCACCGCGGATGAGGAGCCGAGGCCGGAACCGGCCGAGGGGATGTCGGCCAGTGTGGTGATCTCCACCCCACCGCGGATCCCCGTCATGTGCAGGGCCTCACGAACCAGCTCGTGTTCGAGATCCTCGACGCGGGAGACGATCTCCTTGGTCGAGTAGTTGACGTAGATCTCGTCGTCGAACCGCTGCTTGACCACCACGTAGACGTACTTGTCGATGGCAGCGTTCAGTACCCGCCCCCCGTGCTCGCGGTAGTAGTCGGGCAGGTCCGTCCCGCCGCCGACGAGCCCCACCCGAAGCGGCGTCTGGGTGATGATCATGCTCCCCCTCCTCGCTCAGTACCCCCGGTACTTCCACAGCCGACGGCGCAGCCACCACCGCCCCTTCTGTTCCACGAGGAACTGCAGCTCCCGGGGCCCGATGTTTCCGCCGCCGTCCAGCTTCCGGTATAGCGACAGGCGCTTGACCTCCGGCCAACAGTCGGCGGCGAATGACAGCAGTTCGGCCACCTCCGCCTCTTCCTCGCCCGGCCCGGCCCCCATGAGGCGGCGGCCGAGCTCGGACCCCCTCAGCCGTCCTCGGCCCGAGACCCGCCCGGCGGCCCAGAGCGCCTCCTTCGCCAGTTGCTGGTGCACCCGCTCGGACAGATGGCCCGGATCCACGAGGCTCTCGACGTACCGGTCCAGCACGACCTCGAAGACGGACCGGCGTTGGCGCAGATCCATCAGGGCGCTGACCGCCTTGCTCATGTTGTCGGCGTGGAGGCGGTAGTAGGCCTGGTCCACCCCACGGACGAAGCCCATGTCCGCGTGCGCCGCCATGCGCATGAACATCTCCATGTCAGCGGCTTTGGGCAGCTCCGGGTCGTAGCCGCCGACGCGTTTCTGCAGTGCGGTTCGCACGACGATGGTCGGGGTGGAGACCGGGTTCTCGGCCTGGCGGAAACGGTGATCCAACCACTGCTTCCCGGGATATACCGACCAGCCCCTGACCCTGGTCCGGGGAACAGGGAG
>NZ_JBQCCV010000092.1:0-5190 GCF_051961875.1 Intrasporangium sp. | reverse complement strand
GAGTCGGAAACTCGGCACCGGATCCTCGCCCCGTTGGTCGGCGCGTTGGCGCGTGTGGTCCCCATGCCGGCCGCGCCTTCCCCCTCGCCGTCCGGACCTGCCGCTGACTCGCTCGAGGCGGCGATGGATGCCGAGCTGCGGGTCGTGGAGGCGGTGGAGCGCGCCAAGGCGGCCCTCGACGCGCAGTCCCTCGTCGCGCTGGCACGGATGCAGTCGCTCGCCGAGTCGATGGTCGCCGCAGCCCCGGCTGCGGCTCGCGCCGTGCCGGTCAGTCCCGACGAGCTCGTCACGATGGAGGTGGCGACGGCGACCGGGCTCTCCCAAGGCGAGACCGCGGTCCGCGCCGAGCTGGCTGCCGGACCGGTGGAGCGGTTCGGACCACTCTGGGAGCTGCTTGCCGCCGGGACGGTCTCGCTGCGGCGAGCCTGCCAGGTCGTAGAGGAGACCCGACACCTGCAGCACGACGTGGTGGCCGAGCTGGTCGAGTCCGTCTTCGCCCCCACCCGCGATGGTGCCGGACTCTCCGGAAACCTGTTCCGGCAGAGGCTGCGACGAGCGATCCTCCGCGCGGACGCCGATGCCGCGGCCGCCGCCGCGCGGCGGCGTGCAGCGCGGCGACGCAACGGGGCACGGGCGCAGATCTTCGACGACGGCACCGGCGAGCTCGTCGTGCGCAACGACGCAGACAAGATCGCCGCCGCCATCGACCGGGCCGACGCGGCCGCCCGCGCCGCGAAGGCCGCCGGGGACCCACGCTCTCTCGATCAGCTGCGAGCCGATTTCATCACCGGGGCGGCCAGTTACGGCCAACCCTGCGGGACCGCCGGTTGCGGCTCGATGGCGGGTCCGGTTGGCCGACGGCCTTCAGGCGACGCCGACTGCGGGGCTGACGGCAGGGACAGCGCGTACGGCAGCGACACCGCGGATGGCGCGGATGGCGCGGACGGCGCGTACGGCAGGGACACGGCGGATGGCGCGGACGCCGCGGACGGAACGAAGCCGCACTCTTGCCGGTTCGTGCCGGACTGGTACGCCAGCTTCGGTCACCGGCCCGCCGCGAAGGTCTGGATCGTGGTGCCAATCACCACGGCCCTCGGGCTGGACGAGGCTCCCTGCCAGTTGCCTGGCCACGGTTGGCTCGCCGCCGAGCAGGCTCGGGCCATCATCACCGCCGAGGGCTCGATCTGGCAGACCATGCTGGCCGACCTCGACTCGGGCACCGCTCTCCGGCTCTCGCACCGCGGCTACCGGCCGACGGCGGCGATGGTCGAGCACGTGATTGCGGTCGACGGGGTCTGCCGCGGCCCGGGGTGCACAGTTCCGGCGTCCCGCTGCGACGTCGACCACGACATTGCCTACCCCGAGGGCCCGACCGCCGTCACCAACCTGACCGATAAGCACCGCCAGCACCATCGCATCCGCACCGCGGGATTCTGGCGAGCGGTCCGTGATCCGCATGACGCCCGGGTGACCTGGCGCACCAGCGCCGGCCGTCGGTACGTCACCTATCCCGCCGACTGGCTCGAGGATGTTCGGCCCAGACGCAAGTTCGGGGGTCACGACCACAACCCCGAACCCGTCACCCGCCCCTACGGACCCGAGCCAAACCCTGATCCCTCTGCCCGGTGGGGCGCAGACTGCCCGCCGGAGCCGCCACCCTTCTGACCGAGCGCGGTCACAGTGACGGTGATGGCAGTGGTTCCCGCGCTGGCCGGCACATCGGCTCACGGAGCGGATCAGGCAGGCCCCAGGCCGGCCGAGTCAGCCTGCCGGAGTCGCCGTCGATGGCGACTGCGTGTCCGGGGCGGGCGCATTCGCCGGGGCCGGGGTGATGGTGCGGGTCGACGTCGGCTCGATGGGACTACATGACCGGGTCGCCTGGCCCTGGCCGGCCGGCGAGGTGTCGCGCGACTGGTCCTGCGGCGCCGGCTGGATGGTCGGATCGATCGTCGTGCCGTTGATGACCTGGATCGAGTCGTAGGCCGGCCGGCCTTCGAGCAGGTTCCGGTAGCTGTAGCGGGTCAGCTGGGAGAGGTTGCAGCTCGACCCGAACGTCACGATGTCGAAGGCGTACGGCTGTCCCGTCAGCTCGGCGTCCTCACCGGTCGTGTAGTGCGAGAAGACCCCGCCGCCGGTGAAGGTGCCGACCTGGATCCGGTTTCCCTTGAGGTCCGCGGCGTGGATGTGCCCGTTGATGAGGATGCGGGCGCGCTCGACCGCGGCTGCGGCATACGGCTCGTGTGCGACGACGATGTCGGGCTCGGGCTCGTTCGCCATCGTCCGGTTGAAGGCGTCGACCGCGGGCGCCTCCTTGGCCTTCGGGTCCTTGTTGTCGTCCCCGAACCAGCGCGGGTCGTTGAAGCCCGCGATCCGCAGGCCGTGGAAGCTGAGCTCGTGGTAGCTGCCCCGTGGCCCCTGCAGCAGCACGACGTTCGGGATCCTCTGGAGCCGCTCGAGGAGCGCCCGGTCCGTCGGCGACGACTGGTCGTGGTTACCGGCGACGTAGATTTAGGGCACCCCGAGCGACTCGATGCTCTTGAAGATGCCGGCTGCCTCGGCCTCCTGGACATGACCGAAGTTGATGAGGTCGCCCGAGTCGATGACGGCGTCGACCTGCTCCTCCTTGATGATCGATCGCATCAGGGAGTACTGGTTGGTGCCGTGGATGTCCGACACGAGCAGGAACCGCGCCGCGACGGGGTTGCTCAGCTCGCCGGGCACGAACTTGGACTGGAGCGCCTGCGAGACGGCGAGCAGGTTGCGTACGTATGGCGTGACGGCCGCGGCCCGTGCCTCGACGCCGGTGAGCATGCCGGCGTTGCGTTGGACGAGCCCGAGCACACCGGTCGTCGTGAACGACTGGAACCGGCTCGGTTGGTACGTCAGGGCCGTGCTCCCGCCCGTGACGACGCAGGTGACCGCGAGCGCCGACGCGACGAGCCCGATATTGGGCCACTGCGGCCGTCGCCGGATCGCGTAGTGGATCGCGGTCGTCAGGGCGAGCGCCACGATCAGCGCGCCGGCCACGAACCGCAGACCGACGCCCACCACCGCCTCCCGGATCGCGGCCGAGATCTGGTCGTCGGTGGGTTGCAGCGCGTTGACGGACACGTCCGGCCCGGTCAGCAGGCCGGTGATCCCCTCCTGCACGGAGACCTCGACGTCCAGGCCGGGGGCGACGAGTGGTGAGCCGAACTGCAGGTCGACATCCCCCACGATGGTCGGCGCGTGGAGGACGGGGCTGTGCGTCGGGATGACATCGAGGCGCAGCACCGCGCGGTAATGGTCCGTCTCGACCACGGTCGGCGCGAGGTTCGTCGCCGCGACGCCACCGAGGTAGCAGAGCACGAGCACCGCCAGCCAGCGCCCGAGCATCTCCGCCCGGCGCACCCAGACTCGCCGACTCGTGCTGATCATCGCCAACACCCTACGTGTTCGAGCGCCGCCGTCCCCGGGGTGCTTTGGCACAATCGCTGGCATGTGGATCGTCGCCCTCGTCGTCGCGGCCGTGCTGCTGACCCTCTCGACCCATCAGCTCGTCCTCGCGAACCCACGCTCGCCGGTGCCGTGGATGGGCCGCCCCGAGCAGGAGCCGGGCAGCACGCTGATCCTGCGCATCGCCGGCGCCTTCGCCGGCCTCGTCAGCGGCATCCTCACCCCGACGCACCTGCTGTTGTGGTTCTTCGTGGGCATCGTCCTCGCCTTCCTGCCGACCGTCGTCCTGCAGGCCCGACACAACGCCCACGTGCACGGCTGAGCGGGAGCGCGGCGAGCGGCATACCCCGTGGCGTATGCCGTTCAGCCGGCTTCCGCAGTTGCGCGCCGTCCCGCTGCGGTGGGCACGTCGTTGGCGAGGCGGCGCTCTCCGATGAGGTCGAGGGCGAGCTGAACGACGATGTCGACGACGGTCCGGAAGGCGATGAGTAGCAGACCCGCCCTGACCTGCTCGTCGGTGAGCAGCGTGCTCGTGAAGGCGCCGACCAGCGTCCCCGCCATGAGCGGGAGGCACCGCGGGATCGCGGGGACGACCGCCATGATCGGTGAGACGACGTCCCGCTGCCCGCGGAAGAACCACTGGTAGGCAAGGCTGTAGCTCGTGCTGAGCAGGATCGCGCCGACGATGACGACGTACTGCACCACCCCGCCGGTAAGCCCGATCGAGACCGCGATGATGATCGCCCACACGCCCATGACGAGCGACCAGATCCCGAAGAAGACCGAGCCGAACAGCGGGGCGAAGCGCCGCGTCTCATCGGTGCCGGCGCGGGAGGTCCTCGCCCGGATGATCGACCAGCCGAAGATGAGGACCGACTCGATCCAGTAGACGAGCACGACGTCCCCGAGCGTGATCTGCCGGGTCGCGAGTGCGCCGAACGGCAGCAGGCTGCTGCAGACGACAAGCACGGCACCCAGGGCCCGGGCGACGGGTCGGGGGAGGCGCGCGATGAGCGCCTGGAGGACCGGGACGCCGATGAGCCGGAGCAGCACGTTCACCCGGTCACCCTAGAGCCGCGCGAACGGACCGCTCGAGGGCGAGCGGGCCGGTATACGGACCCGCTCGACCCTCGCACGGTCAGTTCGGGAGGAGAGGTCAGAGGTACTGGCCGGTCGGGCCGCCCTCGCGGGGGACGTTCGGTGCGCCGGGGACCGACGGCGCTCCGTAGGGCGAGCCCGGGCGCCCCGGGGGAAGGGCGCGCATCTGGGCGAGCTGCTGCTGCGCGGCCATCTGCTGGGCCACCAGCGCCGTCTGGATGCCGTGGAAGAGGCCTTCGAGCCAGCCGACCAGCTGGGCCTGCGCGATGCGCAGCTCGGCGTCGCTGGGTGACTCGTCCCGGAAGGGCGAGGCGATCCGGTCGAGCTCCGCCACGAGCTCGGGGGCGAGGCCGTCCTTCAGCTCCTCGAGCGACTGGTGGTGGAGCTCGGCGAGCCGCCGGCGGCCCGGCTCGTCGAGGGGGGCGCTGCGCACCTCCTCGAGGAGCTGCTTGATCATCGACCCGATCCGCATCACCTTGGCCGGCTCCTCGACGAGGTCTGCCGGGTTCTTGCGCTCGCGGTCGCTCTCGCCGTCGCCCGAGTCGGAGTCGGCGATCCCCATGCTCTCGTGGGTCACGACGACGACGCGGGGATCCTGCTTGTCGTCGCTGCTCTGCTCACCCGAGCCCGGCTGCTGCGTCTGGTCGTCACTCATGT
>NZ_JBQCCV010000091.1:0-9413 GCF_051961875.1 Intrasporangium sp. | reverse complement strand
AGCGGAGGGTCGGACGGAGCCGGATACCGGCCCGGCGCAGGGGCACGAGCAGCGGCAGGCTGAGGGCCACCACTCCGAGCGTCGTGCCGAGACCGAGGACGAGGACGGCGCCGCCCGGGACGGTCTCGATCGGCGCCGCGGGGTCGGGCACGAGAGCCCGGTAGACGAGGTAGGTGGCGATGACGACGACACTCGACAGGAGCGGGGCGAGGGCGGCGCCCACGAAGCGGCGGTGTGACTGGAGCACCCCGGCGAGGACGATGCCGACGCCATAGAGCGGCACCTGGATCGCGAAGAGCCGCAGCAGGTCGACACCGAGTCCGAGGGCGCCCGCACAGCCACCCGATGGCAGGAGCAGGCGGGCGATGGGGCCGGCGGCGAGGACGACGACGAGGGCGAGCGGGACGAGGACGGCCAGTGCCCACGTCAGCAGGGCCGAGGCCGTCCGGTCTGCGTGCTCGCGCTCACCTCGCCCGAGGGCAGCCGAGACGAGCGGGACGACGACCGCGGCGAGGACGCCGCCGGCCGCGATCTCGTAGAGGACGTTCGGGACCGCGTTCACGCTCTGGTAGACGGTGCCGACGCATGTCGCACCGACGGAGTGCGAGAAGGCGAACCACCGGCCGAAGCCGACGAGCCGCGCGACGATGGTGATGGCGGCGATCGAGCCGGCGGCGACGGCGATGCTCCGTCCTGACCCGGTCCCCCCCGCCCGGCTCACCGCGGCGCGTCCGTCGCGGGGCGGCCCCACCGGTCGAGGCGCCGCAGGAGGGGGTGGCGGTCGATGACCGACGAGAAGCTGACCCGCTCGGAGGCGAGCGTCAGCGCCGTGAGTGCGGCAAGGCTGACGGTTCGCCCCACCGGGCCGGTGCGCTCGACGAGAGCCAGGCCCACGAGGGCGCCGGCGGCGTTGGCCCCGGTGTCACCGAGCATCGAGCGGGCGTCGAGGTCGTCGGCGATGACCCCGAGGGACGCGCCGACGGAGGCCGCGGCGGCGGGGCTGGGCAGGGCCATCGGGAGGGCGAGCCCGATGACGCCCTTGAGGGCGCGGCCGGGCCGCAGGTCGAGCAGGTTGACGAGGTTGGCCGTTCCCGCGATCACCCCTCCGGCGACCATGGTCCTGAGCAGGCGGCCGGGACCTCGCCCGGAGGCTGCGCGCCCCGGCTCGACGGCGGCAGCAGCGGCGAGACCAGTCGCGCCGAGCCCGAGGAGCTTGACGGCGCCGGTGGTCACCTCCCCGCGGCCGAGAGCCGTGAGGTGGCCGCGCAGCCCCTTGCTGGACGTCGAGCCGGCGAGGTCGTCGAGCATGCCGAGCCCGGCGGCCGTGATGACGAGCGCACCGGCCCGCCGTCGCCCGTCTCGCCCGGACAGGGCGAGGCCGGCCAGCGCGCCCACCACCCAGGCGGGCCCTTCGAGCAGGGTCACGCGCTCGCCCGCGTGGTTGGTCCGGGTCCACGGTCCCTGCCAGTGCTCGGGAAGCCGGGTGGAGAGCCGGATCGCGGCCGCTGACGCGCCTGCCGCGGTGACGAGACCGACCATGCTGCGGGCCCTCGAATGCAGCAGGGAGCGCGGGTTGGTTCGGACTCGGGTCACTGCCCCACCTGCGGCAGGATCGCCTTCGCGTCGGGGGCGGTCCCGTAGTGGCCGACGTGGTGGGCGAGCTGCGCCGCGGTGGCGAGGACGACGATGGCGGGTCCGCGGCCCTCCCGGGCGTGGTCCACCGTCGAGATCGCGTTGCTCGCGCGAGGGTCGGCCCGGACGGCAGTCACGGCGTCGGTCGTCACCGGTTGCCCGGCGGCCTGGACGGGCGCTCCCCCGATGACGACCGTGGCCCGGGACGCCGTCTGCAGGCGCAGCGCGAGAGCGAGGACCAGCTGGGTGCGGGCATCGACGTCTGCCTGGCTTCCGGAGTAGTCCCCGGAGACGATGATCGCGATGTCCGCGGGTGCAAGCTCGGGCACGCTGCTGTCGAGCAGGCCGGCATCGCCCAGGGTGGACAGTGCCTGGGCCCGGTTCGCGCCGGGCTCGACCGGCACCTCGCTCACCGTGAGCCTCGTGAGAACCTCCCCGAGCAGCACGTCGCCGGTCGCGGTCGAGGTGAGGCCGAGCTCGCCGGCCGCCGTGCCGGCGGCGGTCGCGCGCTCCGCGGCCTTCGTCGGGTCGAACCAGTCCGACGAGAGCGTCACCGTGCCGTGATCCTTGGCGCCCGAAGCGGCCAGCGCCGCGGTCGTCGTGTCGACGAGCTTGCTCTCGGCCGAGGGCAGCACGACGAGCACGACGCTGTGCCCGGTCAGGCGCCCTGCCACGAGGAGCGGCGTGATGGCTGTCTCGTACTCGTCGGCCGCCGCGACCTGCCGCTGGCTGTCGGTCAGCTTGGAGTTGAGGTCCTGCTTCTCGTTGCGCAGGGCGACGACCTGGTCGCCGAGGGTGCTGCCGAGGTTGGACTGCAGCGGGCCGGCGCCGAGGACGATGCCGACGGCGAGCGCGAGGAAGATCGAGATGATGGAGACGAGGTGGTAGCGGAAGTCGATCACGTGAAGATCCCCACGACGGCGGAGCGGATGTCGTCCCACCGTGCGGCGAGAACCTGCAGCCAGGCCTGACCGGTCGGCGTCGCTGCGATGGCGGCGAAGAGGGCCAGCAGGCCCACCACGACGAGGACGAAGAGCATGCCCCCGGGGACCCGGGCCCGGTAGAGCTGGCTGACGCCCTTGGCATCGACGAGCTTCCCGCCGACCCTGAGGCGGGTCAGGAAGGTGCTCGCCTGCCCGTCGCGGCCCTTGTCGAGGAACTCGACCAGCGTGACGTGGGTGCCGACGGCGACGATGAGCTCGGCACCGCAGTCGTCGGCGAGGAGCATGGCGACGTCCTCGCTCGTGCCGGCGGCCGGGAAGACGACAGCGTCGAGGCCCAGCTTCTCGACACGGGCGAGCCCCGGCGCGCGGCCGTCGCGGTAGGCGTGCACGACCAGCTCGGCGCCGGACCGGAGAGCGCCGTCGGACACCGAGTCCATGTCGCCGACGATGAGGTCCGGCCGGTGCCCCGCCTCGATGATGGCGTCAGCGCCGCCGTCGACGCCCACGAGGATCGGGCGGTACTCCCTGATGTAGGGGCGCAGCGTCTCTAGGTCTTCCTTGTAGTGGTAGCCACGCACCACGATGAGGCAGTGCCGTCCGTCGAGCTTGGTCGTGATGGGCGGAATGCCGATCCCGTCGAGGAGCAGGTCGCGGTCCTTGCGGATGTACTCCATGGTGTTCGTCGCGAAGGCCTCGATCTGCACGGCCAGCCCCGCTCGGGCCTCATGCATCTGCGCCTGGACTGACTGCTCGTCGAGCAGCTGGCCGCGGGCCACGCGGTGCTCGCCGTGCCAGAGCTCGGCACCGTCGAGCCGAACCGGCTCCCCGTCCTTGAGCGCCATGACGTCTGGCCCCGCCTCGTCGAGCACCGGGATGCCGGCCGAGACGAGGATCTCCGGGCCCACGTTGGGATAGCGTCCGGAGATGGAGGTCGAGGCGTTGACGACGGCGGCCGGCCGAGCGGCGACGAGGGACTCGGCGCTGACGCGGTCAAGGTCCCGGTGGTCGATCACGGCCACGTCGCCCGGCTGGAGCCGCTTCGTGAGGTTCTTGGTCCGTCGGTCGACACGCGCCGGGCCGGACACGCCGGGATGAGCGCCGGACGCCTGGCTGCGTCGACGGATGGAGATGGCCATGGTGGTCCCATCGTGCCACGTGGCGTCCCAGACCCCGCACCCGCCGCACCGTGCCGGCGCGTGGCACACGCCCCTCCCCTGCTCGGGAACGGTGTCCCGGCTCCGCCGGGCCCTGGGCCCGCGGTCGAGTGAGCGGGCCGTCACTCCGGTCACACGGCCGTCGCGGTCTCCTTCGATGTCCCGCGTCCCTTTGACCCGCGCCGTCTCGGTTGCCCAGCCGCCTCACGGTCCGCCGACTCGCGCAGGGCCGTCGTCTGCTCGAGGAGGTCCCGTGCGTGGGCGAGTCCGGCGTCGGAGTCGGGGTCGCCGCCCATCATCCGCGACAGCTCCGCGAGCCGGTCGTCGTCCGCCACGGCGACGACGCTGCTCGAGGTGATGACGCCGTCATCGGACTTGCGGACCACGAGGTGCCGGTCCGCGAAGGCGGCGACCTGCGCGAGGTGCGTCACCACGACGACCTGGGCCTGCTCGGCGAGGCGGGCCAGCCGGGCACCGACGTCGAGCGCCGCCCGGCCACCGACGCCGGCGTCGACCTCGTCGAAGACGAAGGTCGGCGGTCCGCCCGTGGCGGCGCCGGCCACCTCGAGCGCGAGCATGACCCGGGACAGCTCACCGCCTGAGGCGGCCTTCGTGACGCTGCGTGGGGCCGCACCGGCGTTCGCGGCGAGGAGGATGTCGACGTCGTCGATCCCGGTGCGGGAGAGCCGGACCCGCTCACCCGACTGCAGCTCGGAGCCCTCGGGGTCGGTCCGCCTCGTCACCTGTACGACGAGCTCGGCTCGTCCCATGGCGAGGTGCCGCAGCTCCTCGCTGACGCGGGTCCCGAACCGCGTGGCGGCCTGCCCGCGACACTCCGACAGCTCGAGGGACAGGTCGAGCAGCTCGGCCTCGAGGGAGCTCACCTGCTCGGTCAGCAGGGCCACCCGGTCGTCCGCGGTCATGAGCTCGTCCAGGCGCCCCGCGGCCTCCCGCGTCCACTCGAGCACCTCGTCGACCGTCTCGCCGTACTTCCGGGTCAGGGTCGTCAGCGCGGCGCGGCGCTCCTGGACGGCCTCGAGCCGTTCAGGGTCGAGCTCGACGTCCGAGACGTAGCTCGTCAGGTCCGCCGAGAGCTCGGTCGTGATGGCGGCGAGCTCGACGAGTCGCTCGTCGAGCGAGCGCAGCCGCTCGTCGTGGTGCACCGCCGGTCCGAGTGCCGACCGGGCCGCGGCGACGAGGTCGGCGACGCTGGGACTGGTCTCGGCGGCATACTCGTCGCTCGTCAGGCGGCTGAGCGCCTGGCCGGCGGCCGTGCGGAGGGTATCCGCATGGCTGAGGCGCTCGTCCTCCGCGCGCAGCGCGACGTCCTCCCCCGGCTGCGGGTCGACGGCCTCGACCTCCTCGAGCGCGGCGGTCAGCGAGTCGATGTCACGGGCGCGCTCCCGGGCGAGGGAGGCGAGGCGGTCGCGTTCCTCGGTGGCGTGGCGCCAGCGGTCGTGGGCGTCGCCGACGCGGTCTCGGAGCGCGAGCAGCTCCGGGCCGCCGAAGGCGTCGAGCACCTCGCGGTGCGCGTCGCCCTGCTTGAGGCGCCACTGGTCCGCCTGGCCGTGGACGGCGACGAGGTGCTCCCCGAGCTCGGCGAGGACTCCGACCGGCGCGGTGCGCCCGCCGATGTGGGCGCGGGAGCGGCCGGAGGCAGAGATGGTGCGGGCGATCACCAGCTCGCCGTCGTCGTGCTCCGCGCCGGCTTCGGCCGCACGGGCGAGGGCGGGATGGTCGTCCGGCAGCTCGAGGACACCCTCGACGAAGGCGCTCTCGACGCCGCTGCGCACGAGTCCGTAGTCGGCACGCTGGCCGAGGAGCAGGCCGAGGCCGGAGACGACCATCGTCTTGCCTGCGCCTGTCTCGCCGGTGACGACGTTGAGGCCAGGGCTCAGGTCGAGCACCGCCTCGTCGATGACCCCGATGCCACGGAGCCGGATCTGGCTGAACACGCTCACACCCTACGGGGCGGGGGCGTCACGACGTCGGTCGCGCGCCGCCACCGTTGCCGCGCCACCCCTCGACGGCGAGGTCGAACTTGGCGACCAGTCGGTCGGTGAAGGGCGCGTCGTTGAGCCGGGCCAGCCGGATGGGGCGCAGGCCGCGACGAACCTCGATGCGCGCGCCGGGAGGCAGGTCGACGTGCCGGCGACCGTCGCACCACATGATCCCGTTGCCCTCGCTGGCCGCCTTGATCTCGATGGCGACGACGCTGTCCGGCCCGAGGACGAGCGGTCGCGCGAAGAGGGCGTGGGCGGAGTTGGGCACGAGGAGGATCGCCTGGACCTGCGGCCACACGACGGGGCCGCCGGCGGAGAAGGCGTAGGCGGTCGAGCCCGTCGGGGTGGACATGATGACGCCGTCACAGCCCCAGCTCGACAGCGGTCGGCGGTCGACCTCGACAAGGACCTCGAGCATGCGCTCCCGGGCCGCCTTCTCGACGCTGACCTCGTTCAGCGCCCAGCTGCTCGCGATGAGCTCGCCGTCGTGGCGCACGTCGACGTGGAGCGTCATGCGCTCGTCGACCGTGTAGGCCCGCGCCGCGATGTGCTCGACCGTCGCCTCGAGGTCCTCGCGCTCGGCCTCGGCGAGAAAGCCGATGTGGCCGAGGTTTACGCCGAGGAGCGGGACGTCCAGACGCCGGGCGAACTCGGCGCCGCGCAGGATGGTCCCGTCACCGCCGAGGACGACGACGAGGTCGCACTCTTCGGAGGCTCCTTCGGTGATCGACTCCTGGCTGGGCACGTGGACGCGGGCGGTTTCCTTCAGGTCGAGGGCCCTTGCCTCGTCGGCCTGGACGGAGACCTCGATACCCATGGCGGTGAGCCGCTCGACGACGGCCTTGGCGACGAAGAGGGCCTCGGAGCGCCGCGGGTGGGTGACGAGCAGGATGCGGCGCGTCACGAGTCTGTCTCCAGGTCCATGCGCAACAGCATGTCATCCGGGCCGAGGCCTGTGGGGTCGGCGCCAGTCGGGTCGGTGCCGGCGGCATGGGCGGCCGTGCGGTCGACGGCTGCGGGGTCGCTGCCTGCCGGGTGCGCCGACGGCGTCAGCCACAGGAGGAACTCCCGGTTGCCCTCGGTGCCGCGGATGGGGCTCGGCGCCGCACCGAGCACGGTGAGGCCAAGGCTCGTGGCATGGCGGTGGACGTCGAGCAGCACCCTGCGGTGCTCGTGGGACGAGGTGACTATCCCGCCCCGCCCGAGCCGCTCGCGACCGACCTCGAACTGCGGCTTGACGAGGACGAGGAGGTCGCCTCCCTCGGCGGTGAGGTCCCGCATGGGGCCGAGTGTGAGGGTGAGGGAGATGAAGCTGAGGTCGGCGACGACGAGGTCGAAGGGCTCGCCGAGGTCGCTCGGACGCACATCGCGGATGTTCGTGCCGGGCAGGTCAATGACCCGCGCGTCCGCGGCCAGGTCTGGGACCAGCTGGTCGTGCCCCACGTCCAAGGCCGTGACGCTGGACGCGCCGTGCTCGAGCAGCACCTGGGTGAAGCCGCCGGTGCTCGCGCCCACGTCGAGGCATCTCCGCCCGTGCGGCTCGATCGGTCGGGTATGGACGCGACTGTCGAGGGCAGTGCCCCCCGGCCCCCACAGCTCGAGGGCACGCAGCAGCTTGTACGCCGCTCGTCCGACCCACCGGTCCGGCTCGCGGTTCAGCTCTATGCGGCTGGTGTCGTCGACGGCAGCGGCGGGCTTCGTCTGGAGCGTGCCGTCGACGAGGACCGCGCCTCCGGTGACGAGCGCACGCGCCTGGCTCCGCGATCGGGCCAGGCCGCGGCTGACGAGCTCGGCGTCGAGGCGTCGGGTCACGCGCCGCCCAGGTCGCCGAGTCGCCCCTGGAGTGCGCGGTGCACGGCCTCACCGACTTCGATGTGGCGGTCCAGCGGCTCGTCGTCGAGGCCCTCCAGCTCGGCCAGAACCGCGTCGAGGTCCTCGTCCCCGGTGGCGGGGGCGGCCTGCCGCCCCTGGCTCCAGTCGTCACTCATCGGGAGTGTCACCTTCCGATGCACGGCCGAGAACGAGACCCTCATCGCCGGCGTCGGCGTCGTCGTCGGCGTCGTCCTCGTCGTTGTCCTCGTCGTTGTCGGGATGGCCGGTGCGGTCCGACTCGACGTCGTCTTCGTCGTCCTCGTCGGGGAGCAGGTCGAGCACCTCGACTCCGTCGAGCTCGTCGAGACGCTCGGCCGCGTCGGTCGTGAGCTCGTGGTCCGCGTCGGCAGCCCTGGCGAACCACTCCCTCGCACCCTGTTCGTCGCCGCCCGCGAGCAGGGCGTCGGCGTAGGCGTAGTAGAGCCGCGGTGCCGAAGCACGGTGCGGGCTCAGACGCCGGGCAAGGTCGGCGAGCCCAGCGGCCGCCGCATCGACCTGGCCCATGTCGCGGCGGATGCCCGAGATGACGATCGCGAGCTCCACGCGCTCGTCGTAGGTGAGGCTCTTGGCCTCGTCGCTCTGGGCGAGCTCGAGCGCCTTGCGCGGTCGTCCCAGGCCGCGCTCGCAGTCGACCATGAGCGGCAGCAGGTGGCTGGAGCCGGAGAGGCGCCGCACGGTGCGAAACTCAGAGAGCGCCCTGGCCCAGTCCCCCATCCGGTAGGCGACGAGGCCAAGTGCCTCACGTGCCGCCGGTACCCGACCCGCACGGCGGACGGCGGTCTCGGCATGGGCGAGGGCCGCCTCAGGATCGGTGTCGAGCAGCTCCCCGACCATGACGAGGTGCTGGGCGACCCCTTCGGCGTTCTCCTTCGACAGGGTGCGCAGCTGGTTCTTCACGCCGCGGTCGACCTCGTGCCCCGTGACGCCCTCACGGATGATGGGCTCTGGCCTGCGGGGCGACTTCGGGGACAGGCGTGCCGCTCCGCGGCGGACCCGGTCGCGCTCGACGACCGACTCGCGATGGTCGTGACCGCCTGCCCGCTCGTCCCGACCGCGGCCACCATCACGGGATCCGCGACGATCGTCCCGTCCCCGTCCGCCTTCGCGAGGCCCACGGCCCTCGCCGCGGCCTCCGCGGTCCTCCCAGGATCCGCGGCGCTCATCGCGCCCGCGGCCACCGTCACGCGAGCGATCGTCCCGCCCGCGGCCACCGTCCCGCGAGCGATCGTCCCGCCCGCGGCCACCGTCACGAGGCCCACGATGCTCGTCGCGACCTGCCCGGTCCTCCCAGGATCCACGTCGATCGTCCCGCCCACGGCCACCGTCACGCGACCCGCTGCCCTCACGACGGCCACCCCGGTCCTCCCGCGGTCCGCGACGATCGTCCCGCGGGCCCCATCCGTCCCGGTCTCCACGGCGGCCACCAGCGCGGTCGGAGCCCCGGCGGTCTCCGCCCGACGCCTCGTCACGACGAGGAGTCCTCCCCTGGCCGGATCGGCCACCCGCACCGTCGTCCCGGCGAGGCCGCGCGCCGTCCTTGCGGGGCTCGCGACCGGACTCGCCACGACGCTCGCCCCCACGTCGACCGGGGTCGCCAGCTCCCCACTCCTCAGCAGTCATGGTGTTCATCCTCCCTTTCAGGGGCCGGTGTCCGCCACCGCCGCGCTCGAGCAAGTCTGCGTACACATGAAAAAAGAGGGCGCCCCCGCGGAACAACCAAACAAAAACAACCGGGGGCCCACAATGAAAATTTTTACGGCATCGTACAACAAACCCACCCCCTCCCCCCATCAGTAACAAAGGCGCTT
>NZ_JBQCCV010000090.1:0-8311 GCF_051961875.1 Intrasporangium sp. | reverse complement strand
CTCTTCGTCCGCGCCCGGCGGTAAGCCCGCCGCTCGAGCTCGACCGGCGAGGGACGCCAGGACCGCTCAGCCTCCGGGCGTTCGGAGGTGAGCGGCATACCGGATGGCTTCTCGGTCACTGCAGCTCAGGGGCTCCCGCCTCGGCCAGCCACTGCTTCTGCAGCTTGTCGAGCGTGCCGTCGCCGCGGAGCGCGTCGACGGCCTGGCTGACGCAGGGCGTGAGGGGTGAGTGCAGGTCGAGAACGGCACCGAACTGCTCGGTCTTGCCGCCCGCGGCCGGCAGCTGGCCGACGATGACACCGTCGTCGAGCTGGGCCGCAGCCATGTAGAACGCGGTCGGCACGTCGACGACGACACCGTCGATCTGCTTGTTCTTCAGGGCCTGGACGGCGAGGTCGTTCGTGTCGAAGACCTTCGGGTCCTGGCTCGGCTGGATCTGGTCCTTGATCGCCGTGTAGGACGTGGTCCCGACCTGCGCGGCGAGTGAGGCGCCCTTGAGGTCGGCGATCGAGGACTTGCCGTCGATGGGGCTGCCCTTGTACGTGACGACCGCCTGGCGCACGTCGTAGTAGCCGGACGAGAAGTCGACCGCCTTGCGCCGCTCGTCGGAGATCGACACCTGGTTGACGTCGAAGTCGAAGTTCTTCGGCGCCGGCGCGATGGCGGTGTTGAACGGCACGACCTGCCACGCGACCTCGTCCTTGCTGAAGCCGAGCTTCTCGGCGACCGCGTAGGCGACGGCGGACTCGAAGCCCTTGCCGTTGCTCGGGTTGTTGTCGACGAACCACGGCTCGTACGCCGGGCTGTCCGTGCCGATCGTCAGCTTGCCGGACGTGACCAGCTTGAGGCTGTCCTTGCCGCACGCCGCCGCGGCCTCGGTCCCGCCGTTCGTCTGCGGGGCGCTGCTCTGGCTCTGGGGCGTGGTCGAGGATCCGCACGCGCCGAGCGCGGCGACCCCCAGGGCAGCGACGACGGCGAGGAGACGGGTGCGGGACATGAGGGCTCCTGGGAGAAGGCTGGGGTGGTCCGGGGCTGAGTGTAGAACCGGCGGGTATGGCGGTGAGCCAAGTCCGCAATCCGGGCGTGGTTCCGCGTCGATTCAGGCCTCCACAGGGCCGCCACTTACCCTTGTGCCCATGCATGCGCTTGCCGCCCTCGGCCCCAACTGGATGGACCCCAGCTACCTGCTGCAGCAGTTCGGCGGGGCGTTCTTCTGGCTAGCCCTCGCCATCGTCTTCATCGAGTGCGGTCTGCTCTTCCCGATCCTCCCCGGCGACTCGCTCCTGTTTGCCATGGGCCTGTTCATCGCGACCGGTCAGGTTCACATCCACGTCGTCCCGGCGATCCTGCTGCTCTGCGTCGCCGCGTTCCTCGGCAACGTGAGCGGCTACGAGATCGGCCGTGCGGTCGGGACGCCGCTCTACGAGCGGCAGGGCCGGTTCATCAACAAGAAGAACTTCGACAAGACCCGCGACTTCTTCGACCACCACGGCAACAAGGCCCTCGTCATCGGCCGCTTCGTGCCGATCGTGCGGACCTACATCACCGTCGTCGCGGGCGTCTCGCGGATGGAGCGCAGGCGGTTCTTCACTTGGAGCGCGGTCGGTGCGGTCGCCTGGGTGCTCAGCGTCATGCTGCTCGGCTTCCTGCTCGGGCAGGCCTTCCCCGGCCTGCAGAACAACATCGAGGCGATCATCCTGCTCATCGTCGCCTTCTCCCTCGTCCCGATGGTGTTCGAGTGGTGGCGACACAAGAAGAAGGCACAGGCCGAGGCCGGCTCGCCCTCGCAGGTCGAGGTCCGCGACACCGACCCCCGCTGACCTCTCCGCACCACAGCGACAGGGCCCGGTCCATGCGGACCGGGCCCTGCGGCATACGGAATGGGGTTTGCGCGTCGCTCAGTCGTTCGGCGGCGTGCGGTCGACGTTGGGGTTCGGCAGCGGCTGCTGGCCGTCGTCGTCGTGTCCCGAGGTGACGAGCGGGTCGTCACCGCCGCTGCGCCACGGCACGTCCGGGCCCGAGAGGCTGCCCGGCTGGGTCGAGGCGCCACCGACGGCGCCCGGGGCGGTCGACGGGCCGACTGCCCCCGCCGGCCCCCCGCCCTCGAGGCCACCCGAGCCGAAGTTGACGCTCGGGGCGACCGCCTCGGTGGCCGGCGTCTCGAAGTACTCGGCCCGCTTGATCCCCGCCGTGTTGGCGATGAAGTTCGACGGAACCGACTCGACCTTCGTGTTGAGCTCGCGGACGAGGGCGTTGTAGTAGCGGCGGGAGCTCGCGATGCGGTCCTCCGTGCTGGACAGTTCCTGCTGCAGGGCGAGGAAGTTCTGGTTTGCCTTGAGGTCCGGGTAGGCCTCCGCGACGGCGATGAGCCGGCCGAGCGCCTGGCTCAGCACGCCCTCGGTCTGGGCCGCCTGGGCCGGCGTCTGCCCGCCGGACATCGCGACCGAGCGGGCTCGCATGACCTCCTCGAGCGTGCCCCGCTCGTGCTGGGCGTAGCCCTTGACGGTCTCGACGACGTTCGGGATGAGGTCATGGCGACGCTTCAGCTCGACGTCGATCTGGCGCCATCCCTCCTCGACCTTGTTCCGGCTGCCGATGAGTCCGTTGTAGGTGGCCACGCCCCAGATGGCGAGCAGGACGATGAGGCCAAGGATGATCCAGACGACGATCATGGGTGCTCCCCTGGTGAGGTGTCAGTGGTTCGATCCTAGACAGGGCTGGGCCCCGACTGAACGGCGCGGAGTCCGTGGCGCGTCAGGTCAGTCCGGTCAGTCCGACACGGCCATCTCGCCGAGCTGCGACCACTCGGTGCCGGGAACGTTCGCGTTGACGATGTCAGGGGTCCCGGCGAGGTAGCGCGGCAGCTCGGCCGTCGCGGTCCGGAAGTGGTCGCTCTGCACGTGCGCGGCCCCGGCAGCGTCGTCGCGGAACGCCTCGACGAGGACGTAGACGGTCGGGTCGTCGAGGCTGCGGGACCAGTCGAACCAGAGGCAGCCCTCCTCGGCCCGGGTCGCCTCGGTGAACGCGCGGGAGAGATCAGGCCACTCGTCGGCGTGGTCCGGCTTCACGGGGAACTTCGCGGTGATGAAGATCAAGGCTGCTCCTTCTCCTTTTGGCTTTCGTTCGGGCTAGTCCGCCCGGGGCGGTCGCTCCAGCCTAGGAGCGCAGTGCCTACGCGCGTCGGCCACCTCGCGCCTAGGTTGGACCCATGCCCGCAGCCGCGCCGGAAAGCACCCACGCGTCGGCGCAGAACCGCGTCGACCCGCTCGGGGAGGTCGTGGCGGCACCGGGTCGGGGCGCCTGGATGGGCAACCGCGGGCGCCTGCACGACGGCTCGGGCTCCCGTCAGGTCGTCCGTCACCACCAGTCCCGGGCGTGGATCACGTGCGTCCTCTCGTTCCGCGGCCGCCGGGCCTCGCAATGGGACCCGCACCACTACACCCCGCTGTTCTTCCTCGACGAGGCTGTCGCGTTCGCGGCCGGCCACCGTCCCTGCGCCGAGTGCCGCCGCGCCGACTACACCGCTTTCCGCGACGCCGTCGCGGAGTCCGCGGGCGCCACGCACCTGTCCGCTCCCGAGCTCGACCGGCAGCTGCACGACGAACGCTGGGACCCGTCGCGCCGTGCACGTCGGCTGCACCACGTCCCCTGGACAGACCTCCCCGACGGGGCCTTCGTGCTCCTCGACTGCCGCCCGGCCCTCGTGCGCGCCGACCACCTGCTCCCCTGGCAGCCGGACAACATGTACGGCGCCGACGTCGCCCGCCCGCGATCGGGACGGGCCCCCGTCATCACCCCGCCGTCGACCCTTGCCGTCCTGAGGAGCGGCTACCCCGTCCAGGTCGGAGTGGCGGCTCAGGCGAGGCCGAGCTCCTCGAGCGAGTAGACGTAGCGGTACTCGACGCCGGCCTCGGACCGGATCCGCTCGCCCGCTCCGGTCGCGCGGTCGGCGATCGTGGCCACGGCGACGACGGTGCCGCCGGCCTCCCGGACCGCCTCGACGGCGGCCAGCGGCGAGTTGCCGGTCGTCGTCGTGTCCTCGACGACGAGCACATCCCGCCCCTCGACGGACGGGCCCTCGATGCGCTGCTGGAGGCCGTGCGCCTTGCCCGCCTTGCGCACGACGTAGGCGTCGAGCCGGTCCCCAGCCGCCGCAGCCGCGTGCAGCATCGAGGTCGCGACCGGGTCCGCCCCGAGCGTGAGGCCACCGACAGCGGCATACGACAGGTCCTTGGTCAGGTCGCGCATGACGATCCCGACGAGCGGGGCGGCTTCACCGTCGAGCGTGATTCGCCGCAGGTCGACGTAGTAGTCCGCCTCGGCGCCCGAACTCAGCGTGACGCGTCCGAGGACGATGGCCTTGGCCTTGATGATCTCGAGCAGGCGGGCGCGGGCGGCAGCGGCGTCAGTCACAGGACGTCATCGTATGCCGCCCAGCCCGCTCCCCGACGCGGACGCCCTCCAGCTGCGCCTCCTATGCATATCCGCAAAACCGCTCGGGGGTGGCCGTCGCCCGCGTAGCGTCAACTCCCAGCCCTGCTTGGGAGCACCTCACTGAGTCACCGACAAAGGAGATCAGGCATGGGCAAGAAACATCTTTTGGCGGCAGGCGCAGCCTTGGCTTCGACTGCCGCAGTCATCCTCCCCGCTGGGGCAGCGTTGGCGGCGCCGACAACCGCCACCTGCGGCAACGGGCAACTCGGCTCGGGCACGTACGGGCAGGTGCTGGTCACCGGCCACTGCAGTGTCCCGGCGCACGCGAACATCACCGTCCTCAACAACGTCATCGTCGCTCCGGGGGCGATCTTCGACGCACAGTCCGCACCGGCGAAGATCCGGATCGGCGGCTCCGTCATCGGGGGTAGCGGGTCCATGGTCGGTCTTGGCTGCACCCCGGCCCACGGCTGCGAGCCCGGCACGACGTATGGCGGTCAGTCCTCGACGATTTCCGTGGCCCACAACATCGCGCTCGACCACGTCTACAACGCCGCGTTCAACGGCATTGAGGTGGGGGGCAACCTCGTGTCGAGCGGCGGCGGGGCCGGCTTCGTCGGCCCGCAGCAGTTCGTCCCCTTCTCCGTCAAGGACGACACGATCCACGGCAACCTGGTCGTCAACGACCTCACGACGACGTGGTTCGGCGTGATCCGCTCGAAGATCGGCGGCAATGTCGTGCTGACGAACATCCGGCTGGACGACCCCGACGGCAACGAGATCGTCGCGGACACCATCGGCAAGAACCTCGTTTGCCTCGGCCTCAACCCGCATCCGCACCTGGGTGACGCGGTCGAGGGTGCACCCCCCGGCTATGGAGCATCGACCGTCGGCGGCCACCGGGTCGGGCAGTGCGTGAGCATCCACTAGGACCTGAGGCTTGAGAAGCTCGCTCCCAGAGGGGGACGGAGCGACCGCTGGCCCCGAGAACTGGCGACACTGCCGTTCTCGTGGCCAGGGGGCCTCGATTCACGGGGTCGACCCGCGGCACGTCACGAGACTTGGCGTCGACGCCGGGCTGTCGAGGACCCGGACAGTCAGCGGGAGCCGGGGCGGTGCACGGTCCGCGCTCGGTTGCGCACGAGCGAACGGGGCAGCACCTTCAGCGCGCCGACGATCGCTTTGTACTGGGCACCGGGCACGGAGACCACCCGGCCCTTGTCGACGTCGGCGAGCGCGTCGGCGACCAGCCGGCGGGCATCGAGCCACATGAAGTCCGGCATCGCGTCCATCCGGATCCCGGCCCGCTCGTGGAACTCGGTGTGCGTGAAGCCCGGGCACAGCGCCGTCGCCGTCACGCCCGTGCCCGACAGCTCCGACGCGAGGCTCTCGGTGAACGTCGTCACCCACGCCTTCGCCGCCGAGTAGGTCCCGGCCGCGATGAACCCGGCCACCGAGGACACGTTGATGATCCGGCCCCGGCCGCGCTCCGCCATCGCCCGTGCGGCGGCATGGGACAGCACGAGCACCGCCCGCACCAGGACATCGAGGTGACGCTCCTCGTCGGCCACGTCGTTCTGCAGGAACCGGCCCTTGAGGGCGAACCCGGCGTTGTTGACGAGGACATCGACCGGCCGGTCCGCGTCCGCGACCCGGTCGGCCACGCGCTGCAGCTCGGCCCGCTGAGAGAGGTCGGCCGAGAGCGTCTCGACGTGAACGGCATACGTGCTGCTCAGCTCCTCGGCCACCCCCTCGAGCCGACTCGTGTCTCGCGCGACGATGACGAGGTCGTGTCCGCCGGCGGCGAGCTGGCGTGCGAACTCATGGCCGATACCGGCGGTCGCGCCGGTGACGAGTGCCGTGGGCTTCCGCGGTGGCTTCGGGTCTGCCATCCCGCCACCTTAGGCGCGCCGCCCGCCCATAGGGTTGGGGGCCATGCGCATCGCTACGTGGAACGTCAACTCCATCCGCTCCCGGATCGACCGGGTCGAGGCGTTCCTCACCCGCACCGACATCGACGTCATCGCGATCCAGGAGACGAAGGCTCGGGACGACCAGTTCCCCTTCGACCGGTTCGAGGCGCTGGGCTACGAGGTCGTCCAGCACGGCCTGAGCCAGTGGAACGGCGTGGCGATCGCCTCCCGGGTCGGCCTCGAGGACGTGCAGGTCGGGTTCGACGGGATGCCCGGCTGGGGTGATCCGCTCGCGGCCGAGGCGCGCGCCCTCGGCGCCGTCTGCAACGGGGTGCGCGTGTGGTCGCTCTACATCCCCAATGGACGGGCCCTCGGCGACCCGCACCTGACCTACAAGCTCGACTGGCTCGGGGCGCTGGCCAAGGCCGGGTCGGCCTGGCTCGCCGCCGACCCGGCCGCCCAGATCGCCCTCTGCGGGGACTGGAACATCGCCCCCTTCGACGAGGACGTATGGAGCGTCGAGTACTACGCGGACAAGACCCACACGTCCCCCGGCGAGCGCGCCGCCTTCCAGGGCGTCGTCGAGGCCGGGTTCACCGACGTCGTGCGGCCCCACCACCCCGGACCGGGCGTCTACACCTATTGGGACTACACCCGGCTCGCCTTCCAGAAGCGGCGCGGCATGCGGATCGACTTCGCGCTCTGCTCGCCGGCGCTCGCCGCCCGCGTCACCGCTGCCCTCATCGACCGCGAGGAACGCAAGGGCAAGGGCGCCTCTGACCACGCACCCGTCGCCATCGAGCTGGCCTGAGACTCGCCCACCGAGTCCGTATGACGCTCGCCTGACGTCCGCCTGACGGCGGCCGTCAGCCCGGCCGCCCGCCCGGCACTCCGATCCGGAGCGGACGTGCAGCGAACATCCAGACTGCGCACCTACCGTCGAAGGAGTGGCCCGCAGGAACACGTTCAGCCGGATCATCACGCTGCTCACGGCCTTTGTGTGCGTAGCGGTGCTGTTGGGTGTTCTCGGCGCGGGTCTCGCCGCCCCCTCGGTCGCCGGTTTAGGGAAGCTCGCGGAGGCGGGCGACAACGCGTTCAACTCGCTGCCGAGCTCCTTCACCATCAACCCGCTGGCCCAGGGCTCCCAGATCCTCGCCTCGGACGGCACGGTCATCGCGACACCCCAGGATGAGGACCGGCGGGTCGTCCCCCTGAGCCAGATCGCCCCCATCATGCGCAAGGCCCAGGTCGCGATCGAGGACAGCCGCTTCTACGAGCACGGCGCCATCGACCCCGAGGGGATCGCGCGCGCCCTGCTGCAGGACGCGCGGAGCGGTGCCGCGACCCAGGGTGCCTCCACGCTGACCCAGCAGTTCGTCAAGATGAGCCTGCAGGAGCAGGCCCTCGCCGCCGGCCAGAACGCCGCGGCCGAGGCCGCCACCGCGAAGACCCTCGTGCGCAAGCTGACCGAGCTGCGCTACGCGACTGCACTCGAGCAGACCTGGTCCAAGGACCAGATCCTGACCGGCTACCTCAACCTCGCCTACTACGGCGACGGTGCCTACGGGGTCGAGGCGGCCGCGGAGCACTACTTCGGGGTGCAGGCGAGCCAGCTGACGCTGCCTGAGGCGGCGACCCTCGCCGGTGTGGTGCGCAGCCCGAGCGCCACCGACCCCGCCACCCAGCCGAAGGCCGCCCAGGCCCGGCGCAACGTCGTCCTCGACCGGATGCACGAACTCGGCATCATCAGCACGGCGGCGTGGACCAAGGCCAAGGCGCACCCGCTCGCCAAGGACATCAACATCACCCAGCAGCCGAGCACCTGCGCCGCCTCGCCCTACCCCTACTTCTGCGAGTTCATCATCCCGTGGCTGGAGCGGCAGCCGGCGCTCGGGCCGACGGTCCAGGCGCGCCACGACCTCCTCTTCCGCGGCGGCCTCACCATCCACACGACGCTCGACCCC
>NZ_JBQCCV010000089.1:0-38248 GCF_051961875.1 Intrasporangium sp. | reverse complement strand
GTCCGCGGCAACGAGACGAACAGCCAGGGCACCCTCCTCATGGGCCGGGCCGGCTGGTTCGACGAGGTGATGCGCTTCTACGACCTGCACCTCAAGGGCATCAACCCGTCAGTCCAGGACCCCAACTTCCTCATCGAGGGCAGCGACGGCACCTGGCGCGCCCAGGACTCGTGGCCGGCGACGAAGCGTGAGACGTCCGTCCGGCTGCAACCCGGCAGCTACGTCGACAACGGTCGTGCCCGGACTGCCGCCCCGCAGGCGGCCGACGCCGGCGTGTGGGACATGGAGCACGCTCCGGACCTGCCGACCGGCCCACAGGACCAGGGTTACGGCCCCAAGCCACGCACCACCGACGACGGCAAGGGCTTCTACACCTGGTCCAAGCCGGTCAACAGCGACGTTCGCGTGACGGGTACGCCGCGCGTCTCGTTCACGGCGAAGGGTGAGGGCAACGTCCTCGTCCGGCTGTGGGACGTCGCCCCCGACGGCACCGCCGTGATGTTCGACGAGCAGATGTCCCTCGTGCGCGACGGCGCGGTCGAGTTCGACCTCAAGTCGACGGACTGGACCCTCCTCAAGGACCACCAGCTCGTCGTCGGGATCGGCACCAACACGACCCGGTCCTGGTCCGACACGCCCTCGAACCAGCAGATCTCGGTGTCGTCGGCGTCCCTCGCGCTCGAGCTGCAGAACGCCCAGTGGGACGAGCGGGCCCAGGGTGACCCCTCGCCCTTCCTCACGAGCTACCGCAAGAGCTACACCGCCTCATGGGCGGCGACGGCACCCGGGAGCTTCCCGCTGAACGTCCCGCAGGGCAGGGGCTGAGCAACGCCGAACGACAAGGAGGTATGCCGCGAAGCGCGCTCGCGCACGGAGGCTCGCTGAGCGGCATACCTCCTTCGGCACGAACTGCCTTCTGGTTTCGAGGTATTTACCGGTCGGTGGTGTCCGGGGAACACCTCGAACCCGGAGGGTCAGAAGACGATGGTGCGCCGGCCCGAGAGGAAGACCCGGCTCTCCGCGTGGGCCCGGACGGCGCTCGACAGGACCCGACGCTCGACGTCGCGGCCGATCGACACGAGGCGCGTCGGCGTCTCGGCGTGGGTCACCCGGACGACGTCCTGCTCGATGATCGGCCCCTCGTCGAGATCCGCCGTCACGTAATGAGCTGACGCGCCAACGAGTTTGACCCCGCGGTCATGGGCCTGGTGGTAGGGCTTGGCCCCCTTGAAGCCGGGGAGGAACGAGTGGTGGATGTTGATCGCCCGTCCGGCCAGTTGCCCGCACAACCAGTCCGAGAGGATCTGCATGTACCGCGCCAGCACGACGAGCTCGATGTCCTCCACCTCGACGATCTTCATCAGCTCGGTCTCGGCGTCGCGCTTCGTCTCGGGCGTGACCGGGATGAGCGTGAACGGAAGCCCGTAGTACTCGACGAGTGCCCGACAGTCCTCGTGGTTCGACACCACCCCGACGATGTCGATCGGCAGGTCGCCCGACTTCCACCGGTAGAGCAGGTCCAGCAGGCAGTGGTCGAACTTGCTGACGAGGATCAGCGTGCGGCAGCGCTCGTCGGCCGGCCGAACCGCGAGGTGCTGGTGCTCGACGGCCTCGCTCGAGTCGATGGCGGTCAGCACCGCAGCGACGTCGTCGGACCCGGCATCGAAGACCGTGCGCATGAAGAACAGGTTCGTGTCCTCGTCGCTGAACTGCTGGTTCTCGACGATGTTCGCCCCGACCTTCAGCAAGGCGTTCGAGACGGCCGCGACGATGCCGGGGCGCTCGTCACAGGTGAGGGTCATGATGTGCCGGGCCATTGGAGCAGTCTGAACCACGGGCGCACGCTGCCGAAATCGACACGCTCCCCGTCTCACGGCCGGACCGAGGCTGTCCACATCCCGGGCACCCGGCGCCCGTCGTCCCCAGATCGGCGCCGGGGTGGGGCGTGCCCGGCATGCCGTTCCTAGCGTCGTCCGTATGCCGCTCCGCCCAGTTCCGCGGCCGCCTCAGCCCTCGCGCGTGGCGGCCATCCTCGGTCGCCGTGGCGAGCCCGAAGGCTCCGGCCACGCCGACGATGGAGGATCAGCCGGAGCGGTCGACCCCGAGGAGCTGGAGGCTCGGCTCCGGCAGGCGCGGCGGCCGGGACTCGTCACGGTGCCTGAGCAGCTGCGGCTGGGGCGGCTCGCCGTCTCGACGAGTGCGGTGGTCGCGCTGCTCGCCCTCGTCCTGGCGGTCGGGTGCACCTTCGTGGTCCGCATCCTCTGGGCCGAACGCACTGCGGCGCCGCAGGCGCTCGAGGCGAAGCCTGCAGCCGCGCCGACCGCGGCAGTGACCGTGACCGGCGGATCGGATGGGGCGACGACGGCCCCCGTTGCAGACGGAGTGGCCGGTACGGGGCCGACCTCGGCCGGCTCGATGGGTCAGGTTGCCGAGGTCGTCGTCCACGTCGTCGGTCAGGTGAGGAAGCCGGGCGTGGTGCACCTGCCGGGCGGCGCTCGCGTCGCGGACGCCCTGAGTGCGGCGGGCGGCCCGGCCAAGGGTGCCGACCTCGCGGCCCTCAACCTGGCGCGACCGGTGTCGGATGGAGAGCAGGTCTACGTGCCGAAGCCAGGTGAGACGGTTCCGGCTCCACCGGCGGTGCAGGGCGGGGGCTCGCCGAGTGCCGGTACCGCGGCCGGTGGCTCTGGCCCCGGCACAGGGCAGGTGAACCTCAACACTGCGGACCTCGCCGCACTCGACTCGCTGCCCGGCGTCGGACCGGTCCTGGCCCAGCGGATCCTCGACTGGCGGGCCGAGCACGGCCGCTTCAGCTCGATCGAGGAGCTGGGTGAGGTCAGTGGGATCGGAGAGAAGCTGCTCGCACGGCTGAAGCCGAAGGTGACGTTGTGACGCTTCACGGCGCTTCCGCCGAGTCCGGGGTCCGGGTTTCGACCCCAGGATCTCCGCGCGTGATCGTCAAGAGGGAGCGCCGTCTCGACCTGCGGCTCCTGCTGCCGGTCCTCGTCGTCTGGCCCCTCGTCGCCTTCGTCGCGCTGCTCGTGCCCATCGCCCTCGTCGTCCTCGCCGCCGGTGTCGCCGCTCTCGCGGCGCTCGTCGTGCTGGGGCGACCCCGGCGGGTGGGACCGTGGCGCAGGCTGCTCGCACTCACCCTCGCCGCGCTCGCGCTCGCCCTTGCGGCCGTCGGTGGTCACCGGACGCTGCGGGCGGTGGGGCCGGTCGAGGAACTGGCCCGGCAGCGGGCAAGCGTGACGGTCCGTGCGCAGCTGGCCACCGATCCGCGCGAGGTGGTGAGCGGCATACGGGACGAGGCAGGCACCCGGCCCCGTGTGGTCGTGCGGGTGCTCACGACGGAGGTGACAGCACGGGGGAGCCGGACTGCGGTGCGGACGCCCCTGCTGGTCATCGCGGACCCCGAGTGGGCGGGCCTCGAGTGGCATGACGAGGTCGAGTTCACCGGACGGTTGGGCGGGGCGGAGCCCGGTGACGACGTGGTGGCGGTGGTGAGTCCGCGTGGGCCGCCGACGGTGACGGGCCGGGCCGGTGGCCTCTTCGCTGTCGCCGGCTGGGTCAGGTCCCGGTTCCGGGCGGCCACCGACCACCTGTCGCCGGACGCGCGCGGCCTGGTTCCCGCCCTCGTCATCGGGGACACCTCGCGCACGCCCCCGGACCTCACCCAGGCGATGCTCGACACCGGCCTCAGCCACCTCAGCGCCGTCTCGGGGTCGAACGTCACCCTCGTGCTCGCTGCGGCGATGGGGTTGTGCGGCCTGCTGGGGGTCCGTCGCCGGCGACGGCCGTGGGTCGCGCTGGCGGTGCTCGCGGCGTTCGTGGTCCTCGCCAGGCCGGAGCCGAGTGTCGTGCGGGCGGCGGTCATGGGGTCCGTGGGCCTGCTCGGCCTGTCGACCTCGCGGCGACGGGCGGGCGTGCCGGCGCTCGCCGCCGCGATCCTCGGTCTCATCGTCTGGGACCCGTGGCTGGCGCGGTCCTACGGCTTCGCCCTGTCGAGCGTGGCGACGCTGGGCCTGCTCGTCTTCGCCCAGCCGTGGGGGAGGACGTTCGGGCGGCGGCTGCCGCGCCGGCTCCGGGGGCTGGGACCGATTCTCGCGGTGCCGGTCGCGGCGCAGGCGGTGTGCGCGCCGATCGTCGTGCCGCTGCAGAGCAGCGTCTCGCTCATCGCTGTCGTCGCGAACCTGCTCGCGGCTCCGTTCGTCGCACCGACGACGATCGTCGGTGTCACGGTCGCGGTGCTGTCGACCGGATGGGTGTGGGGCGCGGCGGTCGTGTCTTGGGGAGCGGCCCTGCCTGCCCAGGGGATCGCCTGGGTGGCCCGCTGGTGCGCCGCCGTCCCGGGGGGTGCGATCGCCTGGGACGAATCGGCGTGGGGCGCAGTGCTGCTCGCGCTGCTGACGGTCGTCGCCATCCTCGTCGCGCCCTGGCTGTGGCACCGCTCGCGGACGTGGCCGCTGCTCGCGGTCGCGGTCGTCAGCGTCGCGGCGGCGTTCGCGGTCCCGACGAGCCTGGTGTCGTGGCCGCCGCCCGGCTGGGCCCTCGTTGCGTGCGACGTCGGGGAAGGGGACGGCCTCGTCATCTCGAACGGCCCGGGGCATGCGGTCGTCGTCGACACCGGCACGGAGCCGGCCGTGATCGACGCGTGCCTGCACCGGCTCGGCGTGGAGGTCGTCGACGTCGTCGTGCTGACGCACTTCCACGCCGACCATGCCGGTGGCCTGGCCGGAGTCCTCGACGGTCGGCACGTCGGCGAGATCCGGGTGTCGCCGGTCAAGGACCCGCAGTCCGAGGCGCAGCACGTGTCCGGGCTGGCGGCGAAGGCACGCGTGCCGGTGTCGGAGCTGCGAGCGGGAGAGTCGTGGTCGGTGGGGGAGGTGAGCGCCGACGTGTGGTGGCCGGGGCGCCGGATCAGCGAGGGCTCGATCCCCAACAACGGATCGATCGTGATGACGGTTCGCGTCCGGGGACTCTCGGTCCTCATGACCGGCGACATGGAGCATGAGGCGGCGGCCGAGGTCGTGCGGGCCGCGCGGTCGAACCCGGAGAAGTGGGGCCAGGTCGACGTGCTCAAGGTCGCACACCATGGGTCGAGCAACCGGGACGACCGACTCCTCGACAGCATCTCCGGCCGGCTTGCCCTCATCTCGGTGGGCGCCGACAACGACTACGGGCACCCGGCGCCGCCCCTGCTCAAGGTCCTCGGCGAGCGTGGGTTCGCCGTCCACCGAACCGATCTCGAAGGTGCCCTGGCCGTGGTCGTGGGGCCAGATGGTGCGATCACGGTCCGCTCGGGATGACACCAGGGGAGGCCATCGGGATCTGGTGTTGTGGCCGCCGTGACAGCCGATCGCGGCGGGCGAGGGCGGGCGGGCCGGTGCGGGTTAGGGTGCAGGAGTGCGTGGTGAGTACAAGGTCCCCGGTGGCAAGCTCGTCGTGGTCGACCTCGAGACGCGGGATGGGAGGCTCGCCGACGTTCGTCTCTCGGGCGACTTCTTCCTGGAGCCGGACGAGGCGCTCGAGGACATCAACGCGGCGCTGGAGGGGATGCCGGTCGACGCGTCCGTGACGAACCTGGCGGAGGCGATCGACGGCGCACTGGATGAGGACGTCGCCCTCATCGGGTTCTCGTCGTCTGCCGTGGGCATCGCCGTCCGCCGGGCCCTCGGGAAGGCGACCGGGTGGGCCGACCACACCTTCGAGGTCATCCCCGCCGTCACAATGGACCCGCTCATGCACGTGGCCCTCGACGAGGTGATCCCCGAGCAGGTCGCGTCGGGCGAGCGCGGCCCGACGCTGCGGTTCTGGGACTGGGACTCGCCCCACGTCGTGATCGGCACCTTCCAGTCCGTCCGCAACGAGGTCGACCCCGAGGGTGCCGAGCGCTACGGGATCCGGATCGCGCGCCGCATCTCCGGCGGCGGAGCGATGTTCATGGAGCCCGGCAACTGCATCACCTACTCCCTCGTCGTCCCGACCTCACTCGTCGAGGGACTGACCTTCGAGCAGTCGTACCGGGTCCTCGACGACTGGGTCCTCGGGGCGCTCCGGGAGCTCGGCATCAACGCGGACTACGTCCCGCTCAACGACATCGTCTCCGACAAGGGCAAGATCGCCGGGGCGGCTCAGAAGCGCTTCGCCAACGGCGTCATGCTCCACCACGTGACGATGTCCTACGACATCGACGCCGACAAGATGCTCCAGGTGTTGCGGATCGGCCGCGAGAAGCTCTCGGATAAGGGCACGAAGAGCGCGAACAAGCGCGTCGACCCGCTGCGCTCGCAGACGCAGATGGCGCGGATGGACATCATCGACGCGTTCATCAAGCACTTCGAGGGCCGCTACGACACCGAGCCGAGCACCTACACCGACACCGAGCTGGCCCGCGCCGAGCAGCTGGTCGCGACCAAGTTCTCCACCGACGCCTGGACCAACCGCGTCCCCTGACCGTGAGCACGCGCCACGAGAAGTGGCGATGGCTCCAGTTCTCGTGGTCCCTAGCACCGGCCGAGCCGACCGAACGTCAGGACGTGCCGACGGCAGCCGCGCGGCGAAGGTCACCGGCGGCTTCGAGCCCGCCGCCACCGGTGCCGTCACCAGCGACGCCCGCCGTACCCCAACGGCAGGCCGCACCCACACCGCCGAAGTACATGTGCGGTCCCGGGTACGCGTTGCCTTCCAGCCTCAGGGCGGCGACAGCCTCGTCGATCGCCGGTGCGTCCTCGTAGTCGACGCGCAGCGGGTGCTCCGCCCCGACCGAGACGTGCACCCGGGGCGCGGAGATGGCGTCGACGAGCCCTTCGCCACGGAGGCAGACCCGGCCGAGCACCTGCATGAGGGCTGTCGTGATCCGGTCCGCACCCGGAGAGCCGATCGCCAGCGCCGTGCCGTCCGGGCGGCGGGCGGTCGTCGGGGCCATGTTCGACGCCAGCCGGGTGCCCGGCGTGAGGGTGTGCAGCCCGAGCCGGTTCAGCTCCGGCTCGCCGAGGCAGTTGTTGAGCAGGATGCCCGTGCCGGGGATCGTGACACCGGCGCCATAACCGGCGGAGAACGTGATGGCACAAGCGGTTCCGTCGCTGTCGACAGCCGACACGTGGGCGGTCGACGCCGACGTCGGCAGTCCCGCCAGGCCGTACCGCTCCACCTCGGCGAGCAGCCGCAGCCCGTCGCGCTCCAGGTCGCGGGACAGGTCGTGGACCTCGTGCCGATACGTGAGGACGGCGCGCTGGATCTCGATGACGTCGCGCCAGGACGAGGTGCCGCGGCGCACGAGCTCGCCGAGCATGACCCCGAGCAGCGGTCCACCGATCGACGGCGGCGGGTTGAGCGCCACGATCCACTCGCCGAGCCTGCGCTGCAAAGGAATCCGGACGATCGGTTCATAGCTGACGAGGTCCTCGGCGGTCACGAGTCCGCCGTTGGCCGCCATGTCGGCGACGAGAGCCTTCCCCACGTCGCCGGTCGTGAACAGGGCCGGTCCCTCGGTGCCGAGCTGGTCGAGCACGTCGGCCAGGGGTTCGTTCCGGGTCATCTCGCCCGGAGCCAGGGCCCGGCCGTCCGGACCCGACACAACGCGGAGCGCCTCGGCATCCTCGCCGAACAGCGGCTCGCGCACGTACTCGAGATAGGTCGCGGCCGCCCCACCGAGCGGGTAGCCGTCCCGGCAGATGGCAGCGGCCGGAGCCACGAGGTCGGCCCAGGGGAGGGCGCCGTGGCGGTCCCGGGCCAGTGCGAGCGCCTGGATCGCGCCCGAGTTCGCGACCGAGCCGTGCGCGGCATACATCGTCACACCCCCGCCGTATGCCGTCACGACGCGTCGCACGCCCGCTCCGAAGCGCTCGGGCCCGGCTCCGCGCCCGGGCATCTCGACGTTCCCGTCGATGAGCTCGGGGTCGCCGTCCGCCGGCCAGATGTTGACGAAGGCGCCGCCCATGAGGCTGACGACGCCTGGCTCGGTGCTCATCGCCACGAGCGCGGTCGCGATCGCGGCATCGACCGCGTTGCCGCCGGCGCGCACCACGGCGAGGCCCGCGTCACGACCCGCGACGCTGGTCGCCGCGACCGCCACACCGGCCGCGCCCGGGGCTGCTGCCCGTCGGCTCACGGCCGCCCCAGGGAGTGGTACTCCTCGTTGGGGACCATGCCGATCGCGGTCGAGACGCGGTTTGTCATGTTGAACATCCCGATCACCTGGACCAGCTCAAGGATCTCGTGGTCGTCGAGGCCGACGCCCCGCAGCGGGTGCAGGTCAGCCTCGGTCACCTCGGCGGGTCGCAGGGTCAGCTTCTCCGCGTAGGCAGCCATCGCCTGCTGTCGCCCGGAGAGGTCCGCCTGCCGCCAGTTCACCGCGACGAGGTCGGCCGTCCGGGCGTCACCGCTGTACTCCCGAAGGGCGGCGCCGTGGCTGATGCAGCAGTAGGTGCAGCGGTTGAGGTTCGAGACGACGACGGCGAGGAACTCGCGGTCCTCATTGGAGAGGTGGCCCTCCTTGTTGACGAGGAGGTTGAAGTAGCGCCACCAGGCGAGGAACTGCTCTCCGTTGTACGCCTGGGCCTTGAAGACGTTGGGCACGAAGCCCATGTTCTCCTCGGCCTTCGCCCACAGCTTCGCGACGTCGTCGGGCACCTCGTCGGCACTCGGTACGGGCAGGTACGAGATCCGCGGCTCATCTCCCATGACGGCAGGTTAGCCCCGCTCGCCGCGGCGAGCAGGGGCTGGCACAGCGGCATACATAACGGCCGGTATGCCGCTGAGCCGGGGAGCGCGGTAACCCTCCGACGCGCGCGGGGCACGCCAGCATAAGCGGCGCTTATGCTGGAGGCATGATCGACGCAGCGGGCCTCCGAGTCATGAAGGCCATCGCCGAGGCCGGCAGCTTCACCGGTGCCGCCAACGCCCTCGGGTTCACCCAGCCGGCCATCTCGCAGATGGTGCGGCGCCTCGAGCAGCGCACCGGCACGATCCTCGTCGAGCGCTACGGCCGGCAGGTCCGGCTGACCGAGGCGGGCCAGGTCCTCGCCCGGCACGCCGTGGGGGTCCTCGCCGCCCTTGACGCAGCAGAGGAGGAGATCACGGCGATCGCCGGGCTTCGCGCCGGTCGGGTGCGGCTCATGGCGTTCCCGAGCTCATCGGCAACCCTCGTGCCCAAGGCGCTCGCGATCCTCAAGGAGCGCCACCCGGACGTCACGATCCACTTCACCGAGGCCGAGCCCCCGGAGTCGCTCGCCGCGCTCCGGGCCGGGGACTGCGACGTCGCGGTGGCCTTCGCCTATGAGGGGATGGACCTGGGTGAGATCGAGGAGGACCTGTCCTCCCTCGTGACCCACAAGCTGCTCGACGACGAGGTGCGCCTCGCCGTCCCGAAGGACCACCCGCTCGCCAAGCAGGGTGTCGCCCACCTGTCGGACTTCTCGTCCGAGGAGTGGATCGCCGGGTGTCCGCGCTGTCGGGGTCACCTGCTCTCCCTCGCCGGCCACACCGGCTTCGCCCCCAACGTCGCGTTCGAGACCGAGGACTACGTCGCCGTCCTCGGTCTCGTCCGCGCCGGGCTCGGCGTCGCCCTGGTGCCGGACCTGATCCTCAACGCCGCGAAGCCCGAGGACGTCGTCACCCTCCCGCTCGAGCCCGCCTCGCGGCGGCAGATCCTCGCCGTCACCACCCCGGACCTGCAGCGGGTCCCGGCCGTGCACGCGGCGATCACCGCGCTGTGCGAGGCCGCTGGTGTGCCTGCGCCGGAGCTCGAGGAGCCGAAGACGCCCGCCCCCGCCTGACCCTGCGCGTGAGGGCAGGGTCCCACGCGCCATACCTCGAGTGAGCGGCCGGTCCCACCCGCCACACGTCGAGTGAGCGGCCGGTCCCACCCGCCACAGCACGAATGTGACTGGAGTGCTGGACCGCTCACGCGACGGAATAGGCAGGGGCGCCGGAACGTAGAGTGAACTGTGTCCGAGTCCCGTCCTGTCGTCACCGCTCGTCTTGCCACTTCGCGCATGCTCCCGCTCGAGACGACCGACCTCGGCACCCTGGACGACCTCGTCGACCTCGTGAGTGGCGGGGGAGTGGTGGTCCTCTCCGGTGCGGGGGTCTCGACGGATTCGGGCATTCCTGACTACCGCGGGCCGGACGGCACGCGGCGCGTCGAGCCGATGACGTTCGGCCAGTTCGTCGGATCGAGCGAGGAGCGCCGGCGCTACTGGGCCCGCAGCTACATCGGGTGGCAGCGCTTCAACGCCGCCCTCCCCAACAGCAACCACCGCCACGTCGCGGCACTCGAGGACGCCGGTTACGTCGACGCGGTCATCACCCAGAACGTCGACGGCCTCCATCAGGCGGCCGGGAGCCGGGACGTCCTCGAGCTGCACGGCTCGCTCGACCGCGCCGTCTGCCTCACCTGCGGGGAGGTGACGTCGCGCACCGCCCTCCACGAGCGGATGACCGAGGCGAACCCGGGCTTCATGACGCGCTTCGCCGAGGCCGCGCACGCAGTCGGGTCCCAGTGGGGCGAGCAGGTCCGCCCGGACGGCGACATCGTCCTCGCGGACGAGCTTGTCGCGTCCTTCCACGCCCCGCGCTGCCTGGTCTGCGGCCACGACACGGTGAAGCCGGACGTCACGTTCTTCGGCGAGTCGGTGCCCAAGCCCTTGGTCGAGGAGTGCTTCCGACTCGTGGAGTCGGCCGGCGCGCTGCTCGTGCTCGGCTCGTCCCTCGCGGTGATGAGTGGCTACCGCTTCGTGCGCCGTGCCCGCCAGGTCGGCGTACCGGTCGCGATCGTCACTCGGTCCGCCACGCGCGGGGACGCGGACGCCACGATTCGCATTCACGCACCCCTCGCGCCGACGCTCGACGCGCTCGGCGCTGCTCTCGAGCACTGAGGGACAAGCCGTTTCGTATGCCGCTCAGCCCCTGACGCGGGCCTGCCCGCCCGGCCGACGTCCAGAGTCGCGAGTGCTGCGCGCGCCCTAGGCACTGCTCCCGGTCAGACGCGGCGCAGGACCGCCGTGACCTTCCCGAGGATGGTGGCGTGGTCCCCGTCGATGGGGTCGTAGGCGTCGTTGTGGGGCAGCAGCCAGACGTGCCCGTCCTTGCGCTTGAAGGTCTTGACGGTCGCCTCGTTGTCGAGCATCGCCGCGACGATGTCGCCGTTGTCGGCAGTGGGCTGCTGGCGCACGACGACCCAGTCGCCGTCACAGATCGCGGCGTCGACCATCGAGTCGCCCTGGACCTTGAGGAGGAAGAGCTGGCCCTCGCCGACGATCTGCTTGGGCAGGGGGAAGACGTCCTCGACGACTTCCTCGGCCGTGATCGGCACGCCGGCGGCGATCTTGCCCAGGACGGGGACGTATGAAGCGGCCGGCCGTGCGTCGCCCGAGTCGGTCTCGTCGTCGAACGACGGGCCGAGCGGGATGGTGCCCCCGCCGCGGTAGCCGAGGGCGTCGGGGCTCGTGTCGGGGGAGACGACCTCGAGGGCGCGCGGGCGGGTTGGGTCGCGGCGCAGGTAGCCCTTGGCGACCAGGGCGTTGAGCTGGTGCGAGACGCTCGAGGAGCTCGCGAGCCCGACGGAGTCACCGATCTCGCGCATGCTCGGCGGGTAGCCCCGGCGGTCCACGGAGTCGCGGATCACCTCGAGGACGCGGCGCTGGCGGGCCGTCAGGCCATCCGCGCGGTCACGGTCGGGAAACTGCGTCACGTCGGCCATCTGCATCCCCTTCGTCGCGTCACCGAGCCGGTCGTCAGGGCCGTGGGGGGACGGTCTCGGCGTCCGTCCGAAGGCACTGTCGGTGGTGGCTGGTGGAGTGTCTCGTGTGAGAGCAGCGTACGAGGTTCGAACACCGAAGCCAAACATTTGTTCGACGCGTGTCTCGACATTGTCGGGTGGGCGTGTTAGAAATCGTACAAGCGTTCGATCGAACAGCTGTTCGCTCAACCTTCCGTAGGCGAGGCGGACGCACGACCGACAAGTGAGACCGACCGAGGAGGACGCCATGAGCGCCATCACCGTGCAGCCGATCGCGGAGCCGGGCAGCAAGCCTCACGCCCCGCGCCCGCGTCTCGTCCTCGTGCCGACCGGCTCGGACGCGCAGGGCCTGGGCCTCACCGCGCCCACTGGCCCCGTCCGGCTCACCCGCCGTGGCCGGCTGGTCCTGACCCTCATGGCGCTGGGCCTCGTCGTCACCGCCGGCTTCGGTGCGTCGACGGCCTTCGCATCCGGAGCGGCCGCGCCACGCACCATCACCGTCGAGGCGGGCCAGACCCTGTCCGAGATCGCGGCGTCCCAGCTGCCCGGCGTGGCGCTCGGCGACGCGATTGTCGAGATCCAGGTGGCCAACTCGCTCTCGACCGACCAGGTGCACGCCGGCCAGACCCTGACGATCCCCGCCGGCTGACACCTCCCGATTCGGCCGCGTTGGCTCCACCTTCAGCGGCTCGGTGGGCGGCGAATCGACCCCGCTGACCACCACGGACGCCATCCCAGTTTCTCTGGGGTGGCGTCCTTTTCGTTGGCTGACATCTCGGGGCGAGCCACGCCGACTCCTTGGTGTGCGGGGGGCCTGGGGCGGGTGGGGTGGAGTGCTCACTCGACTGGTGGACGGGTGTGTGGATGAGCGACATGGCGGATCGGTCTGGCCGCGTAGGGTTTTCGGTGGGGGCAGGCAGGAGAGACAAGGTGAAGTACACCGTCGACCCCCAAGCCCTCAATGTCAGCGCGGACAGCGTGAAACGGGCACTCGAACTGGTTGCCACCATCCACATCGACGAGGACCTGAAGCCCCTGACCTACGCCTTCGCGGGTGGGGTCACCATCGGGCGGCTCAAGGCGACCACGAACCTCTGGGACATCCAGCTGGCCGGCGCCCGGGCCCAGCTGCGCTTCCTCGGCAGTGCCCTGGTCGAGGCCGCGGAGGGCTATGGCGGGCTCGAGTCCCTGACCATGCGCAGGCTCCGGGGGACGGAGCCTGAGACGCCATGAGCATCTCGATCGGCGACATCCGGTGCTTCCGGCCGGCACTCGCCAGGGAAGCGCGGGACCGGATCGACCTCGAGCGCAAACGGATCGGTCAGGCCATCACCGAGCTGCTCGCCGGCCGGCCGCATGCGTCGGTCTGGAGCGGACCGGCCGCCCTCGCCGCCTTCGGCCGCAACGCCGACGCGGTCCGCGTTCTCGCGGAGCTCGCCAACCGGCTCGCCGTCACGGCGCAGGTCCTCACCCACCTGGCCGAGCGGATGCAGGCCTGCCTGGAGCTCGTCCGGCACGCGGACCACCGCGCAGCCGACGGAGGAGGCTGGCTCAACCACGAGGGCCAGCTCTTCCTGCCGCAGCCGCCGGCATACCTCGACCCGGTGCTCGTGGCCCACCACGCCAAGCGGGAGGCGCTGCTGCGCGAGGAGGTCGAACGTGACCTCCTGCAGGCGCAGAGCCTCGCCCGTCAGACCGACCAGGAGGCGTCGACGCGGCTCGCCGGCGCAGCCCAGCCGACCTCTGTCATGCCGCCCTTTGTCACGGCACCGTTGCCGATCCCAACGCCACCGCTGCTGCGACAAGGCGAATACGTCGACCCGGCAAGCGCGTTCGCCAATGCCGCCTGGTGGCGCGGGCTGACCCCTGAGGAGCAGTGCCGCGCCATACGGGAGCATCCCGAATGGGTGGGTCCCCGCGACGGGCTACCCGGACGGGCGCGCCATCAGGCCAACCTCACGCTCCTCGTGAGGCTGGAGACCGCTGCCGCGGGCGAGCTCGTGGACGTCGAGCACCGCCACTACGGGAGCCAGACGGCCAAGCGGGAGGACCTGATCTGGAAGACCCAGCGGGTCGAGTCCCTCCGGGTCGTGCGCGAGGTGATGTCCCAGCCCGACGACGTGCAGAGACAGCTGCTCTTGGTCGACGACTCAGGGCCGATCGTGCGCACCGTGATCGCCATCGGCGACGTCGACACCGCCGAGCACGTTGCGACGTACGTGGGCGGGTTCACGACAACGGTGAGGGGCTCGCTGCGACGCATGGACCGGGAGTCGAAGCAGATGCGTGCCGAGGCGGACTCGCTCACCGAGGGCGACGTTGCCGTCGTCAACTGGCTCGGGTATCCGGCGCCGCAGTGGGCGGGGGTGACGATCTCCCGGGCGAGCGTCCTCGGCGAGGAGGTCTCGAGCGGTTCGTCCGACGAGCTCGCCACCTTCCTCAACGGCTTGGACGCCGCGCGGGACACGCCGGTCCACTCGACGCTCTGGGCCCACTCCTACGGGAGCAACCTCGCCGGCCATGCGCTGCTCAGGACCGTCGCGCTCGACGACGTCGTGCTCTTCGGGTCGCCCGGGGTTCCGTTCCGCAAGGCCGAGGACGTCGGGCTCAAGCCGAACGGCCTCAACGTCCTCGCGGCACCGGACGACTGGATCCCGAAGGCGGGACCGCTCTTCCTCGGGACACCGCCGCTCGCCATCCCGGGTGCCCGCCGGCTGGCGACGCTCCACGTCAAGGGCATGCCCAACGACCTGCGCACGGCTGCCGGCCACTCCGAGTACCGGGACGCGGGCACGCTGTCCCGGCGCAACCTCGTTGCCGTCGCCGCCGGCCGCCCCGACCTCGTCATCCGCGCCGGCGCCGAGGAGTGCCGCCCCACCGGCGGCGTGCAGGGGCCCGCCGCCGTCCCGAGCGGGCCGGTCCCGCTGGGCCCGACACGGTGAACGTGGACTCGACCGTGCCCCACTGGCGGTGGTGCACGGCCGAGTGGTCGTCAGGCGGCGTAGCGGAAGGCGATCCGCTCGCGCCGCGCGAAGGCACCCCGGGTGAGCCGCCAGACGACCCGCATCGGCAGGCCGGCTTCCGCGGCGAGGCGCGCCTGAGCGCTGACCGGCAGCTCGTGCATGAGCCACGGGACGACCGCAATGACGAAGGCGGGCCCGCTGCCCTTCTGGAGGGTCTCCTCGATCGCCGTCCACTCGTCACCGGCGATGTACTTCTGGATCAGCGGGATCGCCTCGCTCTCCTCGTGCGCCAGGTGCCGCCCGAGGCTGTCGACCGCCGCCTTGAGCGTCGCCGCGAGCTCCGCTCGCACGGCTTCGTCGCCCGTGAGCGCCAGGGTGCGGTATGCCGCTGAGCTCGCTTCCAGCATCGGGTCGATCTCGCCGTGCTCGGCTTCCATCGCCTCGAGCACGGCGCGCTCGCACTCCTCCGCGCGGTCCATCAGGGCCGGCCAGATGTGGTCGTCCTCGCCGCGGTGATGGTGGTGCAGTGCCTGCGAGAAGAGGTCCCAACGGTTCGCGAGGGACTGCCAGGTCATCCGGTCAGTGACGGGAGTCTTCTCCGCCGAAGCGGCGAAAGCCCGCAGGTCCCGCCGGAACCCGTGGTGCATGACGTACATCATCGTCATGTCGATCGGGCCTTCCGGAGCGGCGACCTGCCCGGGGAGCATCAGTTGGGTGGGCCAGGCGGTGGGGGTCTCGGTGTGGAGGGTCATCGTCGTCCTTCTCGGTATCCGCGCCACCCCGGTCGGGGCACGCAGCGAGAAGGAGGTGAACGGCATACCTCCTGATACGACCCGGCGAGAAGTTGTCCGAACTGCCCGCTATGCCCCCCAGGAGGCCTGCGTCCCCCCGACCCGTTCGGCGGAGACCCGCTCGAAGTAGCCCGAGTCGCGGTAGGCCGCCACGGGGTCTCGAGGGAGCCCCCGCTGCTCACGGCGGTCGGCCAGTGCTCCGCGGACATCGGTCCGGTATGCGTCCATGAGGATGCCGTTGGCGGCGAGCACGTCTCCGCTCCGCTGTGCCTCCCGCAGGGCCTCCTGGTCCACGATGAGCGCCTTGGCGAGCGCCTCCTCCACGTTGAGGACCGACCGCAGCTGGCCCTCGACCTTCGGCTCGATGTTGTGGCACTGGTCGAGCATGAAGTTGATGCCGGAGGAGGGTCGGTGGCCGTCCTGCTGGACGATCTCGTGCAGGATCCGGAAGAGCTGGAACGGGTCCGCCGCGCCGACCATGAGGTCGTCGTCGGCATAGAAGCGGGAGTTGAAGTCGAAGGCGCCGAGTCGTCGGGCGCGCAGGAGCATCGCGACGATGAACTCGATGTTCGTCCCGGGGGCGTGGTGCCCGGTGTCGAGGACGACGGTCGCGCGCTCGCCGAGCTCGACGCAGTGCACGAAGGACGTGCCCCAGTCGGGGATGTCCATGTGGTAGAAGGCCGGCTCGAACAGCTTGTACTCGAGCAACAGCCGCTGGTCCTCGTCGAGCAGGCCGTAGATCTGTGCGAGGGAGTCGGCGAGCCGGTCCTGGCGGGCCCGGATCGAGTCCTGGCCGGGGTAGTTCGTCCCGTCGGGGAGCCAGAGCTTGAGGTCGGTCGATCCGGTGGCCCGCATGACCTCGATGCACTCGCCATGGTGCCGGATCGCCTTCGCGCGTACCTTCTCGTCGGGGTGGCAGAGCGAGCCGAGGCGGTAGTCGTCGTCCTGGAACAGGTTGGAGTTGATCGCCCCGATGCGCACGCCCTCGTTCTTCGCGTGCGCGACCAGGCCCTGCCAGTCCTCGACCCGGTCCCACGGGATGTGGAGCGAGACTCGGGGAGCGAGGCCGGTCAGGCGGTTGACCTCTGCGGCGTCGGAGATCTTCTCGAACGGGTCTCGGGGGACCCCCGGACTGCCGAAGACCTTGAACCTCGTGCCGGCGTTGCCGAACGCCCAGGACGGGAGCTCGATCGAGAAGTCGTCGAGCTCGGTGAGGCGGCTCGTGTCAGTCATCGCTGACTCCTCTGCTGTTCGTAGCGGGTGCGGATGAACTCCCGGGCCGAGCGGGCCAGCTGCATGCCGTCCGACCAGGTGTTGCGCCAGATGGCGAGGTTCGAGGACAGGGTGGGGTGCACGACCTCGGAGGAGAACGACTCGAAGGTCATGACGCCGTCGTAGCCGACGTCGTGCAGGGCGGTGAAGAACTCGTCCCACGGGATCGAGCCGGTGCCGAGGGCGCCTCGGTGGGATTCCCCGAGGTGGACGTAACCGAGCTTTCCTGCGGCCGCCGCCGCGTGGACGGCCTCGGTGAACGACACCTCCTCGATGTTCATGTGGTAGACGTCGAGGTGGGCCACGACGTTGTCCCGACCGACCTCGTCGATGAACGCGAGGGTCTGCTCGGTCGTGTTGAGCACGTTCGTCTCGTAGCGGTTGCAGAACTCCAGGCCGAGCGTGATCCCGCTGGCGGCCGCCTCGTCCGCGAGCCAGGCGATCGACTCGATGGAGTTGGACCGGCCTCGCTCCGTCACCGGTGCGGCATACCGGCCGAGCTTGGAGAAGATCACGCCACCGAGGTAGGTCCCGCCGACGTCGCGGGTCAGATGTAGGGCGTCGAGCAGCAGTGCGCGGCCGCGCTTGACGTCCTCGGGGTCCTCGCTCGAGACGTCCGTGTCCTCACCGAGGCCGAGCGACACCCCGGCCGACACCTCGTGCTCGGCGAGGAGCCGTGCCGTCAGGTCCGCGTCGAACGTCGAGGGGTCGAGGGCGGCCAGCTCGATGAGGTCGAAGCCGGCCTCCCTCGTCGAGGCGATGGCGTGCCGCGCCTCGGTCGCGCTCCAGCCCCCGACCCAGACGAGGGCGTGGATCCCGAAGCGGTTGCGGGTGGGCTGCGTTGCTGGTGCGGTCATCTGCCCCGCCTCACCGGAGGAAGCCCTGCGGCACGCCGGAGTCCACCGGCACGATGAGCCCGGTCGTGACGGGGAAGGCGTCCCCGGTCAGGGCGACGACGGCGCTCGCCACGTGCTCCGGGAGGACCTCGTCCTTGAGGACGGTCCGCTGCGCGTAGTACTTGCCGAGGTCCTCCTCGGCCACGCCGTACGTCTTGGCGCGCGAGGCGCCCCAGCCGCCCGAGAAGATCCCGGAGCCGCGGACGACGCCGTCGGGGTTGACCCCGTTGACCCGCACGTGGATGTCGCCGAGCTCGGCGGCGAGCAGGCGCACCATGTGGGCCTGGGCCGCCTTCGCCGAGGAGTAGGCGATGTTGTTCGGGCCGGCGAAGACCGCGTTCTTGGACGCGATGATGACGATGTCTCCACCCAGCTCCTGGGCGCGCAGGACCGGCTCGACGGCCTTGGTCACGAGGAAGGACCCGCGCGGCATGATCTGGTACTGCAGGTCCCAGTCCTCGACGCTCGTGTCGGCGACGGAGCCCGCCCGGGTGATGCCTGCGTTGTTGACGACCAGGTCGATGCCGCCGAACGCGAGCACGGCATCCGCGACGGCGGCGGCGACGGCGTCCCGGTCGGTGACGTCGACGGCGACACCGACGGCGCGGTCGGGTCCCCCGAGCTCGGTTGCGACGTCGGCCACCTTCTCGGCATCGAGGTCGGCGACAACGACGTTTGCGCCGTCGGCCGCGAGGGCTCGGGCCGTCGCCAGCCCGATCCCGGACGCGCCACCCGTGACAAGGGCGACTCGTCCCGCGTGGGCCTTCGGCTTGGGCCGACGCTGCAGCTTCAGCTCCTCGAGGATCCAGTACTCGACCCGGAACTTCTCGGCCTCGTCGACGGGCTGGTAGGTCGAGACCCCCTCGGCGCCGCGCATCACATTGATGGCGTTGACGTAGAACTCGCCCGCGACGCGAGCGGTCTGCTTGTCCGCGCCGAAGGAGAACATGCCGACACCCGGCACGAGGATGATCGCGGGCGCGGCGCCGCGCATGGCCGGCGAGTCCGGCTCCTTGTGCCGCTCGTAGTAGGCGGCGTACTCCTCGCGGTACTCGTCCTCGAGCTCGTGCAGCCTCGTGACGACCTCGTCCAGGGGAGCATCGGGGGCGGTGTCGAGCAGGAGCGGACGCACCTTGGTGCGGAGGAAGTGGTCGGGGCAGCTGGTGCCGAGGTGGACGAGACGGTGGGTCTTCTCCCGGGCGAGGAAGTCGAGGACGAGATCGGAGTCGGTGAAGTGGCCGACCTGCCGTCCGTCACGGGAGGCGACGCCGCGCAGGTGGGGGAAGAGCGCGGCCGCGCGGGCCCGGCGCGCCTCGGTCGGCAGCGGAGCACGCGACTCGTCGAAGGCGCCGAACGGCTCTGCGACGGAGTGCTGCTCGATGTACTCCGCCGCCTCGCGGATGATCCGCAGCGACCGCTCCTCGACCTCCTCGCTCGTCTCGCCCCAGGCCGTCAGGCCGTGGCCCCCGAGGACCGCCCCGATGACGCCGTCGCGAGCGGCCCGGTCCCGCATGTCCCGGCCGAGCTCCCAGCCCGGTCGCTTCCACGGGACCCACTCGACCGCACCGCCCCAGATCTCCCGGACGAGCCGCTCCCCGTCGGCCGCGGTCGCGAGAGCGATGACGGAGTCAGGGTGGAGGTGGTCGACGTGCGGGTAGTCGACGAGCCCATGCATCGGGGTGTCGATCGACGGCGCCGCGCCCCCGGCGCCATGGCTGCAGTACGAGAAGAGGCCGACCATCTCGTCCTCGTGCTCGACGCCGCGGTACACCTTGTCGAGGGCGACGAGGCGGTCCCGCTCGAGGACCGCGAGGCCCTCCGGCTTCAGCGTGCCGAGGTCCCCACCGGACCCCTTGACGTAGAGCAGGTCGACCGGCTCACCCGTGGCCGGACTGGTCACGGTCACCTTGGCGGACGTGTTGCCGCCGCCGTAGTTCGTCACGGTGGGGTCCGAGCCGAGCCGGTTGCTCCGCTCCAGCAGCTTCTCGACCCCGGCGGGCAGGCCCGTCCTGGTGGTGTTCTCGGTCATCGGTGTTCCTTGTCTCGAGGGAGTGGGTCAGTGGGTGGGAGCCGGCACGGGCGCGAGGTCGTGTCCGGACTCGGCAAGGAGGCGCCGGAAGCGCTCCCAGAGATCGGTTGCGGCGGCAGCGGTCCGCTCGTCGGGCTGGACCGGTGCGGGGGACGGGACGAGCCGGTCGACGACGGCGGCCAGCGGCTCGTCCGCCGCACCGGCGACAGCGAGCAGGGCTGCACCCACCGCGCTCCCGGCTCCTTGGACGAGGACGACGGGCGCGTCGCCACTGGCCGCGACAGCTGGGCCGACGAGCGCCGCCCGGATCGAGTTCCACACCGGGCTGCGGCTTCCCCCGCCGGCCAGGACGTGCCGACGGGAGGGCACGCCGAGAGCGGCGAGCCGCTCGAGCCCGAGGCGCTCGACGAGTGCGACGCCGTCGAGGACGGCGCTGTAGGCGTCCACGTGGTCGCGCGGCGCACCGGAGAGCAGGTCGGCCATGGCCCGGTCGGCTACCGGGAAGCGCTCGCCGGGCCGGGCCAGGGGATAGCGCACGACGCTCGACGGGCCGTGGGCGGCCGCCACGGCGTCGAGGACCGCCGCATCACCGGACGGGAACTCGCTGGCCAGCACCCCGCCCCCGGAGTTCGAGGCGCCGCCAGGCCAGAACCGGCCGTCGGGGCCGAGGTGCGAGTAGACGGCACCGTCGGCGGTGCCCACCTCGGTCGCGCTGACTCCCTTGAGGACGAGGGTGGTGCCGAGCACGCCCATCGTGTCGCCTTCGTGGACGGCGCCGGTGCTGACCTGCGCCGTGCAGCCGTCCGTCATGCCGGCCACGAGCAGCACACCGTCCGGAAGCCCGAGCCGCGAGGCGATAGCGGGGTGGACGGTTCCGACGACCGTGCCGGGGATGACGAGCTCGGGCAGTCGGTCGCGAGGCACGCCGAGCACCTCGAGCAACGGCTCCTCGAAGTCCTTGCTGGACAAGCGGACTCCGGCCTTGAGCCAGTGCGAGGTGTCGCCGGCCACCAGTCGCCCGGCCAGCGCCGACAAGGCGACGTCGGCGCTCGTGAGGACAACCCGCGCGTCGGGGACCTCGTCGAGCAGGAGACGAGCGCGGCCGAGCGTAGCTGCCCTCCGCACCGCCGCCCGGTCGAGCACCGTTGCCGCGCTCGTGTCGTCGTAGAGCCGCGCGTCGGCGAGCGGCCGGCCGGCCGCGTCGGTCGCGACGACGGTCCCCGACGTGCCCGTGACGCTGACGGCGCGGACGGGCGGTGCGTTGGGAGGCAGCTCACGGCATACCTCCTCGAGGAGGGCGAGCGCGACGTCGCCGTATGCCGCTGGCTGGCGGGAGTGCCCACCCTCGCTCCGTGCCGGGCGGGGGAGGTCGCGACGGGCAGTCGCGAGGACGGCGCCGGTCCGGGCGTCGAGGGCCACGCACCGGGCGCCGGCGGTGGCCAGGTCGATGCCGAGGACGGTCGCGCCGGGCGTCATCTCAGCCTCGGGTCCGGGCGTGGGGGAGCAGGGCGGCGGCCACCGTCGTGAGGTCGGGCACGCTGAGGTCGGCCTCCCCGAGCTGGTCGGCGGTCGGCTGCGGCGGTGCTTCTCCGCGGGTCACCCAGACCGTTCCCATGCCGAGCGCCTTCGCCGGCCGCACGTCGGTGTCGAGGCGGTTCCCGATGTGGACCGCGTGCGCGGCGTCCGTGCCGGCCTGGTCGAGGGCCCACTCGAAGAACTCGCGGCTCGGCTTCTCGTGGCCGACGAGGGCGGAGATGCCCCAGATGTCGATGTAGTCGGCGAAGCCGTCGCGCTGCAGCGCCTCGATCGTCGCCGCCTCCTGGTTCGCGACGATCCCGAGCAGGACATGGCCGTGGAGGGTCCTGAACAGCTCGAGCGCGTCCGGATAGGCGGACCCGGCGGGGTGGGTCCAGTGGCGGCCGGTCCGCTCGTGCAGGTCGTGTCGGAGGGACTCGTCGCCGAGCAGCTCCCGGGCGAGGGTGCGCCGCAGGCCGCCGGCCTGGGTGGCCCGGACGTCGTCGTAGATCTGCTCGAAGGCGGCGCGGTCGACGGGCCCGAGGCCCCGCTCGGCCTGGAGGTCGTCGAGGCCGGCGAGGACCGCGGACGTGAAGTTGTCGTCCGGGTAGATCGGGCCGCCGACGTCGCAGAAGACGACGTCGATCCGGTCGGGAAGGCTCACTCGCTCACCGCCCTCGGGCGAGGTTGGTGCGACGCTCGGCGACGTCGTCGCGGGCGAAGAACTTGGCCACGTCGGCGACGCTGAGCGGCGCCAGCCCGCCGACGGAGAGGGCGATCGTGCGCACCCGCGCGCCCTTGACGGCCATCAGCGACACCGCCTCGACGCCGGCTGCCGTGGGGGCGGTCGCGACGATGCCGTGGTTGCCGAGCAGGACGAGCTGCGGGAGCCGGCCGTGCTCGGCGACGTACTCGCGCAGCCTCTCGTCGTAGAGACGACCGAGCTCGATGCCCGGCGTGGCGTAGGGGACGAAGAGAGGGTGCCCGATGACGACCGCCTCGTCGGAGTAGACGATCCGGGACCAGGCATCCGCCGCGTGGACGCTGGCGAGCAACCCGACGACCTGCGTGGGGTGGGTGTGGCCCACGAACCGTATGCCGCCCACCTCACGGGCGAGCCGCGCCACGGCCGCGTGCACGAGGGTCTCGATGGAGCCGCGGCGCGGGCTGCCGTCGTCACGTGACGCGTCCTGTGCGACGAGGACGGCGGTCAGGTCCGCCTGGCTCGCGCCGGGGTCGTCGACGAGCGCCATGACCTCGTCGACGTCGACGACGACGAAGTCCTCCTTGGTCGAGCTGGCCAGGTTGGCCCCGGACGCCTTGACGACGAGTCGCCCGTCGTCGAGCAGCTCCGAGGTGTTGCCCTCGGCGAGGATCGCGAGGTCCAAGCCGGGCTGACCGAGCAGCCGGGTCAGCTCGAGGAGGTCGTCCGAGACGAGGCCCGGGTTCCACGAGGTCGGCATCAGCGGGTCCCTCCGTAGCGGCGCTGGGTCAGCCCGTTGAGGAGGGCGGCGAAGATGAGCACGAGGCCGAGGGCGAGCAGCTGGTACTGCGTGCCGGCGTTGCCTGTGAACGCCAGGAGGATGCCGGCGTTGAGCCACGTGATGAGCACGGTCGCCAGGACGACGCCGGCGATCCGGCCGATGCCACCGGTGATGGCGACACCGCCGAGGACCGCGATGGTGATGGCGGGCAGGGCCAGCCCGTTGCCGGAGGTGCCGGCGTCCGGCCGGGCCGAGGCGAACTGGGCGGTGATGTAGACCGCCACGAGGCCGGCGACCAGGCCGGAGATGACGTAGGCGACGAAGCGGGTCCGGCGCACGTCGAGGCCCGCCCACCGGGCCGCGACGTCGTTGGTGCCGATCGCGAAGAGCCGCCGGCCGTACGACGTCCGGGCCACGACGAACCAGATCACGATGACGGCCGGGAGGAAGAAGGTGAACACTCCCAGCGGCACGTTCGGCAGCTGCCCGCCGATGAGCGGGATCTCGACCTGGTTCGTGATCGTGTAGAGGCCCGCGATCTCGGGGGAGGAGATCGGGCTCGAGTTCGTCACGACGAGCGCGAGGGACTTGAAGGCGTAGTACGTCGCGAGGGTGGCGATGAGGGCCGGGAACCCGAGATTGGCGACGAGGAAGCCGTTCACCGCCCCGAGGACGCCGCCGACGACGATGGTGAGGACGATGGCGGCGGCGAGCCCCCAGTGCCACTGCCCGTAGGCGAAGCCGAAGAGCATGCCCGAGAGCGAGACCATCGAGCCGATCGACAGGTCGATGCCGCCTCGGCCGGAGACGATGACGACGAGCTCACCGAGGGCGAGCAGGCACAACGGGACGGCGTCGACGAGCGACGCGGAGAGGTAGTCCGGGTCGTAGGAGCCGTTGAGGTAGCCGCCCATGTCGAGCAGCGTCATCCAGACGACGACGATGACGATGAGCGCGGCGAGCAGGGCGATCCGCTGGGTGAGCAGAGCCTTGACGATGCGGCTCAGCAGGCTCGGCTGGCGCTCCTGGGGAGGCTCCGGGGTCGGCTGCTCCTGGACCGGCGGCGTGGCGGTCGTGGTCATCGCTGCCTCCTCGTGCGTTGGCGGATCAGGTCGGCGCCGACGGCCACCGCGATGGCGACGCCGACGAAGAAGTCGGACAGCTGGCTGGGCCAGCCGAGCTGGGTCACACCGGAGGAGACGGTCTGCACGAGCAGCGCCCCGAGGACCGTTCCGAGGACCGAGCCGCGGCCGCCCGTGATCGACGTCCCGCCGATGACGACGGCGGCGATGACGGCCAGCTCCTTGCCCGAGCCGATGGACTGGTCGAGGGTCGAGGTGCCGGACGCGACCGTGAAGACAGCGGCCAGGCCGACGAGGATGCCCGTGATGACGTAGGTCGACATCACCCGTCGCTCGACGCGGATGCCGGCGAGGCGTGCGGCCAGCGGGTCACCGCCGATGGCGTAGAGGTGGCGGCCCGTCCGGGCGTGCCGGAGGTAGACCCACGCGACGACGACGACGAGGAGTGTGAGCACGAAGCTGTGCGGGATGCCGAGGGTGCGTCCGCCCTCGCCGCGACCGAAGAAGTCGATCGTGTTGGGGATCCCGTTGACGGTCTGGTCCGCGAAGATCTGCCGGCCGATGAACTGGAAGAGGTTGGCCGTGCCGAAGGTGATGATGATGGCGTGGACCCGGCCGTAGGCGATGAGCACGCCGTTGATGAGGCCGAGCACGCCGCCTATCGCCATCGCGATGAGGATCGCGACGATGAGCGGAACGCCTTGGTTCACAAGAAGCTTCGCGCTGCTGACACCGGCGACCATCATGGCTCCGCCGACAGAGACGTCGATGCCGCCGGCGATGATGATCATCGTCATGCCGACGCCCATGAGGGCGATGGGGGCCACGGAGGAGAGGAGCGGCTGCCACGAGCCCGCGGTGGCGAACGCCGGTGTCAGGAAGGACAGGGCGATCCACAGGATGATGAGGACGCCGATGAGCACCCATTCCTGTCCGGTGACCGGGCTGGGGAGCAGCCGGCGCCCGACGTGCGCGCTCGCCGTGCTGTCCTTCGTGGGGGTGGGCGTGGGGGCGGTGGTCACTACGCCACCTCCTGCTCGTCGCCGGCCGCGGCGGCCAGGACGTCGGCCTGGCTCGCGCCGGGCAGGAACTCCTTGGTGGTCCGGCCGGCCCTGACGATGTGGATGCGGTCCGAGATCCGGAGGGCCTCGCTGAGGTCCGACGTGGTGATGAGGACGGCCGTGCCTTGGTCTGCCAGCGTGGCGATGATCCGGTGGATCTCCTCCTTCGCACCGACGTCGACCCCCTGGGTCGGCTCGGCGAGGACGAGGACGTCGGGCCGCTCCACCAGCTGGCGGGCGAGGACGACCTTCTGCGCGTTGCCGCCGGACATGGCCGAGATCGGCTGTCGCTCGCTCGGGGTCTTGATGGCGAGCCGCTTGATCATGTCGCGAGCCACGTGCGTCTCCTTGCCCCGGTCCATCCAGCCGAGCACTCGTGAGAGCAGCGGGAGATGGCCGACGGAGATGTTGAAGGCGATGGACTGGAAGGCGAACATGCCCTGCGACTTGCGGTTGGCCGGCAGCAGGGCGATGCCGTGCCGTTTCGCCGCGCGCGGGTCGCGGGGCGCGATCGGCTTGCCGTCCAAGAGGATCCGTCCTCCCGTCGCATGTCGGATGCCGTAGACGACATCGGCGATCTCGGCGACACCGGAGCCGACGAGCCCGTAGAGCCCGACGATCTCCCCAGGCCGGACGGCGACGTCGACCTGCTCGAAGTGGCCCGCGCATGCGAGGTTCTCGAGGACGAGCCGGGGCTCGCCCTCCGGCACGGCGCGACTCTCGGCCTGCTCGTCGATGGCCCCGCCCACCATGAGCTCGACGATCTTGCGGATCGTCAGCTTCGCGATGGGGTAGGTGCCGATGGTCCGGCCGTCGCGCATCACGGTGACCTCGTGGACGATGCGGAACAGCTCGTCGAGGCGGTGGGAGATGTAGATGACCGAGACACCCGAGTCGGTGAGCCGGCGGATGACGCCGAAGAGGACGTCGATCTCGGAGTCGGTGAGGATCGCCGAGGGCTCGTCCAGGATGAGGACCTTGGCATTGCCGGCCAGCGCCTTGGCGATGGAGACCTGTTGCTGCTCGGCGATGGACAGCTCGCCGACCGGTCGGGTCGCGTACGAGGCGGGCAGGCCGAGGAGCCCGAGCAGCTCGATGACCCGCTCGTGCTGGCTCGCCCAGTCGACCCGTCCGCCGCTGACCTGCTCCCGGCCGACGAAGATGTTCTCCGACACGGTGAGCTCGGCGAAGAGCTGCGGCTCCTGGTAGACGGTCTCGATGCCGTGGTCCAGGGCGTCCTGGGTCGAGCGGACCGTCATGGGGGCGCCCTCGAACCTCATCGCGCCGCTGTCCGGGGTCTCGGCACCGGACACGATCTTGATCAGCGTCGACTTGCCGGCGCCGTTCTCGCCGACGATGGCGTGTACGGTGCCCGGCCGGACGACGAGGTCTGCGTTGCGGATGGCGTGGACGCCGCCATACCGCTTGGAGATGCCGTGCAGCTCGAGCCGGGCGTGCGCCGAGTCGGGCAGGCTCGCCGGGGATTGCGTCGATCCGACCGGTGTCATCGATCCTCCTGGGGAGTGAGCGCCCTGGCCGCCCACGCGCACTCGGTGGGTGGCCGCTGGGCCACGGCCGGGTGCCTCTGACAGCACCCGGCCGGGCCACGGCGGGTCAGTAGTTGTACTTGCCGACGTTGTCCTTGGTGAGGATCAGCGGCGGACCGAGCAGGAGCACCTTGGTCGTCGGGTCGTACTCGACGGCGGGCATCGCGTCGTTGACGTGGTTCTTGGCCTGGAACTGCTTGCCCTCCGCGACCTGCTGACCGGCCCATGCGGTCAGGTAGCCGAGGTTCTGGACGTCCCAGAGGATCGAGGCCGACGACGAGCCGTCCTGCAGGTAGGGCGCCATCGACTTCGGCGTGCCGAGCCCGACCGTGAAGACCTTCCCGATCTTGCCGGCGTCCTTGACGGCCTGGGCCACGCCCGGGGCGGACGACGTGCACTCGCCGACCAGGCCCGTGAGGTCCGGGTGGGCGTTCATCAGGTCGCTCGCCATCTGGGTGGCCTTGTTCTGGTCCTCACCGGCGTAGACGACGGAGACGATCTGCATGTTGGGGTACTTCTCCGCGGTGACCTTCTTCTGGACCGCGATCCAGGAGTTGAGGTTCTGCGCGGTCTCGCCACACGACACGATGGCGTACTTGCCCTTCTTGCCCATGGCCTTGGCGAGCTCGTCGGTGAGGGCCGTGCCGATGCCCTCGGTCGACGCCTGCTCGACGAAGGCCTCCCGGACCGAGTCGGGCGCGTCGGTGTCCGAGGTGAGCACGTGGATGCCCGCGGCCTTCGCCTCCTGGAGGACCGGCGCCATGGAGTTCGGGTCGTTCGGGGCGACGACGATGACGCCCACCTTCTGCTGGATGTAGGAGCGCACGATCTGGGCCTGGGCGGCCGCATCAGCCGTTGTCGGACCCTGGTAGAGCCACTTGACACCCAGGTCCTGCGCGGCCTTCTGGCCACCGGCGTTCATGGCCTCGAAGTAGGGGATGCCCTGCAGCTTCGGGACGAAGGCGACGGAGACCTGCTTGCTGCCGGAGCCGCCGCCGGCCTGGGTGCCGCCCGCTGCGGCGCCGGTGTCGTTCTTCTTCGTACAGCCCGTGAGGGCGAGCAGTGCCGAGACGGCCACGACGCTCGTGACCTTGCCGGCTCGTGTGAGGTTCATGCGGTGAACTCCTCATGACGGTGCCAGGAGGTCCTGGCAGGTGGGGCTGCCTCGCCCGGGGTGGGAGAGACGCTTGTGGTGTTGTCCGATGCTGGGCTCAGACCCCGAGTCCTTGCTGGGACCGGTCGGTCGTGACGAGGCGGGTGAAGGTGTCGTATGCCGCGTCCCACGCCTCGTGGGTGCGTGGCAGGTAGCTGGTCGGCTCGGCCGACGAGCCGATCACCCGGCGGATGTCGCCGAGCCCGTCGAGCTCACCGAGGGCGACGAGCTGGGCGGCCGCGTTGCCGAGGGCGGTGGCCTCGACCGGTCCGCACACGACGGGCGTGCCGACGGCGTCCGCCGTGAGCTGCGACAGCAGCGCGTTGTTCGAGCCACCCCCGACGATGTTGACCGTCGGGATGGCGAGCCCGGTGATCTCCCGGAGGTCTGCGACGACGTGGCGGTAGCTGAGCGCGAGGGAGTCGAACACGCAGCGGGCGATCTCGGCGACGGTCTCGGGGACCCGCTGCCCGGTGAGGCGGCAGTACTCCTGGATGCGGGAAGGGGTGTCCTGCCCGTCGAGGAACTCGGGTGCGTCGGGGTTGATGACGCTGTGCAGCCCGCTCGTCTGGCCTGCGAGGGCGACGAGCTCGGGGTAGGTCAAGGCGGTGCCCTGGGCCGCCCACTCCCGTCGGCACGACTGGATGATCCACAGGCCGGCGACGTTGCGCAGGAAGCGGATGGTGCCGTCGTAGCCGCCCTCGTTGGTGATGTTGGCGGCCCGGGTGCGGTCCGAGATGATCGGCTGCGGGATCTCGATGCCGGCGAGGGACCACGTCCCGGAGGAGATGTAGAGGCCGTCAGGGCTGGCGAGCGGGGTGCCGACGACCGCGCTCGCCGTGTCGTGGCCCGGGGGCAGGACGACCCGGGCGCCGCGAAGGCCGCCGACGGCGTAGTCGGGCAGGAGCGGCCCGACGTCGGTCCCCGGCGGGACGACCTCCGGGAGGATGTGGGTGGGGATGCCGAGATCGTCGAGCAGGCCGGTGGCCCACCGCCCGGCGGCCATGTCGTAGCAGCCGCTCGTCGAGGCCGCGGTGTACTCGGTGACGGTGCTGCCCGAGAGCAGGTGGTGGAAGACGTCCGGCATCATGACCAGCCGCGCGGCCCGCTCGAGCCGGTCCGGGCGCTCCGCGGCATCGCTCGCGAGGGCGAAGATCGTGTTGATGTCGATGATCTGCACGCCGGTCGCGTCGTAGAGGCGGGACGGGCCGACCTCATCGAGGACCCGGGCCCGGGCCCGCGGCTGTCGGGCGTCCCGGTAGCAGGTGGGCTCGTCGACCAAAGCGCCGCCGGCGTCGAGCAGCCCGTAGTCGACGCCCCAGGTGTCGGCGCCCACCGACGCGATGGGGTCGCCGCCTGCGGCGAGTGCGCGGAGCCCCTGGAGAACGCCCGCGCGGAGGTCGTCGAAACCCCAGCGCAGGATCCCGTCTACCGGGTGGGGGGTGTGGGAGAACCGGTGTGCCACCTCGAGCGAGAGGCGCTCGCCGTCGAAGGACACCTTCGCGACCCGGCCGCTCTCCGCGCCGAGGTCGATGGCGGCGACGTGCCGGGTCGCCGTCATGGCCGCCTCCTCGGCTGCGTCGCGGTGGGCCGTGGTGAGCCGTCGAGCCGGCTGTCGGGGTCGACGAGGTCCCAGACGACGCCGGCCCTGGTCCAGTCCGCGTGGACCGCCTTGGGCGTGCCGATATCGGAGACCATCCGGGTGACCCGGTCCGCCGTGACGAAGGGGTGCATCCCGAAGCGGTCGACCTTGGTCGAGTCGAACAGGGCGTAGACCTCGTGGCAGGCCGAGGCGAGCGCCGCCTTGGCATGCGCCTCTTCGGGACTGATGTCGAGCAGGCCGCGTTCCCGGCTCAGGCCGACGAGGCCGAAGAAGCCCCTGTCGACCCGGCCGCGGCCCGTGAAGACGTCACTGAGGAAGCCGACCATCGACTCGGACGCGCGGCGCAGGACCCCACCCGGGACGATGACGGTCGCGTTCGTCTCGCTGAGCAGGAACTGCGACACCCGCAGGCCGTTCGTGATGACGGTGAGGGGCTGGACGTCGACGAGCTCCTCGGCGAGGGCGTAGCACGTCGTCGACGAGTCCATCGCGATGACGTCGCCGGGGCGCACGAAACCGGCCGCGTGGCGCGCGATGGCCCGCTTGGCCGCGGGGGAGACCCGCTGGCGGAACTCGAAGGCGCCCTCGTCGGCCATCGGGGTGCTGAGCGCGCCGCCGCGGATCCGCCGGAGCATGCCCCGCCGCTCGAGGGCCTCGAGGTTCTTGCGGACCGTGACCGTGGAGACCTTGAAAGCCTCCGCGAGCTCGTTGACGTCGACCCGGCCGTTCTGCTCGAGCTGGCGCAGGATGGCCTGCTCGCGGTCGAACTCGGTGAGCGATGCCATGTGCACCTCCTCGACGGCTGTGGCGAGTGGGTCTTTGGGGGACTGCCACGAGCGTAAGGAAGCGAAAGTTCGATGACAATAAGCGAAAGAGAAGTGAAACTTCCGGGCTTGCGAAGAGCCGCCCGCGGTTTGCGCCGGCGGTGGTCCGGTGGTTCCGGACGGGCGTCCGGAACCACCGGAGAGGGGTCAGCCCACGACCGAACGGAGCGTGATCCTCGCGCCGTCCAGGTCGCGCACCAGGTCACGGAGGAACGGGTGCTCGTCGACCTGCAGGCCGTCGGGGTTCGGGATCACGATGTAGGCCGAGCCGTCGGCAACCGACGTGTGCGCCGTGGCCGCGTACTTGGCGACAACGGCTTCGGCGCGGCCGCGGTCTGCGGTCGCCACCTCGATGGTGATCGGCCGCCAGTCGCCTCCGAGGTTCGGCGCGACCGGTGCTGCGGCGGCCGCCGCCCGGGACGCCTCGACGTTGCCCTGGGGCGCGACCGAACGCTGCTGGGTCGGCGCCTTGGCCGCTGGCTTCGCCGGGTAGAGCAGGGCGTTGGCGACCATGTGAATGCCGTTCTCGTTGTAGGCCCGGAACAGCGGGTTGTAGGCGAACAGCACGGCCCGGCCGGCGCCCGTCGGCTCGTCGACGAGGGCAACAGTTCCCTTGAGCGCGTCTGCCTTGACCGTGTAGCCGTTGAACCAGAACGAGTCGTCGGCCGGGTAGGTCAGGACGTTGGTGCCCGTGGTGCTGGGCGTGAGGATCGAGTCCGAGTTGTTGAACTCGAAGTCCTCGGCCGGCCGGCCCAACGAGACGGGGCTGCTGGTGTCCACGTCGACCCGGAAGTGCGAGCCGATGACCTGGTATCCGGTCGGCTTCGGCTTCTCCGTGGTGGAGGTGAGTCCGGCGGTGCGGGCGATCCGGGTGCCTTCGTTGCGGAGGCCGATGTAGGTGCCGCCGGCGGCGACCCACGCCTTGAGGTTCGCCAGCCCGGCGGCGTTGAGGCCGCCGTTCGAGCTGCTGCCGTCCGGCACGAGGAGCACGCTGCGGCTGGTGAACGCGGGCGTGTTGCCGTTGATGTCCGCCGTCGTCACGGGGCCGAGCTCCAGGCCCCACCGCTCGCCAAGCACGTAGCGGGCCTCACCGTATGACCCGGAGGTGGTCGAGATGCCCGTGCCCGCGAACAGCCCGACTTCGGGCCGCTGGAGAGGTGTCCCGGATGCCGCAGCGGCGCTCCCTGTGAGCGTCACGCCATACGTCCTCGCGAGCTTGTCGATCGAGCTCACCGGTCCGGCGGCGGGCACGCGCACGACGCCCGTGGCCATGTCCCGGTGCAGCTCGGTCCCCTGGGCCAGGAGCTTGAAGGTCAGCTCTGCTGCGGCCGCGGAGTCGAGCGGGTAGGAGTACGACCCGCCTGTCGGCGCGGCGACGGCGATGCCGCCGTCGATCCCCTTGACCAGGTCGGCCTTGGGGGCGAGCACGTCCCCGGTGTAGACCGTCTCGACGCCCATGAGGAGCGGGTTGCTCCAGGACGACACGTCATAGAAGTAGGGGAACGGGACGTACGGGTCCTCGCCGATGAGGGCCTGGATCCAGTGCTTCTGCGGCTGTTCCATGGGGATCCAGTACGCGCCTGCCGGGACGGTCATGTTCTGCGCACTGCGCCCGCCGAAGAGCCGGGCGTTCGGCACGGTGATCGGGTCCTTGAGCCGATAGACCTCGACGTCCATCCCGCGGAGCCGCTCGACGAGCGCGCGGACGTCACCGACCTGACGGTCCGGCATGAGGAAGTAGGACCGGACGGTGATGTCCGGGACCGGGAACTGCACGGAGTTCGTCGGCTGCACCACCTCGTTGGGCTCCAGCTGGCCGGCTTTGCCCTCGGCGAGGGCGGTCTGCCAGATCTTGTAGTAGCCCTGCAGGACCTCCTGCTTGTTGTCGGCGGCCCAGCCCGTGGTCGCCCACTGGGTGAGGTACTGCTGCTGGGCTCGGTCCTCGATCGTCGAGGAGCTGCCCTTCTCGTACGTCATGCCGGCAGCGCCGAAGCCGGTGGCGGGAACGGTGTCGCCGTAGCCCATGAAGAACAGGTCGTACGACTGGTAGTTGAAGTAGCACTCGGTCGTGACGCCCGGGCGGCAGGCGCCGTTGTAGTTCTCCTCGAAGGCCTTGCTGTTGGCCGCCCCGATCCGGTTGATCCAGTCGACCGGCTGGTCGGCGACCTCGTGGTGGATCGGGTCGGCGTTGGGCGGGAAGAAGAACTGCCGGCCGCCCATCTCGTGCGCATCGATGAACACCTGCGGCGGGAACTTGCGCAGGAGCTCGATCTTGCCGTCCGTCTCCTGCTGCGTCCGGGCGAACCAGTCACGGTTCAGGTCGAAGCCGAACTCGTTCTGCCGGCGGTTGGCGTCGCGACCGTCCGGGTTCTGGGTGGGGACGATCACCGTGACGAGATTGTCCAGGCGCTTCTGGACGTCGCAGGACTGGCCGCTCGCCAGCTCGTACAGGGTCCGGAGAGCGCCGTCGGCGCCGCTCTTCTCGCCGCCGTGGACGTTGCCGGCCACCCACACGATCGCCGGGGTGTCCGCGGCATACCGGGCCGCCTTGTCCGGCTTGAGCGAGCGCGGGTCGCGCATCTCCGAGATCTGCTGGGCGACCTTCTGCAGCTGCCCGGGGGTCAAGGTCTGCTCGTTCGACACGATCGCGTACGGCAGGGGCTGGCCCGTCACGCTCTTGGCCATGACGCCGGTGATGACCCGGTCGGAGGCCCGGTCGACGGCCTGCAGGTACTCGTTGATCTCCTCGGTGGTGACGGGGCGCTCCTGCCCCTTGCCGAGCGGGAAGCCGAGCACCTGCTGGGGGCTCGGTACTGACGCCAGTCTGGCGTTCGGGTCTGCGCTGCATGTGGTGGTGGAGGGTGGTGCGGCGCTGGCGACTGCGCCAGCTCCTATGGGGAGCACCGACGCGACAAGTGCGGCAGCTGCGATGCCTGCGACTCGGCGACGTGGTGTTCCCTCTCTACCGACGGCGTGGAACATCGTTGTTCCTCCTGGTTCCGGAGAGGGTGTGAGTTGCCCCGAACTAAAGGGTGAGATGGACGCTATTGGGCCCGGCACACCCCTGCAACAGATGGGACTCCTGGGGCGCCCGGAGGGCCGGCGGGGGGTGCTGGCACCGGACGGGCGGGGGGTCGGCCGCTGCGAGGAGGACCGTTTTGGGCGTTTTCGCAGGTCAGCGACACGCCACGCCGAACCTGTCCGATGCGGTTGCGGACGTAGGGGTGAGTGCTTAGAGTTACCCCTACATCTAGTAGTTACAGACGTGTAAGTCGTCCACATGTAGTCCCCAGCGGCAGGCGGCTTGCCCACACGTCATCAACAGGTTGTCCCCAGGAGGAGGTCGAGAGTGCACTGCCCGTTCTGCCGGCACACCGACTCTCGTGTCATCGACTCACGGACGACCGACGACGGCGCTTGCATCCGACGGCGACGCCAGTGCCCGGCGTGCGGCCGGCGCTTCACCACGCTCGAGACGAGCAGTCTCAGCGTGATCAAGCGATCCGGTGTCTCCGAGCCGTTCAGCCGGGCCAAGGTCCTGTCCGGGGTGCGCAAAGCGTGCCAGGGCAGGCCCGTCACCGAGGACGACCTCGCCCTGCTCGCGCAGCAGGTCGAGGAGGCGATCCGGTCGCAGGGCAACGCGGAGGTCGAGGCCCACGAGGTCGGCATGGCCGTCCTCGAGCCGCTCCGCAGGCTCGACGAGATCGCCTACCTCCGGTTCGCCAGCGTCTACCAGGCGTGGGAGAGCCTCGAGGACTTCGAAGGAGCCATCGCGCTCCTGCGCGCCGAGCGGGACACCGCGGGTGAGCAGCCCGCTCCCGCCGACGCGGCGCGGTAAACCCCTCCACATCGTCGCCACGCAGCACCACGGGTGAGTGTCAGACCCCGGCGACAGACTGGCATGCAACAGCAGGATCAGGCGTTTACACCAACAGGGATCGATGGTCTGGGAGGCCACAGCATGACGGAGATCGGGAACCGCAGCTCACGCTCGCGGGGCGGTGCCAAGAAGGGCATCACCATCGAGCGCATCTACACGACGCCGGGCGTTCACCCGTATGACGAGGTGACGTGGGAGAAGCGGGACGTCGTCCAGCAGAACTGGAAGACCGGCGAGACGATCTTCGAGCAGCGCGGCGTCGAGTTCCCCGACTTCTGGTCGGTCAACGCCAGCACCATCGTCACGACCAAGTACTTCCGTGGCGCGCTCGGCACCGACCAGCGCGAGACCTCCCTCAAGCAGCTGATCGACCGCGTCGTGCTGACCTATGTCAAGGCCGGCAAGGACCACGGCTACTTCGCCACCGACGAGGACGCCGAGGCCTTCGAGCACGAGCTCACCCACGCCCTGCTGCACCAGGTCTTCTCGTTCAACTCGCCGGTGTGGTTCAACGTCGGCACGAAGTCGCCGCAGCAGGTCTCCGCCTGCTTCATCCTGTCCGTCGACGACTCCATGGACTCGATCCTCAACTGGTACAAGGAAGAGGGCAAGATCTTCCAGGGCGGCTCCGGCGCCGGCCTCAACCTCTCCCGGATCCGCTCGTCCAAGGAGCTGCTCAGCTCCGGTGGCACCGCCTCCGGCCCGGTCTCCTTCATGCGTGGTGCCGACGCGTCCGCGGGCACCATCAAGTCCGGTGGCGCGACCCGCCGCGCCGCGAAGATGGTCGTCCTCGACGTCGACCACCCCGACATCGAGGAGTTCGTCGAGACGAAGGCGCGCGAGGAGGACAAGATCCGCGCCCTGCGCGACGCCGGCTTCGACATGGATCTCGGTGGCAAGGACATCGTCTCGGTCCAGTACCAGAACGCCAACAACTCCGTCCGGGTCACCGACGAGTTCATGCAGGCCGTCGAGGACGGCACCGAGTTCGGTCTCCGTGGCCGCCTCAGCGGCGAGGTCATCGAGACGGTCGACGCCCGTGACCTCTTCAAGAAGATCTCGCAGGCCGCCTGGGAGTGCGCCGACCCCGGCCTGCAGTACGACGACACAATCAACGCCTGGCACACCAACCCGGAGACCGGCCGCATCACCGCGTCCAACCCGTGCTCCGAGTACATGTCGCTCGACAACAGCTCGTGCAACCTCGCCTCGCTGAACCTGCTGAAGTTCCTCCGCGACGACGACACCTTCGACGCCGTCACCTTCCAGAAGGTCGCCGAGCTCGTCATCACCGCGATGGACATCTCCATCTGCTTCGCCGACTTCCCGACCGACCCGATCGGCGAGACGACCCGCAACTACCGCCAGCTCGGCATCGGCTACGCCAACCTCGGCGCCCTGCTCATGGCGACCGGCCACGGCTACGACTCCGAGGGCGGCCGCTCGCTCGCCGCGGCGATCACCTCGCTGCTCACCGGTGCGTCCTACAAGCGCTCGGCCGAGCTCGCCGCGGTCGTCGGGCCGTACAACGGCTACGCCCGCAACGCCGACGCGCACAAGCGCGTGATGCGCAAGCACCAGGTGGCCAACGACAACATCAAGACCCTTGACGCGATGGACCTGTCGATCCACAAGCTCGCGACGAAGGCGTGGGACGACGTCATCAAGCTGGGGGAGAAGCACGGCTACCGCAACGCCCAGGCGTCGGTGCTCGCCCCGACCGGGACCATCGGTTTCATGATGGACTGCGACACGACCGGCATCGAGCCGGACTTCTCGCTCGTGAAGTTCAAGAAGCTCGTCGGCGGCGGCTCGATGCAGATCGTCAACCTGACGATCCCGCGGGCCCTGAAGAAGCTCGGCTACCAGCAGGAGCAGATCGAGGCGATCGTCGAGTTCATCGCCGACAAGGGCCATGTCATCGACGCCCCGGGCCTGAAGCCCGAGCACTACGAGGTGTTCGACACTGCGATGGGCGCCCGGGCGATCCCGCCGATGGGCCACGTGCGGATGATGGCGGCCGTCCAGCCGTTCCTCTCCGGCGCGATCTCCAAGACGGTCAACCTGCCCGAGACCGCGACCGTCGAGGACATCGAGATGGTCTACATGGAGGGCTGGAAGCTCGGTCTCAAGGCTCTGGCCTGCTACCGCGACAACTGCAAGGTCGGCCAGCCGCTCTCCGACGCCAAGGCGAAGACCGAGTCCAAGGATGCGGAGAAGGCGGTCGAGAAGGTCATCGAGTACCGCCCGGTCCGGCGTCGCCTGCCGAAGCGGCGCACCTCGCAGACGACGTCGTTCGCCGTCGGGGGAGCGGAGGGCTACCTCACCGCCGGCACCTACGACGACGGCCAGCTCGGTGAGCTGTTCCTGAAGTTCGGCAAGCAGGGCTCGACCCTGGCCGGGGTGATGGACGCGTTCTCGATCGCCGTGTCGATCGGCCTGCAGTACGGCGTGCCGCTCGAGACCTTCGTCGAGAAGTTCACGAACCTGCGCTTCGAGCCGGCCGGCCTGACCGACGACCCGGACGTGCGCATGGCGCAGTCGATCATGGACTACGTCTTCCGTCGCCTGGCGCTCGACTACCTCGACTTCGACACCCGCTCCTTCATCGGCATCCACACCGCGGCCGAGCGGGCACGTCAGGTCGAGACCGGCTCCTTCGAGGAGATCGTGACCGAGGGCGATGACGGCATCGAGGACGAGCTCCAGTCGCTCCAGCAGTCGGCCCCGCTCGCGAAGAAGGCGGAGCCGAAGCAGGAGAAGGCCGAGGACAAGTCCGCCGAGGTCAAGTCCGGCGCCGGCGCAGCCTCTGCCCGCGAGACGTCCTCGGACGTCCACTCGTCCGCGGAGCTGATGGAGAAGTTCCAGGGCATCTCCGCCGACGCCCCGATCTGCATGACCTGCGGCACCAAGATGCGCCCCGCAGGCTCCTGCTACGTCTGCGAAGGCTGCGGCAGCACCAGCGGCTGCAGCTGATGTCATCGGTCAGGAAATGTCATGCACGACTTGGTCACGACTGACATTCTTTTGGTCAGCAATGTCACCAGATCGGTCAGAATGACATTCCGGTAGCGGAACGGCCCGGCTCCCCAAGGGGGCCGGGCCGTTCGGCGTCCGGAGCAGCGAACACCGGACCCCAGTTGGGAGGGCCGGTTCGCCCAGGGGTGTGCCGCGGTCGCAAACGTCCTCAACTGCCGGTGGTCGGAGTTGTGATCCCCCGATGCAGGGCTTCGATCAGCCGGCGACGGCACCCTGGGGGCGCGCCCGGACAACCGCGCGCGTCAGCCGTGGGATGCCATTGAGGAGGTGGTGCTCGGCGTCTCGCGCCACGCAGTCGGCGGCCTCGAGCGAGAGATCCCCGGCGAGGTGCACCACGGCCTCGGCGTGCACCTCGTGGCCTACCCATCGCATCCGAACTTCATCGACCCGCAGGACGCCGGGCACGCCGGCGATCAGTCTCTCGGCAGAGTCGACCAGCTCAGGCTCCACGCCATCCAGGAGCCGGCGGAAGACGTCTCGGACAGCGGTGCGCAGCACCAGGAGGATGGCGACGGTGATAAGGAGACCGACCACCGGGTCTGCCCACGACCAGCCCAGGGCGACTCCGCCGGCCCCGATGAGGACGGCCAGAGACGTCAGTCCGTCGGTACGGGCGTGGTGACCGTCTGCGACCAGGGCCGCGGATCCGATGGCGTTGCCCTCGCGGATGCGGAAGATCGCGACGGCCTCGTTGCCGAGGAAGCCAACGAAGCCGGCAAGGGCGACCCAGCCGAGGTTGTGCACTGGGGCGGGGTTCACGAGGCGGTCGATCGCCTGCCAGGCGGCGGTCACGGCGGACAGGGCGATCATGGCCACGACGAAGAGGCCGGCGAGGTCCTCGGCCCGACCGAAGCCGTGGGTGTAGCGACGCGTCGCCGCGCGGCGGCCGAGAACGAAAGCGATCCAGAGCGGGATGGCGGTCAGGGCGTCGGAGAAGTTGTGGATCGTGTCGGCCAGCAGGGCCACCGACCCGGAGATGACGACGACGAACAGTTGTAGGACGGCCGTCACGCCGAGCCCGACGAGACTCAGCCGCACGGCGCGGATACCTCGCGCATTGGACTCGAGGGCCTCGTCCAGGGAGTCGGCCACATCGTGCGAGTGTGGCGTGACGGCGTGCCGCAACCTCTCCCACAAGCCCGATCCGTGCTCTAGGTGGTGACCGTGGCCGTGCGCGTCGTGACCGTGGTCGTCGTGACCGTCCTTGTGGAGTGGGGACGGGCTCGGGGTGGAACTCATGCAGACCATGCTATCTGCACATATGCGAAGGTATGAACACGCGTAGGCTGTGATGCATGCACGAGGAACTTCCAGACCTGTCGATGCCGGAGGACGAGCAGGCAGACCTGGCCGCAGAGACCTTCCGGAT
>NZ_JBQCCV010000088.1:0-29419 GCF_051961875.1 Intrasporangium sp. | reverse complement strand
CGAGGTCTGGGAGGCGAAGTCGATGTCGACGATCGTGACGTTCGGCAGGCCCAGCTGCTTCGCGATGGCCTGCGCCAGGTCCATGTCGAAGCCGATGACGTTGCCGGAGCTGTCCTTGAACTCGAACGGCTTGTAGGACAGGTGCGTGCATACCGTCAGGGTGTTGGCGCTGACGAGCTCTGGGCCGCCGGACGGGGCGCTCGAGCCACCATTGCCTGAGCTCGAGCCGCAGGCGGCCAGCGCGAGGGACGCGAGGGAGGCGACGGCCGCATAGCGGGAGACACGGGACCTGAGCTGGGACATGTGGACCTCCGGGGTTTGGCAAGTGGCCTAGAGACACTCAAGTGGTCAGGACACTACAGAGCGGAACTGGATTCCGGAACGATGCTGACCGGATCGTGACCCTCGTGTGGCAGGGTTCTGGCATGACGCTTCCACGCCCCGATGTCGACCCGGACGGTCTGCTCGAGTACTCCGTCGTCTTCACGGACCGCTCGCTGAACCACATGTCGCAGCGCTTTGTCGGCGTGATGCGGGACATCATGGACGTCCTCTGTACGACCTATCAGGCGCACGCGGTGGCGGTCGTCCCCGGTGGCGGCAGCTACGCGATGGAGGCCGTCGCCCGGCAGCTCGCGACGGGCCGTCGCTGCCTGATCGTCCGCAACGGGCTCTTCTCGTACCGCTGGTCCCAGATCATCGATGCCGGCTCCATCACGGACGACGTCACGGTGTGCACAGCCCGGCGTGTCGACGACACCCGCCACGCCGCGTGGCAACCCGCACCGGTCGACGAGGTCGTCGCCGCCATCCGGGAGAAGCGGCCGGAGGTCGTCTTCGCCCCGCACGTCGAGACGGCCGCGGGGATCGTGCTCCCCGACGACTACCTGCGCGCGGTCTCCGAGGCGACCCACGAGGTCGGCGGGCTCTTCGTCCTCGACTGCGTCGCGTCCGGTGCGCTGTGGGTCGACATGACCGAGATCGGGGTCGACGTCCTCATCAGCGCCCCTCAGAAGGGCTGGAGCGGTTCTCCGTGCGCCGGTTACGTCATGCTCAATGAGGCGGGTCGTGCCGCCGTCGAGTCGACGACCTCGTCGAGCTTCGCGGCGGACCTCAGGAAGTGGCTGTCGATCGCCGACGCCTACACGCACGGCCAGACGCCGTACCACGCGACGATGCCCACGGACGCGCTCGCCCACAACGCCGAGATCATGCTCGAGACCCGGGATGCCGGCCTGGAGGAGCTGCGGGCCGCTCAGGTCGACCTCGGCGCGAAGGTCCGTGCCACCCTCGCCGCGCACGGCTTCGACTCCGTCGCGGCCGACCCGTTCGCCGCGTCGAGCGTCGTCGTGGTCTACACCGACGACCCCGAGATCCGCAGCGGAGCCAAGTTCAAGCAGGTCGGCCTGCAGGTCGCGGCCGGCGTGCCGCTCATGTGCGGTGAGCCCGACGACTTCTCGACCTTCAGGCTCGGCCTGTTCGGCCTCGACAAGCTGGGCGACCTCGACGGCACTGTCGCCCGCCTCGAGGAGGCCCTGGACCGCCTCCCCTCCTCCTGATCGACAGCACCATCCCCACAATCGACAGTGCACTTTTCTCAATCGACAGTGCAGCTCTCTGGATCGAGAGTGAACTCTCGAATGGGAAAAGTGAACTCTCGATCGGGAGGGTCAGACGGTGTTGAGGGTGATGAGGGGGATCTCCGGTGGCGCGAGGACGCGCACCGGCGGTCCCCAGGCGCCCGCGCCACGGCTCGTCAGCACCGGCACATCACCGATCATCGCCCGACCGGAGATCATCGGCTGCTGGAGCCGGACGAGATAGGTGAACGGCCACAGCTGACCGCCGTGCGTGTGCCCGGACAGCTGCAGGTCGACGCCCTTGCCCTGGACGTCGAAGGCCTGACGCGGCTGGTGGGCCACGAGCAGAGTGAAGCCGTCGGCCGCCGCCCCGGCCAGGGCCGCCGCGGCGTCAGGCGCGGCGCCGAACGGGCCACCCTGCGGGTCCGTCATCCCGGCAACCGTGAGATGCGCGCCCCGCTGGGCCACCGCGACGTTCGAGTTGCGCAGCACGGTGATGCCGAGCCGCTCCCACAGGGCCAGCCACTGGTCCGGCTCCCCGGAGAGGTACTCGTGGTTCCCGCTCACCGCCACCACGCCCAGTGGCGCGTCGAGGTCGGCGAGCGGTGCCAGCGCAGCGCCGACCTGGGCCACCCGACCATCGGCGAGATCGCCGCCGAGCACGACGAGGTCCGGCTTCGCGGCGTTGACGGCCTCGACGACCCGCCGGGTGAAGGTCGCGTCCCGGACCGGCCCGACGTGCAGATCGGTGACGAGGGCGATCCGCGTTCCCGTGGCGGCGGCCGGTAGGTCCGCGCTGGCCACCGTGACCGGTGTGACGGCCGGCATCGCGGCCTCGCCCAACCCGTATGCCGTCGTGCCCACCGCCAGGAGGCCGACCGCAACGGACCCCGCTCGCAGCACCGGTCGCCGGTCGCGGCGAAGGAGCCGCGTAACGAGGCAGGCGATCCCGAGCAGGCAGGCGCCGAGGAGCAGGTACCACGACACGGCGACCCAGGTCATCCCGAGCCAGGCCAGCCACCTGAACCGAGCCGGGTCGAGCTCGCCGCCCTGGACCGCGAAACCGCCGAGCACGGCGACCCAGCCGACCCCGAGGACGCCGCCGATCGACCGGCGGACACCGGTGGGCCACCGGGGCGCCACCGCCAGTCGCCGGTAGAGGAGATAGGTCAGGGCCGCGAGCACGGCCGCCACCACCACGACGAAGACGGACACGGTGGTTCAGTGGTCGAGGGGACCGGCGGGCGACATGCGCCCACCGTAGACGGCGCCCCTCCAGTCCGCTCGACGGCACAGCGTCGCCGTCGATGGCGAGTGGCAGACTCGGGCCATGGCGAGCGACGTGACGTATGCCGACAACCCCGCTGAGCACCGCTACGAGGCACGGATCGACGGCGAGGTCGTCGGGTTCGCGCAGTACGAGCTCGGGGGCGACCGGATCGTCTTCACCCACACCGAGGTGGCCGAGGCGCACGAGGGCCAGGGCATCGCCAGCGCCCTCGCGCGGTACGCCCTCGACGACGTCGCGGCCGAGGGCGAGCGACGTGTCGTCGCCCTCTGCCCCTACATCAAGGCATGGATCGCCCGGCACCCGGAGTACGAGCGGCTCCGCGGCTCCGCGGGGAGGAGCTGAGCGGCATACGGAGCTGCTCGCTGGGAGGATGTCGAAAAGCGCTCCCTCGCTCCGTTCTCTGAGTGCGAGGCCGCACGGGTCACGCAGAGACGAAGGAGTCAGCATCATGCCGAAGTTCCTGCTTCTGAAGCACTACCGGGGTGGCCCCGAGCTGCTCGAGCCGATCCCGCCGATGGACCAGTGGGCCCCCGAAGACGTCGACGCGCACCTGCGCTTCCTCGGGGAGTGCACCCGCATGCTCGAGGAGTCGGGCGAGCTCGTCGAGGGCCAGGCGCTCACTCCCGACCGGGTCGACGTCCGCTACGACGGGCCGGGTGCCTCGCCGGTCACGACCGACGGTCCCTACCCCGAGACGAGCGACCTCGTCGCCGGCTGGTACATGGTCGACGTCGAGTCGCGCGAGCGTGCCCTCGAGATCGCGGCCCACGTGTCGTCAGGTCCCGGACCCCAAGGCAAGCCGATCCACGAGTGGATCGAGGTCCGTCAGGTGATGGAGTCCACCTCCCACGGAGCCGACTGAACGGGTGCCCGTGGACGAGTCGATGCTCCGGAGCCTCGTGCCCCAGGTCATCGGCGTCCTCGTCCGCCGCGGCAACGACTTCGCGGCGGCCGAGGATGCCGTCCAGGACGCGCTCGTCGAGGCGGTGCGCTCCTGGCCGGACCATCCGCCGACCGACCCGCGAGCCTGGCTGGTCCGGGTGGCGACGCGGCGGCTCATCGACGCGGGTCGCAGCGACACGGCGCGGCGGGTGCGTGAGGAGCGGCTCGAGCGTGAGCCGGCGGCCGGACCCGCCGAGCAGGGGGATGACACCCTCCTGCTGCTCTTCCTGTGCTGCCACCCGTCGCTCAGTCCGCAGGCCGCGATCGCCCTGACGCTGCGGGCCGTCGGCGGCCTCACCACCGATGAGATCGCGAGTGCCTTCCTCGTGCCAAGGGCGACGATGGCGCAGCGGATCACCCGGGCCAAGCGAACCATCGAGGGCGTCCGCCTCGGGCCCACCGGCGACCTGGCCACCGTGCTGCGCATTCTCTACCTCATCTACGACGCAGGTCATCGCGGCCGGATCGACTTGGCGACGGAGGCTATTCGCCTCACCCGACAGCTCACCCATGAGACGAGCGAGCCGGAGGCCCGCGGACTGCTCGCCCTCATGCTGCTGCACCACGCACGACACCGAGCGCGCCACGACTCCGACGGGCGGCTCGTCACGCTCGACCGGCAGGATCGGACCCTGTGGGACGGGGCGGAGATCGCCGAGGGCGTACGCCTGCTGCAGGGCGCGCTGCAGCAGAACCGCCGGGGCGAGTACCAGCTCCAGGCCGCCATCGCCGCCCTGCACGACGACGCGGCCATGGCAGCCGAGACGGACTGGCCGCAGATCCTCGAGTGGTACGACGAGCTGGTGGCGCTGACCGCCAACCCGATCGCACGCCTCAGCCGGGCGGTGGCGCTGGCACATGTCCTCGGTCCCGACGCGGCGCTCGCCGAGCTCGACGCCCTGGCCGAGGCTCTGGGGGAGCACCACCGTTACCTGGCGGTGCGGGCCTTCCTGCTCGAGCGGGCCGGAGAGTATGCCGCGGCTGCCGAGCTCTACGCGAAAGCCGGCTCCCGTACGCCGAACCTCCAGGAGCGGGAGCACCTGACCCGCATGGCGGCGACCCTGCGAGCCCAACGCTGAAGCATGAGGAGATGAGTATGGATCCCGATGCGAGCCCGACGGCCCGTGCGCTGCTCGCCCTCGAGGTGATCCAGTCCCTGCCGGGGGTCACGGCGGACCGGTTGGCCACGAAGCTCGGGGTGAGCGACCGAGCGGCTCGCCGTTACATCGCGATCCTCCGCGAGGCCGGCATCCCGGTCGAGTCCGTCCGCGGACGCTACGGCGGCTACCGCCTGGGTCGCGGGCTACGCCTGCCGCCGCTCGTCTTCAGTGCGAGTGAGGCCCTCGGCCTCGTCATGGCAGTCCTGGACGGGCACCACGAAGCAGGCGACCCGAGCGACCCGGTCGGCAGCGCCCTCGGCAAGATCGTCCGAGCCCTCCCGGAGCCCGTCGCGGCCCAGGCCGAAGCCGTCCGCCGGGCCGCCGCGCCGGCCCCGGACCGGGCGGCGGCGAGACCCGACCCTGCGACAACGGCCCTTCTCGTGCAAGCCTGCTCGGACGCCCGATTGGTCCAGCTCCGCTACCGGAGCGAGGCCGGGAACGAGTGGGACGTGGACGTCGAGCCGTGGGCGGTCGTCGTCCGGCACGGCCGCTGGTACCTCGTGTGCCGGACCGACCCGAAAGGCGCAACTCGCGCCTATCGGGTCGACCGCATCTGCTCGCTCGAGCTGCTCGACCGGACCTTCACCCCGCCTGCCGGGCTCGACCCCGTGGCCCTGCTCGAGGAGCACCTCTCGAGTGGGTGGGAGTTCGACGTCGAGGTGCGCATCGACGCCGGGCTCGATCGCGTGGCGCGCTGCCTGCCTCGGACTCTCGGCCGCCTCGAGCAGCTCGACGCGAACACCACCCGGCTGGTCGGGAGCACGAGCAACCCGGTCATGTACGCCGAGCACCTGGCCCTCCTGCCAGCGCCCTACCGGATCGTCCGCGGCCCGGAGCTCGTCGAGGCCGCCCGCGCCATCGCGACCCGGATGCTCGACGCGGCAGGCCCGCTCACGTGAGGAGCACAGCCGGCATTCCGCTCAGCCGATGAGGAGGCGGCTGTTCTGCGTGCTCCCTCCCCTCGTGCTGCCTGAGCCGCTGCCCTGCCGCATCCGTCCCATGCCGGGGCCAGGCGGTGGGCGGTGCCTACGAGGACGGCCTCGTCCAGATGTAGGGCGTCGTCGTCGTGACCGGACGGAGGCCGTTGCGCTCGAGGATCGGCTTGGACATGTCGGTGCTGTCGCTGTGGAGGTAGCGCACCCCATGCGCGAGGGCGTGCCGTGCCCGGGCCGCCGTCAGGGCGCGATAGATCCCCCGGCCGCGCCACTCGGAGTCGGTCGCGCCACCCCACAGCCCGGCGAACTGGGTGCCCGGCACGATCGAGAGCCGGCCGGCGCTGACCACTCGACCGGACGTCTCCGCCATCCACAGCGTGAGCCGGTCGGCGTGGGCCTGCAGGTCGGCCACGAGCCGCTCGGTGCTCGGTCCGGAGCCCCGGCCGAAGACCCGCTCCTGCAGCTCGCTCGCACGCGCGGCGTCATCGGCCAGGTCGCCGCCGACGCCCGCGCGGCGCACGACGACGCCGTCCGGCAGGGGCACCTCGACGGCGAGCCCCGTCGCCTCCCCGACCATCACCGTCTCGCGCTCCTCCGGGACGAAGCCGTGGGCGACCAGCCGGTCGGTGAGGTCGGCCGGGGCATCGTGACCGCGCGTCTTCCACTCGAACGACACGACGTCGGTCGCGTCCCGGTAGTGCGCCACAACCTGCTCGATCAGCCCGTCGAGGGCGGCCCCTGAGTGCCCCTGCAGGTCACGGTAGGTGACGAAGCCGCGTGCCCCGTCACCGAGGATCACGCACCAGAGCGGCCCGATCCGGGTGAGGTCGGCGTCGTCGTGGATCTCCCCGGCCTCCCGGAGCTGGTCGTCATAGGCCTGCCGCAGCGCATCTGTCACGGTGCGTGACCCTATCCACTCCTCGGTGCCGGCCGCGCGTCAATTCTCCTCCCAGCCGTCGAGGTGAGGATGGCCGGATGAGCGACACGTCGGGCCAGGTGCAGACCGTGCTCGTCATCGGTGGAACGGGGCTGCTCGGCCGAGCTGTCGTCGCGTCGCTGCAGCGCGCCGGTGCTCGGGTGCGGGTCCTCAGCCGGGGTATCCGCCCCACGGGTGGGCTGCCGGGCGTCGAGGTGTCTGTCGGCGACGTCAAGAAGGGCGAGGGACTGGCTCACGCCATGCGAGACGTCGACGTCGTGGTCCACTGCATCCAGCCGGTCGACTCGGTCATCGACGCGGCCCTCCGGATGGACCGGCCCCGCATCGTCTACGTCTCCATCGTGGGCGTCGACCAGGTCCCGATGAGCCTCTACCGGACGAAGTACGCCGACGAGCGGCACCTCGAGGCCTCCGGCCTGTCGTGGTCGGTGCTCCGCGCCACGCAGTTCCACGACCTCGTCGCGGTGCTGCTGCGAGCGCTGACCGCGCCGCCGGTGCTCTTGCTCCCCAAGGCTTTTCGCATTCAACCCGTCGACGTCTCGGAGGTCGGGGATCGTCTCGCCCGCCTCGCGCTCGGCGCCCCGACCGGTCGCATCGACGAACTCGGCGGCCCTGAGGTCCGCACCATCGGCTCGCTGGCGGAGGCCTACCTGGAGCAGACCGGCCGTCGACGCCGGATCGTCGAGGTCCCGGTCCCCGGGGCGGCCGGCCGAGCCCTCCAAGCGGGCCTCAACCTGACGCCGGACCACGCGGACGGCAGGATCACGTTCGACGAGTACCTGCGCCGGGTGGCGGCCACCGGCGAGCGGCCCTATGCCGGAGTCGTCAGCGCCTACGTGTCACCACGGCGCCTGCTCCCCGACGCGCGCCGGTCCTGAGCCGAGGCGGTCAGGCGCCCTCGGGGATCGGCTCCTTCGGGAGCCGGCGCACCTTCGCCCGGCGCCGCCGACGCTCGGGGATCATCGACCGCATCTCCTCGAGTCGCCCGAAGCACAGCAGCCGGTCGTCCGCCTCCAGCTCGACGCCCTGACGCGGGTTCGGGATGACCGTCGGGCCCCGGTGCAGGGTCAGCACGGTGATGTCGCGCTCCGACAGCCCCGACTCGCTGATCGTCCGGCCGACGAGGTCGGCCCCCGCGCGCACGGCGAGCTCGGCGACGCCATACCCGGTCGAGACGGTCAGCCGCTGGCGCACGTCGATCTCGGGGAAGGCGACCTGGTTCGCGATGTAGTCGATGATCGCTCCGGCGACGTCGAGCTTGGTCGCGGTCTCGATGCCCTCGAGCCCGGGCGAGGAGTTGACCTCCATGACGAGCGGGCCGTCGTTGCCCTCGAGCATGTCGACACCGGCGACCCGCAGCCCCATGATCTGGGCGGACCGCACCGCCGCCTGCTCGTATGCCGCGTCGAGGGCGACCGGCTCGACCGACCCACCGCGGTGGACGTTGGAGCGGAACTCGTCGCCGTGGGCCACCCGCCGCATCGCCGCGACGACCCGGTCGCCGACGACGAGCGCCCGCACGTCCCGGCCGCGGCTCTCCTGGACGAAGCTCTGGATGAGGACGTTCTGGTTCTTGCTGTGGAGCGTCTCGATGATCGCCTCGGCGACCTTGACCTCCGGGGCGAGGATCACCCCGATGCCCTGCGTGCCCTCGAGCAGCTTGATGACGACGGGGGCCCCGCCGACCCGCGTGATCGCCGGGCGCACGTCCGCCCGGTTGCGCACGAACGTCGTCGCTGGCATCCCGATGTTGTGCCGCGACAGGATCTGGTTGGCCCGCAGCTTGTCCCGCGAGTTCGAGATGCCGTTCGCGGTGTTGGGCGTGTAGACGTCCATCTGCTCGAACTGCCGCACGACCGCGGTCCCGAAGTAGGTGATCGAGTTGCCGATCCGGGGCAGGATCGCGTCGTAGTCCGACAGCGGCCGCCCCCGGAACTGCAGGTCCGGTTCCGGCCCGGTGAGGTCGATCGCGAAGCGAAGGGTGTTGAGCACCTTCGCCTCGTGCCCGCGGCTGAGGGCCGCGGCCTTGAGGCGCTGGGTCGAGTAGGCCCGCGGGGCGCGCGAGAGGATCGCGAGTTTCATGGGGTGCACCTGCAAGGATGGTCGAGTGTCAGAGCCGCCCTATCCAACCACCATCGCAGGGTGGCGTGAGTGGATAGCACTGCCCGGTCTCGGAGTCCCCTGGCTGAAGGCCAAGCTCGACACCGGTGCGCGGTCGTCGTCCCTGCACGCCAGCCCCATCGAGGAGTTCGAGCGCGACGGTGAGCCGTGGGTGCGCTTCGGGGTCCAGCCGTGGCAGGCGTCCGAGGCCGACACGAGGCTGGCCGAGTGCCGGGTGCACGACCGCCGGTCCGTGCGCAGCTCGTCCGGCCACGCCGAGGAGCGCATCGTCATCCTCACCGACGTCGTGCTGCTCGGCCGGACGATCCTCGTCGAGGTCACGCTGACGAACCGCGACGAGATGGGCTTCCGGATGCTCATCGGCCGCGAGGCGCTGCGCCAGGGGTTCGTCGTCGACTCCCGACGCTCCTACGTAGGCGGCCGGGCGCCGCGCCCCGCTCGACGGCGCAACCGCACGCCCTGACGCTCGCCCCCGCCCGCTGCGGTATGCCGCAGAGCCGGCTCAGCCGCATACCCTGAGTTCGCTTCGGGCACAGCCGGACTCCGCGTCAGGGCAGGGGTGGGTCCTCGCTCGCGCCGGGAGGTGGCTGCATCAGCGCGAGCCCGTCCCAGTCGGCGTCGAGCAGGTCCGGCAGCCCACGGGTGACGAGGACGGCACCGGCGTCCCTGAGCTCGTCGGGGCCGAAGCCGCCCGTGCGGATGGCGACGCAGGGGGCGCCCATCCGGGCTGCCGAGGCCACGTCGAACGTCGAGTCGCCGATGACGATGGCGCTGCGGCCGCCCGACTTCTGCAGCGCGATCTCGAGGATGTCGGGGGCCGGCTTCGACGAGGGCGCGTCCTCGGACGTCGTGACGACGGCGACGTCGTCACGGATCCCGACGAGGTCGACCGCCTGACGGGTGAACTCGGGCTTGCCGGAGGAACCGAGGGCAACGGTGAAGCGCCTGCTGAGCGCGCGGACCAGCTCTGCAGCGCCGGGCAACGGCTCGACCTCGTCGACGAGCTTTGCGTACTCCTCGTACCACGCGGCACGCAGGTCGTCACCGATGCTCTGCTCCACCTCGTCGCCGGCGAGGGCGCCCACGAGGCGGTCGCCACCCATCCCGATCGAGCGGTGGACCCGCCACATCGGCAGGGGGATGTCGTGGCGCCGGAAGGCGCGGTGCCACGCCAGGGCGTGGTGGTAGGTGGAGTCGACGAGGGTGCCGTCGACGTCGAGCAGGATCGTGTCGTGCCGGGTCTGCCCCCGCTGCTGCCCCTGCTCGTCGTGTGGGTCGCCCGTCATGTGCAGCCTCCTCCTGATGGACTCGCGGGACCGGCTACCCGGCAGTGAGCGGGACAAACGCCAAGCGCTCGCCGTGAGCCCGGGGTGAGCGTGCCGTGAGATTGGCCGGTGGCCAAGTCCCCACGAGACGCTCCGGCGGCGCACACTGGAGCGAGATCGAGCAGCCGGTCGCCCAGCACAGCACAGCAAGGCTCTGTCATGACCGTTGCCTCGAAGGTCTCTCCAGCCGGTGGCCCCGCCCCCGGTTCGCCCCAGTCGAGCGGGGACGCCACGACGCACTTTCGCACCGACGACCTCGAGGCGGCCGACGACTTCCTCCGACGTACCTACTGGGACTACGACGCGCGCCTGCTCGGCACCCCTGGCGCCTTCCACTTCGACCATGCGGTCCGGGCCAACGGCCCCTGTCTCCTGCTCGACATGGAGCACAACGTCCCGTGCGAGCACGCGTCCGCGGAGTCCGGGGACCTCATGCTCATCTGCGTCTTGCGCGGTCGCGTCGAGCGGAGCACCCGGGCCGGCATGGAGCGCTTCTCGGCCGGCGATGTCTTCCTCCTCAGCCAGCCCGGCGAGGGCTACTCGCTGCGGTGGGACGAGCTGCACGCGATGACCATGCCCGTGCGCGCCGAGTCCATGCCGGCGGGCGACTCATCGGGCCGAGCGGTGCGCGTCTCCCGTCTGGCGGCCAAACGCCCCGAGCAGCGCATCATGCTGCGCCGCACCTTCGACTTCGTCGACAAGGTCGTCCTCGGCGGCGCGAGCCGGTCGTCCGACCTCGTCCCAGGCAGTGCCGCCCGACTCGTCGGCTCGATGGTCGCCACGGTGTTCGGGGCGGACGGCGACGAGAGCGAGGCTGACGAGACCACCGGGCGGCCCGAGGGCAGCCGGGGGACGCTGCGGCGGGCAATGGAGTTCATCGAGTCCAACGCGGACCGCGACATCGGGCTGGCGGAGATCGCCGCGGCTGCCTACGCCTCGTCCCGCTCGGTCCAGCTGGCCTTCCGCCGCTACCTCGACACGACACCGATGGCGCACCTGCGGCGGGTTCGGCTCGAGCGTGTCCACGAGGAGCTGGTCGGCAGCCGTCAGGTGACCGGCACCACGGTGACGGAGGTCGCGACGCGCTGGGGCTTCGTGAGCATGGGCCGCTTCGCGCAGGAGTACCGCGAGACGTATGGCGTCCTGCCGAGCGAGACGCTCCGGTCCTGAGTGCCGCTGAACCTTCGCTCCCATCCATTGGGTTGGCGCCACCGGCCGGGGGTAAGCGATCGCCATGATCGGGCCTCAGCCCCATGGTCGTGAGGGGACGTCCGACAGGCCCTACAGCGCCCTCAACCTGCGTCTCGTCTTCGCCCTGTTCGGTCTCGCCGCGGCCGTCGGCGCCGGTATCTGGTTCCTGCGGTTGCGCCTGCCCATCTGGACCGTCCTCGTCACGGTCGTCGTGGCTGTCAGCGCGATCGCCGACCTCGTCGTGATCGTCCGCCGGCATCGCGCCCGTCGACGTGCTGATCCGTCGCACCACTCGATCTTCGAGTAGCCGCGGGGCAACACCCGGGCCGTGAGCGGGCCACGCGCCCGGCCCGCCTGTGCCGCCGAGCGGCTGAACGGCATACGGGGGCTCCTCGCGTGGCTGGGTATGGGGCCGCCATGTCACAGACCGACCTGGCCGCGGCGGCCCAGAACGTCCTCGGCCTCAGCGACCTCCGCGAGGGTCAGCGCGCCGCGATGGAGGCCACGATGGAGGGGCGCGACGTCCTCGCCGTCATGCCGACCGGGTACGGCAAGTCCGCCCTCTACCAGGTGCCGGCGGCGCTGCTGCCCGGGGTGACGATCGTCGTCTCGCCGCTCCTCGCGCTCCAGCGCGACCAGGTCGCGGGCCTCCGGGACGCGCCGAACGCGCCCCCGGCCGACGCCGTCAACTCGAACACCGGGGCCAAGAAGGCGAAGGCGATCTGGGCAGCCGCCTCCCGGGACGAGCACCACATCCTCTTCCTCGCGCCGGAGCAGTTCACGAACGACGAGGTGATGGAGCGGCTCGGTGAGCTGGACGTCGCCCAGTTCGTCGTCGACGAGGCACACTGCATCTCGGCCTGGGGTCACGACTTCCGGCCCGACTACCTCCAAGTCGGGGCCGCCGTGGAGCGCCTCGGGCACCCGCGCGTCGTCGCGCTCACCGCGACCGCGTCGCCGCCGGTCCGCGACGAGATCGCCGACCGGCTCCACCTGCGCGACCCCCTCGTCGTCGTCCAGGGGTTCGACCGCCCCAACCTGCACCTCACCGTCCACCGGCACGTCGAGGACGACGCGCGGCGCGACGCCGTGGTGGTGTGTGTGGCCCAGCTGGCGCGTCCGGGCCTCCTCTACGTCGCGACCCGCAAGGACGCGGAGGAGTATGCCGACCGGCTGGGTGAGCACGGCATGGTGGCGCGCGCGTACCACGGCGGGATGCGGGCACCGGAGCGGCGCGAGGTCCACCGGCGCTTCACCGAGGGCTCGGCCGACGTCGTGGTCGCGACGTCGGCGTTCGGGATGGGGATCGACAAGGCAGACATCCGGTTCGTGGTGCACGCTGCAGCCCCCGAGTCGCCCGACACGTACTACCAGGAGATCGGCCGGGCGGGACGGGACGGGGAGCCAGCGGAGGCGCTGCTCTTCTACCGGCCCGAGGACCTCGGGCTGCACCGCTTCCACAGCGGCGGCAGTCCCGACGAGGACGCGCTTCGGATGGTCTTCGCCGCCATCCGGCACGCCGGTAGCGGTGTCAGGATGACCGACCTGCGGCGCGACCTGGACATCCCCGCACGGCGGGTGACCGGCCTCGTCAACCTGCTGGAGCAGGCCGGCGCGGTCCGGGTCCGGCGCTCTCGGGTCAGCGCTCGCGACGTCCGGCCCGACGACGCCGTGCGGCAGGCCGTCGAGGCGGCCGAGTCGCGGCAGCGGGTCGAGCGGTCACGCATCGAGATGATGCGTGGCTACGCCGAGACGACCGGGTGCCGGCGGCAGTTCCTGCTCGGCTACCTCGGTGAGCAGCTGCCCGAGCCCTGCGGCAACTGCGACACGTGCGAGGCGGGGTCGGCGTACGAGCACGTCGAGCGGCGGGGGAAGGACCCGTTCCCGGTCGGGGCGCAGGTGGCGCACGCCGAGTGGGGCCCCGGTGTCGTGATGAGCACGGAGGAGGACCGGCTTACCGTCCTGTTCGAGTCCGAGGGCTACCGGACGCTGGCCCTCGAGGCCGTGCAGGAGGACGACCTCCTCGAGCTCGCCGACTGACCGAGCGTGCGGAACGTCCCGTCGAGAACGCACACGCCTGGGTCGAGCGTGCAGCAATCCGGGTCGGGGCTCAGATGATGTTGTGGTGCTGGAGCAGGCGGTGCGCGGCGATGCCGGGCAGGACGGGCAGCCAGAAGGTCAGCACTCGGGCCGTCAGCGAGGCCGCGACGGCGGCGGTCGGGTGGATGCCGATGGCGGTCAGGCCGGCGACGAGCGCACCCTCGACCGCACCGAGGCCACCCGGTGTCGGCAGCAGCTGGCCCAGCGTGGAGGCGACGATGAAGACGGCGACGACCGCGCTGAGCGAGTAGTGCGAGCCGATCGCGGTCAAGGTGGTCGCGAGGCCGGCGGCGGAGAACGCGAGGAACAGCGCCTCGCCCACGACGAGCTGGACCGTGCGCACCGGTCGGCGCAGCGTCGGGACCACCGTGTCGACGAGCCTCCCGAGGATGGCGCGGGCCGGCCACCACACCCGGACCCGGCCCCACGGCGAGGCGAGGAACACGACGAGCAGCACGAACAGGGCCGCGGCCACGACCCAGGTCCACATCGGGATGGCGACCCGACCCACGGGCACCGCGTCACCGATGACGAGGATCCCGACCAGCGTCGCCACTCCGGTCACGACAACCGTGGCGGCCCGGTTGAGCAGCAGCACGCCCACCGCATCCGTGCGAGCCACGCCGAGCCGCTCGAGGAAGGACAGGTTGACCGTGTAGTACCCGAGCGCAGCGACGGTCGTCCGGCCGGTGAAGCCGGCGGCGACCTGGACGGCGATGGTCCGCCACACGGGCAGCGACTGGCGTGCCGAGCCGAGGATGGTGAGCGCGGACGCGACGATCGCGAGCATCCCGAACACGACGGTCGCTCCGAGCCAGTCCCCCCGGGCGCCGGCGATCACGGAGCGCACCGGCGCGCGGGAGGACACCTCCGGCAGGAGCAGGTAGACGGCGAAGCCGCCGGCCGCGAGGATCGCCACCGTCGCGGGCCGCACGGGTGAGCGGAACGGCGGGATCTCGCAGTCGAGCCGCTCGGCGATCGCCTGCCGGAGTCGCAGCAGGTCGGACCGGCGGACCAGCTGTCTCCGGAAGCGCCGGTGCAGGGCGATGGGCTGCAGCTGTGGCAGCGACTGGCGCAGGCTGTCGGGCGGCAGGCCTCGTATGGCGCTGTCGACCGCCCGCTCGACCCCGACGACCGACGTCAGGGTGACGAGCAGCTCGGCGACGTCCTGCACGTTGTTCTCCCGGGGACCACCGACCCGCCCGAAGGTGAAGTCGGTGATGTGGATCCCGCCGCTCTCGTCGACCAGGATGTTCGAGGCGCGCAGGTCGTGGTGGGCCATACGGGCCGAGCCGAGGGCCCGGACAGCGCGCCACAGCGCGTCGAGCTGGTCGTCGGCCACGGACCCCGGCCCGAGGTCGGACAGCAGGCGTCCGTCGAGGTGCCGGCGCACGAGGAACGGCGGCCCGTGCTCGATCTCGCCCGCGAGCAGGACCGGGAGGGTCCCGACCCCGGCCCGCTCCGCGAGCAGGGTGATGTAGGCCTCGTGGGCGACCTCGTGACGGGGCGTCGAGAGGGCCGGGACGGGATCGACCTCGAGCGAGGCGAGCAGCCGCCGGACGCGGTAGCCGACTCCGGCGAGCCGGTGGAGTCGCCGCACCACCTTGACCTGGATGTGCTCCCCGTCCATGGTGCGCACCTCATAGACCTGTGGGCCGAGCAGCCTGCCGGGCAGGCGCACCATCTCCGCGGGCAGGATGCCGACCTGCCGCAGGGCGGCCTGCACGGCGGGGTCCGCGGCCCGACGACCGGGCGCGCCGAGCACGAGGTGCAACAGCGTGCCCTCCCCCCACCCGAACACGGCGGCGGCGAAGACGCCGAGGGGGAGGCCGGTGCCGAGGTACAGGTCCGCGACGGCGACCCCCAGGACGAGGACCCAGCTGAGCCGTCGCTCGATCCGGGTGACGTAGGGGCCGGCCGCACTGGCGACGGCGGCGGCGATCGTCGTGTGGAGCGAGGGAAACTCGAAACCGGTAGCTGACGGGCCCCGGACGACGGTCTCGAGGAAGGCGTGGGTCACGGCCCGGGGCCCGATGAGCTCGTGCACGATGACGACGAGTGCCCACGCGAGGACTCCCGACCAGGCGACCGCGACTGCCATCCGGACTCGGCCGAGATAGAGCGCCAGCCCCGACCCGACGACGATCCCCGGCCAGAAGCCGACCCAGGGCAGCACCTGCCAGAGCGGCGCCGACCACCCCGGCAGGCGCTGGAACTCGTGGAAGATCGCGGCCTCGACCTCGTTGACGCCGGGGGTGCGGGCCGCGAGCAGGCAGGCTAGGACTACGCCGGCCGCGATGGCCATCCGGAGCAGGTCGAGCGGGTGGCGGCCCACGGAGTGGCGCAGGCGGGCGTAGCGGCCGGGTCGCTTGCGTCGCGATGGTGTCGTGCTCGAGGAGTCTGCGTCGTCGGCTGTGTCGGCTCGGTGACGTGAGGAGGTGTCGGGTCCTTCAGTCACCGGCGACCTCCAGTCGGAACGTCCCGCCGACGGTCACTCTTGATGCTCCCACACCGTCCATGGAGAACGAGCGGGTCGGGCCACGCCCAGTTCACAGCATCGAGTGGGTCGCCCGCCCGCCGAGGAACGTCGCCGCGACGGACATGTCGCGGAGCCGGGTGCCCATCGCGGCCGTGTCGGCGGCGGGCAGGTCCCGGCCGAGCGGGTCGTCGTCGAGCAGCACGACGTCCGCCCGCGATCCCACGCCGAGGGTGGCTTGACCATCCGTGCTGGCGGCGAGCGCCTCGGCCGCCGTGATGGCCTGCTCCGGGTGCCAGGGCTCGCGGGCGTCGGCGGTCCGACGGACGGCGGCGGCCAAGGTGAGCCACGGGTCGAGCGCGGCGACCGGCGCGTCGGAGCCCATCGCGAGCTCGACCCCCGCGTCGAGCATCGACTGTAGGGCGAAGCACCGTCCGGCGCGGTCGGGCCAGCACGCCATCGTCACGTCCCGGTCGTCGAGCAGGTGGGCCGGCTGCACGCTCGCGACGACACCGAGTCGCGCCATCCGGGCGAGGTCCTCGAGGCGGACCAGCTGTGCGTGCTCGATCGAGCCGATCGCGCCGGTCGCGGCGAAGGCGTCCAGCGCCGCGGAGACCGCGGCGTCCCCGATCGCGTGCACCGCGACGCGCAACCCGGCAGTGTGGGCTCGCCCGACGAGCTCGCGGAGCTCGTCGGGGGTGTTGTTCTGCTTGCCCCTCGGGAAGTCGAGGTGGCCCGTGCCGGCGTCGGCGTAGGGCTCGCAGCAGTAGGCCGTCCGGGTGTTGAGCGAGCCGTCCGAGATGACCTTGAGCGGGCCCATCTCGATGAGGCCCTGCGAGTCGCCGAGGGACTGGCCCGAGCGCCAGCCCGCTTGTATGACGTGAGCCAGCTCAGCGGCATACGTGGCCGTCCTGACCCGCAGCGACGTGAGGCCGGCGTTGAACCGCTCCGGCCACTCGCGGAAGGCGCCGGTGAACTCCATGTCGGTGATGCCGACGACGCCCTTGGCCGCCGCGGCGGCGACCGCCTGGCGGTAGGCGCCGTCCTTTTCGGCGCCGGTGCCGGGGAGGTCGTCGAGGCGACCGAAGACGGGGAACCAGTCGTTCTCGTCGAGCGGGCCGGTGCGTGGGGGAAGGCCGAGCAGGGCGAGCGCGGCGGAGTTGAGCCAGCCGTTGTGGGCGTCGCCGCTGACGAGGATGACCGGGTGCTCGCCGGACACGGTGTCGAGCTCGGCGACGGTGGCCGGCCGCGGCCACGTCGCGGACCGCTGACCGTAGCCGACGATGACGCTCGACCGGTCGCCCTGCTCGCCGCGGTGGGCCACCTCGCGGCGGACCCGGTCGACGACGTCGTCCGCGGTCTGCGTGCCGCCCACGTCGAGCCGGGTCAGGGCGAGCGACCACTGGGCCATGTGCACGTGGGCGTCCCAGAGCCCGGGGATCGCCCAACGCCCACCGGCGTCGTGGACCTGCTCCTCCCGCGTGGGGGAGAGCGACTGCGCGACCTCGGTGATCCGGCCGTCCCGGATGCGGAGGTCGACGGGGTGGTCCAGGGTGGCGCCGGCGCCGATCGGCACGAGGCGCGCCTGCCGGATGAGGGCGGGCGGGAAGAGGGCGTCCGGGCTCATGCGGACAGGGTAGGTTCCGCCGCCCCGAGCCGGAGGTTCCGGTCTGCCTCGCGACCGGCAGGGGAATCCCGCACAATGAGGAAGGCAGTCCATAGGACAAGCGGGGGGGACACGGTCAGGGGGGCCCGTCCGCAGCACCTCGTCAGCTGGGAGCGTCGTGGACCATCCCGTCGAGCAGGTCGTCGGTCGGCAGGACCGCATCCCGCCGAACGGGACCGTGTCGCACTCGCCTCCCGCCCGGACGAGCTTTGCGACGACCGATCCGGAGCGGGTCGGCGACTACGTCCGGCGGGCCTTCGGCCCCGGCGTCACCGTCCGGGCCGAGGAGCCGGAGGTGCACCTGCGCGTCGAGGGCATCCACGCCGGCTCGTACCGTGTCGACGACGTGGCGCTCAGCGGGGCCAGCGTGACCGTCGAGCCTCACCCGGTCCTCGTGGTCGCCCGGCTGCTCTCGGGGTCCATCGACTGGCGGCAACGCCGGGCCGGCGACCGGTTCGGGATAGGCGACGTGGTCATCCTCGGTGACGTCGACGTCGGGCACCGGAGCCGCTGGTACGACGCCGGCGCGGTCGTCGTGACACTGACGGCCGAGCTGATCCAGCGGGTGGCGGCCGATGACTCGGAGGCACGGGTTCGACGGGTCAGGTTCACGGGGCGCCGGCCCGTCTCACCGGCGGCCGCGCGGCAGTGGCTCCAGACAGTCGGCTTCGTGACCGAGAGCATCACCAACGAGGAGGCGGCAGCCTCGCGGCTCGTCATCGGCAGCGCGGGGCGCCTCCTCGCCGCGACCGCGCTCGCCACGTTCCCGAACACGTCGGTCCTCGATGATCGGCGGGTCGATCGCAGTGATGCAACCTCCGAGACGGTGCGCCGCGCCCTCGCCTTCATCGAGTCGAACGCCGACCTCGACATCGGCGTCGAGGACATCGCCCAGGCAAGGTGCGTCACGGCTCGTGCCGTCCAGCTCGCCTTCCGGCGCCACCTGGACACCACGCCCATGGCCGAGCTGCGCCGCGTGCGCCTCGCGCGGGCCCATGACGACCTGCGCAACGCGTCGCCCGACGACGGCACAACTGTGACCCTGGTCGCCGCCCGGTGGGGGTTCCCGAGCCCGAGCCGGTTCTCGAGCCTCTACCGCGGTGTGCACGGCCGCCTGCCGAGCCAGACGCTCCGCGGCGACGAGCGATGAGCCCGTCGGCGGCCCGAACCCGTGGAGAGGTGGCGTCCGCGCCCGAGACGACTCAGGCGATGCGCTCCCGACGCGCGGGCCTCACCCCCATGAGCGACCGCAGCCGGCGCAGCACCGATTGGACCAGGCGTGAGACCTGCATCTGGCTCACCCCGAGCCGGTCACCGATCTCCTTCTGGGTCAGCCCCTCGACGAAGCGCAGCCGCACGAGCTCGCGGTCGGCCCCGCTCAGCGTGCCGAGGGCCTCCCGCAGGGTGAGCCTGTCGGCCGCCGAGTCGAGCTCACGGTGCCGGGTCGGCAGCTGCTCGCCGAGCGTGGGTCGCTCACCGTCGCCATAGGTGAGGTCGAGCGACAGCAGGTGAAAATTCTGCTCCGCGGCGAGGCACTCGGCCAGCTCGCACACCTGCACGTCGAGCGCACCGGCGAGGTCTGCCGGGCGGGGGGTCCTGCCGTGCTCGTGCTCCCACTGCTCCCGCACGGCCCGGACCCGCGGGCTCAGCTCCTGGATGCGGCGCGGCGGGCGGACGGTCCAGCCGTGGTCGCGGAAGTACCGTTTGACCTCGCCACTGATGGTCGGGAGTGCGAAGCGGAGGAACGACGTGCCCTCCTCGGGTCGATATCGCCGGACCGAGACGACGAGGCCGACCCGGGCGACCTGGACCAGGTCCTCGTAGGGAATACCGCGACCGGCGTAGCGCGCGGCCCGGCGGTCACAGAGGCCGAGGTGACGGGCGACGAGCTCTTCCTCGATCCGCCTCGCCTCGGCGGCGTCGGACGTCGCGCGCAGCCGGCGGAAGAGTGCCTCGGTGTCGTTGTCGGCTTCGGTGGTGCGGAGGTTCGTGGTGGAGGGACGTGCCATGACTCATCTCCAGCATCCTGTGATGACCCATTCGGCTCGGGGTTTGAACCGTGTCGCGAAGCGATGCATCCACGATTCAGGGCGCGCGGGCCCGGGTGCCGTACGAGAAGCGAACACTTCTCCCCGGTGACTGCCCCCAGAAACGAAGCGGGCGGTTCGCCCTCCCCGTGACGGTATGCCGCTGGACCGGCGCGCCGTGGGCCGGTCCCGTCCGCGCGGGGGCGGGTCTCAGTGGTCCTTGGGCAGGCTCGGCGTGAAGAAGTGCGATGCCTCCACCGGGGGGTCGGACAGCGCCTTCGCCCGTCGGTCGATCTCACTGTCGTAGCCGGTCAGCCGCCCCTCGTGCTGGAGCAGGTGCTCGGCCCAGGAGGCCACGGTGTACTGCTCGATGAAGCGGTCAGGTGACTCCCCGTCGCGGTAGAGCTGCCACGAGGTGCCTCCCGTGCGGAGACGCGACCGCCGCAGGGCCGGCATGAGCCGGAGGAACTCGTCCTGTCGCTCCGGCGCCACCTGGTACCGGGCGACGACGAGCACCTGCCCGGGGTGCTCCCCCGGCTCGAGGAGCAGGTGCGGTTCCGGCCAGATGAGCGCGGCACGCCGGTCGACGCCCTGGATGTCGCGCAACGGCCAGAGCCGGATCGAGGCGGCGCTCAGCACGAGCAGGGCCGCTGCCGCGAGGTAGGTGGGCCGCACGTCGGTGACCTCCGCGACGATGCCCCAGAGGACACCGGCGGCCGCCATCGAGCCGAACAGGGTCAGCTGGTAGATGGCGAGGCCCCGCGCCCGCACCCAGCCCGGCAGGAAGATCTGCATCTGGGCGTTGAGGGTCGACAGGATCGCGATCCAGCTGGCGCCCATGGGCAGCAGGGCCAGCATCGCCACCACGACGTTCGGGACCAGGACCAGCGCGGCCAGCCCAGCGGCGTACACGGTGCTGGCGACCGCGATCATCCCGTTGGAGTTGAGGTAGGTGCGCAACCGGGAGAGGCCGAAGGCGCCGAGCACCGACCCGATGCCGAGCATCGCGAGCATGAGCCCGTAGCCCCCAGCGCCGAGGTGCAGCGTCCGGTTCGCCACGAGGGCGAGCAGCGCCCAGAGGGCGTTCGCCGGGAAGACGAAGAGCGCGCAGCGCAGCAGGATGCGGCGCACGACGAGGGCATTGCGGACATAGCGGCTGCCCGCACGGAGCGCGGGCAGGAAGGGTTCTTCACCCGGCGTGTCCTGCTCCGGCCGGCGCCAGCCGAGCAGGATGAGCGCGAACGCGACGAAAGAGGCGGCGTTGAGGGCGAACGTCACGGGGACCCCGAAGCGGGCCACGATGAGGCCCGCCACCGCGGGCCCGATCGCCCGGGCCGTGTTGACATTGATCGACCCGAGGATCGAGGCCGACGGGATCTGTTCCGTCGGGACGAGGTCCGGGATGACGGCCTGGTAGGCCGGTGCCTGCACGGCCGCGCCCACGCCGAGGGCGAAGGTCAGGAGCAGCAGGAGCGTCGGCTGCATCTCGCCCAGGAGCGTCAGGACGGTGAGGAGGAGCGCGACGACCGTCTGGAACGTCTGGACCGCGATGAGCAGGCGCCGTCGGTCGAAGGTGTCCGCGAGGACGCCGGCCGGCAGGGCGAGCAGGAGGACGGGCAGTGCCTGGGCGGTCTGCACGAGCGACACGAGTGCTGCGGCGCCCGGCGCGTGGACGAGGAGCCACTGCGCGCCGACCGTCTGCATCCACGTGCCGATGTTGCTGACGAGGGCGCCGACCCACAGCCAGCGGAAGAGCGCGATCCGCAGGGGAGCGGTCGGGGAGGTGGCCGTCATGGTGCCGGCGCCGCTCACCGTCGTGCGTCCCGCTGGTCGAGGTGCCGGGTGATGCGCCGGGCGATGGTCCGGGTGAGCGCGAGGAGCAGGGTCGGCAGGTAGCCGAGTGCCGGGATGGCGAGGCACAGCGCGAGGGCGAGAGCGAAGAGGCCGGCGAGCACCAGGCACCCGACCCGTCCGGGGCGGGTGCGCGGCGCATCGGGGGCACGCAGCGTGGGCCGACGCTCCAGGAGGGCGTACATCGCCAGCGCGACGAGGCTGCTCAGCAGCATGGTGCCGAGGTAGAGCACCTTCTGGAGGGCGTCCGGGTGCATCGCACCGGTCATGGCCGTCGGCACCGGCAGCCAGACGATCGTCAGCAACCAGCAGAAGTTGAGCAGCAGGAGCCCACCCGTCCAGTGCTCGACGCCGAGGAAGAGGGTGTGGTGCTGCACCCAGAAGGCGGCGATGACCGCGAAGCTGATCGCGAAGCTGAAGAGCTGGTCGCTGTGCTCCCCGAGGAAGCGGCCGGTGCCCACCCCGGTGTGGGCTGCCTGGGAGACGCTTTCGAGCAGCGGGAGGATGAGCAGCGTCAGGGCGATCGCCACGACCGCGTCCGTGAACACCTTTATCCGTTCGGCGGAGCGCCAGCTCTGGAGCGGGCCAGCAGACCCGGACCTGGCGGCCATGCTCGCAACCTACTCCCGCACGGGTGGGTACGGTCGGGGGAGAATGAATCCGACGAACGGAGGTCCGATGGCGGGCAGGTCGTGGCTGCGCCGGCTGCTGGTCCAGGTACCGCCGCCCGGGAGCCGGGTGTCGCAGGGTCAGCGCGCCCCTGAGGGCAGGGTCTCGAAGGACGAGCGGGGCGCGCAGAGCCGGGTCGCGCCGCTCGAGGCCAACGCCGACCCCACCATCGAGGACGTCGCCGGGCCCCCCGAGTCACCCTCCGCGGACGTCCGGACGGGTCATGCCGGAGCGGCGCCGCTGGCGCGGCCCCACGCCCCCGGACGGTCCAACGTGCAGTGGATCGCGTTGGAACCGAGGGCCTTTCACCGCGCCGTCATCTTCGTGCTGGCGGCCGTGTCGGTGTGGCTGCTCGCGATCTGGGCCTTCCACGTCACGGCGCACTTCCTCTTCCTGATCCTGCTCGCCTGGCTCATCGCCATCGCCATGGAGCCGGCGATCGAGTGGCTGATGCGCCACGGCTGCGGGCGCACCCTCGCGACCGGGATCACGGGATGCGTGAGCCTGGTCCTGATCCTCGCGGTGGGCGCCCTCTTCGGCAGCGAGCTGGCGAAGCAGGTCTCCCAGCTCGCCGTCGAGTGGCCACAGATCGTGTCCGGCGTCGTCGACTGGGCCAACGGCACGTTCCGCCTGTCGCTCGACCCGTCGAAGATCACCTCGGCCATCGACGTCACCAGCCTCGCGAACTACGGCACGGCCGTCGCCCAGGGCGCCTTCGGGGTCCTCGGCACCCTCGGCTCGATCACCTTCGACCTGCTGACGGTGATCGTCTTCGCGTTCTACCTCGCGGCGTCGGGACCGCGGCTCCTGAAGCACGTCGCGTCGTGGCTGCCCCCGGACAAGCAGGAGGTGTTCGCAACCGTCTGGGCGACGTCCACGGCGAAGACCGGCGGCTACGTGATCTCGAAGCTGATCCTGATCGCCCTGTCGGCGTTCTTCCACGGGATCTTCTTCTACTTCCTGGGCCTGCCAGGATGGCTGCCGCTCGCGCTCCTCAGCGGCGTGACCAGCCAGCTGGTCCCGCTCATCGGCACCTACCTCGGGGTCATCGCGGCCGTCCTCGTCGCCCTCTTCGAGAACCCGCTCAACGCCGTGTGGGTCGTCGTCTTCGCGACGGTCTACCAGCAGATCGAGAACTACGTCTTCACGCCACGGGTCTCCAACCGTGCCATGGACGTCAGTGCGCCGATCGCGCTGGCCGCCGTCTTCGTCGGAGTCGCGATCTGGGGACCGATCGGCGCACTCATCGGCATCCCCCTCGCTGCGGCCGTCGTCTCCCTGCTCGAGACCTACGGCCGGCGCTACGAGCTCGTGGCCCAGATCGCGGACGTCGGGGAGGCACCGCTCAAGGGCACCGACGGCGAAGGCGACCCGCGGCACCCCCGCCGTTGAGGGGCGTACCGCTCAACGCCGGTAGTCGTCCTCGCCCGGGTCGAGCGGGGCGTCCGTCATCTGCTCGAGGCGGTCCGCCTCGGAGCCGTCCGGCTCGCTGACCGCATCGAGGTCGCCCTCGACCTCGCCGCCGGCGAGCTCCTCGTCGTCGGCGTGCTCCTCGTCGTCGTCGCCCACGGGGCCTGGCTCCGGGGTGTCGGTGATCGGGTCATCGGACATCGCTGATCCTCCTCGATCGTGACGATCCATTGTCCTCCCGTCGCCGTCCCCTCGACATGGCACCCGGCGAGGTGATGGCAGCATGGCGGGAGCAATGACACCGCCCCGAAGGAGTGACGGAGTGAGCACGGAGCAGGAGACCGTCGAGCTGGTCCACTACGAGGTCGACCGCGGCGTCGCCGTCGTGACCCTCGACTCGCCGCACAACCGCAACGCCTTGTCGAACCGGCTCGTCGGTCAGCTCCTCGAGTCCCTGCGGCGAGCCGACGAGGACGAGCACGTGCGGGTCATCGTGCTGACGCACACCGGCACCACCTTCTGTGCGGGCATGGACCTCTCGGAGGCCTCCGAGAACACCGGTGCCGATGCAGCCACTGCCCGCAGCGAGCAGCTCGCCGACCTGCTCCGGACGATCCTCACGTTGGGCACCCCGGTCGTGGCGAGCATCGACGGACACGTCCGTGCCGGCGGCATGGGCATCATCGGCGCCTGCGACATCGTCGTGTCCGGCCCGCGCTCCACCTTCGCGCTCACCGAGGCGAAGATCGGTGTGGCGCCCTCGATCATCAGCCTCGTCGTCCTCTCCCGGCTCACCGACCGGTCGGCCGCTCGGCTGTGCCTGACAGGGGAGGTGTTCGACCCGGCCGAGGCCGCACGGATCGGCTTCGTCACCGAGGCCGTCGAGGACCGGGACGCCGCGCTCAGCAAGCTGCTGACCGACTTCCGGGCCGTCTCCCCGCAGGGGCTGCGCGAGACGAAGCAGCTCGTCAACCACGCCATCCTCGCCGCGTTCGACGCGGACAGGGCGCGCGTCGTCGAGCAGTCGACACGGCTCTTCCGCAGCGAGGAGGCCGCCGAGGGGATGCGCGCCTTCCTCGAGAAGCGGCCGCCCCGCTGGGCCCAGTAGCGGTCGGACCGGGCCGGACGCCACCGAGCCGGGTCCGCACTGGCGTGCGGGCCCGGCTCAGCGGCATACGGAATCGGCGGGTCAGGACTGCGCGCGGTTGGCGGCGTCCTGTGCCGTCTCCTTGACGTCCTGCGCAGAGGACTGCGCCTGCGACGTCACCTCCTGCGCGGAGGACTGCGCCTGCGACTTGACCTCCTCGACCGACTCCTGCGCGGGGCCCTTCAGGTGGTCGGCGACCTCCTGGCCGGCCTGCTTGGCCTCGTCGGCGGCCTGGTGGAGCACCGGCTGGGCCTTCTCCTTGAGGGACTCGGCCGCCTCCTGCTCCTTGCTCGAGGCGGGGAGGAGGGAACCGAGCAGGGCGCCGGCACCGAAGGCGATGAGCCCGGCCGCCAGCGGATTGCCCTGCGTCTGCCTCTTGGCCGAGTGGGCGACGTCATGGGTTGTTTCGGAGACCTGGTCCATCGCCTCGCTGCCCTTGGCCTGCAGGTTCTGGGCCGTGCCCGTTGTCGAGTCGCGTAGGTCCTGGGCGTTGCCCGTGGCCCCGTCGCGCAGGTCCTCGGCCGTGCCCATGATGCGGTCCTTCCAGCCACCCACGCGGCGGCGCATCCTCACCTTCTGGCGGTTCGCGATCGAGCCGGGCGAGACGGCGTCGCCGAGCTGGTTGACGTCGCGGCTCAGGTTGCCGCGGGTGCGTTCGATCTCCATCCGGATCTGGTCCGGGTCGTTGCTCATGGTCGTCATCGGGGGTCCTCGTTTCCCTTCATCGCGTCAGGTATCTGTTTGGCGGTCTCGACCGTCCGCGGCACTCCCTGGACCCGCTTGAGCTCGGTCCGGCCCATCGAGGCGAGCACGCCGGCGACGACGGCCCAGAGGATGGCGACGATGAGCGCCGACCAGCCGAGCCCGAGCCAGTGGCCGATAAGCCACCAGAGCGCGATCGACAGGAAGAGCAGGACGAAGTAGCCGGCCAGCCCCGCGCCGCCGTACATCCCCGCGCCCTTGCCGGCGCGGGTCGCCGACTGCCTGAGCTCCGCCTTGGCCAGCTCGGTCTCCTGGCGCACCAGGGTCGAGAGGTCCGCGGCGATGTCGGAGATGAGATCGCCGACCGAGCCGAGCGGTTCGCCGGGGAGGTCGTCACCCGTCCGGGCGCTGGTGGGCGGCGGCGCGGCGACGGGAGTGTCCATGGGGATGTCGCCCGCATACTCGGGCGTGCCACCGGGCAAGTCCGTCGACCCGGGGGTGCCGGCCGGGTAGTCCACCGGGTAGTCCGCCGGGCCCCTGGGCGGGGCGGGGCCGGTCGCCGGGATGCCCGCCGCCGGGGGCAGGTCACCCGGCTCGTACGGTGAGCCGCCCGAGTAGGGGCTGCCGGGGGTGGAGGTCATCGCTCACCCTCCTCCCACGCGCTGCCCATGGCGTCGGCCGGTGGTGCGCCGGGAGCGCTGGCGGCGCTCGGCTTGGAGGCCTCGGAGATCTCGCCGGGCGCACCGGTCAGGCTCGTGCCCGTCTCCAGGTCCGTGTCCATGGTCCCGGTGCCCGTTCCCGCGGCGCCGCTCGGGTAGTACGACTGCGGGCTCCGGCTGCCAGTGTCCCGGGCCCCGGTCGTGCCGTAGGTCGTGGTCGTCGTTCGGTAGCGGTCCCCGCCGCCCTGGTTCGACTCGGAACCGCCGCCGGTGAGGCCCCGGGTGAGCCGACCCGAGAGGAAACCCGCGCCGGCAGCGATGGCGAGGAAGGTGCCGGGCTTGCGCTGGGCGAAGCGCTTCACCTCGCCCAGGACGTCGCCGGGCTCGCGGCCCTCCAGCCAGGAGCCCAGGGAGTGGGCCTGGTCGGAGGCCTGCCGGGCCAGCTGGGTCGCCATGCTCGAGGAGTCGCCCTTGTCGGCCATCTGGCCGAACTGCTGGCCGAGGTCACGAAGGGACCCGGCGAGACGCTGCTGCTGGTTGCGCGCCTGCTCGGTCAGCTCCGAGCGTGACTGGTCGGCGAGCTTGCGCACCTGGTCCGTGGCGGTCGAGGCGACCTGCCCCACCTGCTCCTTGGCGGTCTGGACGGTGTCCTTCGCGCTCTCGGTCGCCTGGCCACCCAACTGCTGGGCGCCCTCCCTCACCTTGTCGGACGTGCCCCGGGTGTCGACCTCGTCGGCACCCGTCGAGCCGGAGATGTATGCCGTGCCGCTGGCCGCCGATGGACCGCCGAGTCCGGCCGCGGTGGCCGACTCGGTGCCGGCGGCACCACTGACGCCGGCCGCACGTGCCGGTCCACCCGGTGGGGTGGTCGGCGCACCGGTCGGATCCGTGCTGAACTCCGCCCCGGATGCGGGCGTGTCAGCCCATGGGTCGTTGAACTGGTCGGACATCTGTGCTCCTTGGGATCTAGGCGGGCCCCGTCTGGGCCCGGCGCTTCTGGGGTGCGCAGGTAGTGGGCACTACCCGACCCGCCCGAGCCGTAACTCGGGTCTCCTCGGCGCCATCTCAGAGCACGTGCAGGAATGGTTCGTACGGTTGAAACAAATGCCTGGACCACCTGCTTCGCGCTACAAGTGGATCGCCCTGTCGAACACGACGCTGGGCGTGCTCATCGCCACGATCAACTCGTCGATCCTGCTCATCGCGCTGCCGGACATCTTCCGCGGCCTGCAGGTCAACCCGCTCGCCCCCGGCAACTCGAGCTATCTCCTCTGGCTCATCATGGGCTACCTCGTCGTGACCGCTGTCCTCGTCGTGAGCTTCGGTCGGCTGGGTGACATGTTCGGGCGGGTGCGGATGTACAACGCCGGCTTCGCGATCTTCACCGTCTCGTCGGTCCTGCTCAGCATCACGTGGCTGACCGGTGACGCGGGGGCGTTGTGGCTCATCATCGTGCGGATCGTGCAGGGCGTGGGTGGCGCTCTCCTCATGGCGAACTCGAGCGCGATCATCACGGATGCCTTCCCGGCGAACCAGCGCGGCCTCGCCCTCGGCCTCAACATGGTCGCAGGCATTGCCGGCTCGTTCATCGGCCTGGTCATCGGCGGCGTGCTCGCCCCGGTCGAGTGGCGCCTCGTCTTCCTCGTCTCCGTGCCCGTGAGCCTGTTCGGCACCATCTGGGCCTACCTCAAGCTGCGCGACACCGGGGTGCGGCACGAGGCAGGCATGGACTGGTGGGGCAATGTGACCTTCGCGGCCGGGCTCATCGCGATCCTCGTCGGCATCACCTACGGCATCCAGCCCTATGGCGGTCACGTCATGGGCTGGACCAACCCGGCCGTCCTCGCCGCGCTCATCGGCGGTGCGGTCGTGCTGGCCATCTTCTGCGTCATCGAGACCCGAGTGGCGCACCCGATGTTCAACCTCGAGCTGTTCCGGATCCGCGCCTTCAGCGCCGGCAACCTCGCCAGCCTGCTCTCGGGCCTGGGCCGCGGCGGCCTGATGTTCATCCTGATCATCTGGCTGCAGGGGATCTGGCTCCCCCAGCGCGGCTACTCCTTCGAGGAGACACCGCTCTGGGCGGGAATCTTCATGCTCCCCATGACGATCGGCTTCCTCGTGGCCGGGCCCGTCTCCGGGTGGCTCTCGGACCACTTCGGCGCCCGGCCGTTCGCGACCGGCGGCATGGTGATCGCGGCGGCGAGCTTCGTCTGGCTGCTCCTGCTGCCCGTCCAGTTCGGCTACGTGTCCTTCGCCGGGGCGCTGCTCCTCGGCGGCCTCGGCATGGGCCTGTTCGCCTCGCCGAACCGCGCCGGCATCATGAACTCCCTCCCGGCGAACCGTCGCGGTGTGGGTGCGGGGATGAGCACGACGTTCCAGAACTCGGCGATGGTCCTCTCGATCGGCATCTTCTTCTCGCTCATGATCACCGGTCTTGCCGGAGCCCTGCCGCAGGCGATGGTCGCCGGGCTGACCGCGCACGGCGTCTCGGCGGCCCAGGCGCACCAGCTCGCCGCGCTGCCTCCCGTGTCCGTCCTGTTCGCCTCGCTCCTGGGCTACAACCCGATCGGCACCCTCCTCGGGCCCGCCGCGCTGGCCCACCTCTCGCCCGCGAACGCCGGCTACCTGACCGGTCGCGGCTTCTTCCCGTCGCTCATCTCCGCGCCGTTCCACGACGGGCTCGTCGTGGCGTTTGGGTTCGCTATCGCGGCGTGCCTCGTGGCGGCGGCCGCGTCGTGGCTGCGGGGCGGGAAGTACGTCCACCAGGACGAGCCGGTCGCCGTCGAGCAGCCGTCGGCAGGTTCGGTGGGGAGGGCGGCGAGATGACCTCGCGGGCCGAGATGTCAGAACCGGTTTCCGCGGACCGGACCAACGGGCGCGCCGCCCGAACGAATATCAGGGAGCGCATCCGCACGGGCGGCCCGGTCGAGCGCCCGGATGAGGCGGTCTTCGTGCTGGCGGGCGACCTGCGGGCCGAGGTCAACCGGCTCGCCTACCACCTCAGGGCACCGGCGACCCGGTCCGGCATCACACCGACGCGCCTCGCCGCACTCGCCGCGCTCGCGCACGCCGAGTCCGGGATCCGGGCGGGCGACCTCGCGGTCCGGATGGGTATCTCGGCCGCCAGCACGAGCCGGCTCATCGACATCCTCGTCGGCGCCGGCTGGGCCGACCGTGCCCGTGACCCCGACGATGCCCGGGCGGTCCTGCTGACCCTGACCGAAGGCGGC
>NZ_JBQCCV010000087.1:0-6568 GCF_051961875.1 Intrasporangium sp. | reverse complement strand
GCGGTGGCGGTGGGATTTGAACCCACGGAGGAGTTGCCCCCTCACACGCTTTCGAGGCGTGCTCCTTAGGCCGCTCGGACACGCCACCGGGGGAGACCTTACCCGAGCCGCCTACCCTCGAAGAAATCGACGAGCAGCTCCGCCGCCTCCTCCGCGCGCACTCCCCCGACGATGTCGACGTTGTGGATCGCGAGGGGGTCGCGGGTCAGATCCCAGACCGATCCGCAGGCCCCCGCCTTCGGGTCCCAGGCCCCGAAGACGATCTGCTCGAGCCGGGCCGCGATCGCCGCACCGGCGCACATCACGCACGGCTCGAGCGTCACGACCAGGCGGCAGCCCTCGAGGCGCCATACCCCCATGCGCTGGGCCGCCTCGCGCAAGGCCACGATCTCGGCGTGACCCGTGGGGTCAGCCTGCTCCTCGCGGACGTTGTGGCCACGCCCGATCACCTCACCCTCCGGGGAGAGCACGACGGCGCCGACCGGCACGTCCTCGGAGCCGGCCGCGAGCTCGGCGAGCTCGAGGGCGGCCTCCATCCACTCCTCGTACGTCTCGGGCGGGACGGCCGTGGCGGCCTCGGCTGGCTGTCTCACGCGATAAGTTTCCCCCATGGACGTCCACGTCGCGGATCACCCGCTCATCGCCCACAAGCTCACCTACCTGCGGGACAAGCGGACCGACAGCCCGACGTTCCGCCGCCTCGCCGACGAGCTCGTCACCCTCCTCGCGTATGAGGCGACCCGCGAGGTCCGCACGGAGCCGTTCGAGATCGAGACGCCCGTCGCCGCGACGACCGGGATCAAGCTCGCCAACCCGAAGCCGATCATCGTGCCCATCCTCCGGGCCGGGCTCGGGATGCTCGAGGGCATGGTCCGGCTGCTGCCCAGCGCCGAGGTCGGCTTCCTCGGCATGATCCGCGACGAGGACACGCTCCAGGTCTCGGCCTACGCCAACCGTCTCCCCGAGGACCTGACCGGTCGCCAGGTCTTCATCCTCGACCCGATGCTCGCGACCGGGAACACCCTGGTCATGGCGATCGAGTACCTGCGCAGCAGGGGGGCGCGTGACATCACCGGGGTCTGCCTGCTCGCCGCACCGGAGGGCATCAAGCACGTCGAGACGGAGCTCGCCGACAGCGAGATCCCGGTCAAAATCGTCGTCGGCACGATCGACGAGCGGCTCAACGACAAGGGCTACATCGTTCCCGGTCTCGGTGACGCGGGAGACCGCCTCTACGGCGTCGTCTGACCGCGACACACCCCTCCAGCCTCCCCCGATCCGGGGCGTCGGCTCGGCAGACTCAGGGCGACCATGCCCTCTCGCGGTCCCCTCCCGCCGTCTGGAGTACCCCATGTCCAAGGTCAAGAAGATCGTCCTCTGGGTGATCGCCGCCTTCTTCGTCTACGCGATCTTCACGTCGCCGGACAAGGCGGCCGGCATCGTCCAGAACATCTGGGGCGTCGTCGTCGACGGCTTCAACGCGATCCTCCGATTCTTCGACTCCCTGCTGAACCGCGCCTGACCCAGGAGGCGGCCGATGAGCCTGCTCCGCCCCGACATCCCGACCGCGCTCGCCCCCTACCTCCTGCCGGGTGAGCGGGTGGTCGCCGCCGTGCACCAGCACTGGGCCCGGGTGGCCGAACCGGTCGCCACCGCCGTCGCCGGTCTCGTCGTGGCCCTCTGGGTGGACTCGAACATCACCGCATCCACCCAGTTCATCGCGACCGTCGTGTGGCTCGCCTTCTGCTTCCTCGTGGCCCGGGCCGGCTGGCGCGTCCTCGAATGGCGGCATGACTGGTTCCTCGCGACCGACAAGCGCCTCCTCCTCCGCTACGGGCTCGTCACGCACAAGGTCGCCATGATGCCGCTGCTCAAGGTCACCGACATGAGCTACGTCCGGTCCATCCCGGGCCAGCTGCTCGGTTACGGCCGGTTCATCATGGAGAGCGCCGGCCAGGACCAGGCCCTCAAGTTCGTCAACTGGGTGCCGAACCCCGACGAGACGTATCGCGCGATCTGCGCCGAGATCTTCCACGTCCGGCCCGTCGACCCGCTCGGGGAGAGCCTTCGGCGGGCGCAGGCCGAACCCGTGTCGAGCGCCGACGACCTGGACACGGGCTTCGATGCCGACGCCGATGACCTCGCCGACGCGGCTCTCGACGACGGCGAGGCCACGTTCTCCGGGACCCCGGCGGACTATCCAGACGTGCCGCCCATCCACAGCCCGGTGCAGGACCGGCTCAGCTCGTGGTCCCGGGCCGTGCCGATCCAGGGGGGCGAGCAGGTCTACGCGAGCGAGGACATCCGCGAGCGCCGCCGCGGCCCCCAGACGGGCCCGGTCTCCCAGCGGCCGACCCGGCGCCGCGACCGCGGCTCCGACCGCGACTCCGACCCCTACTCAGGCGACTGACCCCCGCGCAGGCTGTGGCCGGGCGCGCCGCCCGACCGGCCTTGGGGGCCAGAGGCCGCCGAGCCGGGTCTGCGGCTCTGCACTAGCGTGTAGCGGGTCGCCAACGCAGTCGCACGACCACCGGAGGCTCGGATGACCCTGCTACGGACCAAGTCGATCGAACAGACCCTGGCCGCCTCTGAGGAGGAAGGCCACCGCCTCAAGCGCAGACTCAGCGCCCTCGACCTCACCGTCTTCGGTATCGGCGTCATCATCGGCGCCGGCATCTTCACCCTGACCGGACGGGCCGCCCGCGACTACGCGGGGCCCTCGATCGCCCTGTCGTTCGTCATCGGCGCCATCGTCTGCGGGCTCGCCGCCCTCTGCTACGCCGAGTTCGCCTCGACGGTCCCGATCTCTGGATCGGCCTACACCTTCTCCTACGCCACCCTCGGCGAGCTCGTCGCCTGGATCATCGGCTGGGACCTGCTCCTCGAGATGATGCTCGGCGCGAGCGTCGTCGCCCAGGGATGGTCGGAGTACCTGGTCACCCTGCTCGGGCAGCTCGGCATCACCTGGCCACCATCGATCGGGCCCGGCTCTCACTTCGACCTGCTCTCCTTCGTCCTCATCGCCGGCCTCACCCTGCTCATCGCCGCGGGCATCAAGGAGTCGCTGCGGGTCAACCTCGTCCTCGTCGGGGTCAAGCTCTTCATCGTCCTGTTCGTCATCATCGCCGGCCTCTTCTACGTCAAGCGCGAGAACTGGTCGCCGTTCATCCCGCCGTCGTCCCCGGGCCAGGCCGCCTCGGGTCTGTCCACCCCGGTCCTCCAGTGGGTCTCCGGGATGACCCCGGCGACGTTCGGCGTGCTCGGCATCATGGCCGGCGCGGCGATCGTCTTCTTCGCCTACATCGGCTTCGACGTCGTCGCGACGACCGCCGAGGAGGCCAAGAACCCGCAGCGTGACCTCCCGATCGGGATCATCGGCTCCCTCATCATCTGCACGATCCTCTACATGGCGGTCTCGCTCGTCATCACGGGGATGGTGAAGTACCCCAACATCGACCCGAAGGCCGCGCTCGCCACGGCGTTCCTCGACGTGGGGCGGTCCGGCTTCGCGACCCTCATCTCCGCGGGGGCCGTGGCGGGCCTCACGACCGTGGTCATGACCCTGCTCATCGGCGCCACCCGCGTCACCTTCGCAATGAGCCGCGACCGCCTCCTGCCGGGCGGCCTGAGCCAGACCCACCCTCGCACCGGCACGCCGGTCCGGCTCACCCTGATCATCGGCATCGTCGTCGCCCTCGTCGCCGCCCTCACGCCGATCGGCAAGCTCGAGGAGATGGTCAACATCGGGACGCTGTCGGCGTTCATGCTCGTCTCGCTGGCGATCCCGGTCCTGCGCAAGCGCCGCCCCGACCTGAAGCGGTCGTTCCGCGTGCCCGGCAGCCCGGTCGTGCCGTGGCTCTCCGCGCTGTTCTGCCTCTACCTCATCCTCAACCTGTCGATCGAGACGTGGCTCCGGTTCATCATCTGGATGCTGCTCGGGTTCGCGATCTACTTCTTCTACTCGCGCTCCCACAGCCGGCTCGAAACGGGTGACGCGGCAGGCGCCCTCGACTCCGGGATGCCGCAGATGCTCGACGAGGGCTGAGTCCCAGCCACCACGAAGGGTCGGTATGCCGCTGAGCCGGGCTCAGCGGCATACCCCTTGGCGGCCGCTCGTCCCCGCGTACGGACCGCGCGGCCGGGCAGGGCGGTGGACCAGCCAGGTCGCTCACGGCCGTGCCGTTCGGTGGGCGAGGCCGCAACCCGTGGGCGCCGCCTGATGTGCTTGGCTGACGCCATGGATGACATCGCTGCCAACCTGCGTGCCGTCGAGGACCGGATCGCCGCCGCCTGCCGACGCGCCGACCGTGACCCGGCAAGCGTCCGGCTGCTGCCCGTCAGCAAGACGATGTCGATCGAGAAGATCCGCGCGGCTCATGACGTGGGCTGTCGGCGGTTCGGGGAGAACAAGGTCCAGGAGGCCTACGACAAGTGGGAGAGGCTGCGGGACGTCGACGGCATCGAGTGGGCCGTCATCGGGCACCTGCAGCGCAACAAGGCGCGGCTCGTCGCCGAGTTCGCCAGTGAGTTCCAGGCGCTCGACTCGCTCCGGCTCGCCAAGGAGCTCGACAAGCGGCTGCAGGCCGAGGGGCGCCGGCTCGACGTCCTCGTCCAGGTCAACTCGTCCGGTGAGGAGAGCAAGTTCGGGCTGCCGCCGGAGGAGGTCGTCGGGTTCGCACGGGAGCTGGGGGCGTTCGACTCGCTGCGGGTCCGCGGGCTGATGACGCTCGCGGTCTTCTCGTCCGACGAGGAGAAGGTGGCGGCGTGCTTCCGGCGGATGGTCGCACTGCAGGAGCAGCTGCGGCAGGCCGACGATGTCGGCGTCGGCGAGGGCTGGGCCGAGCTGTCGATGGGGATGTCCGGGGACTTCGAGCTCGCCATCGAGCACGGGGCGACGTGCGTGCGGGTCGGGCAGGCGATCTTCGGCGCGCGGCTCGACCCGAACGCCTACTGGCCCGGTGTGGGCGGGGGCAACTGAGCGACGAGTCCCTTGACGAGGTCGTCGACGCGCAGGTCAGCGGGCTCGGTGATCTTCGGGCTGAAGCCGAGCCGGACCACGACGAGCTTCGCGGACGGGACGACGACGAGCCGTTGCCCGTCATGGCCCCTGGCCGAGTAGGTGTCGGCGGGTAGGTCCGGGTCCACCAGGGTGCCGTCGGCCTGCCTGTTGGCCCACCACCCTGCGGCGTAGCCCTGCTCCTCGCTGCTCTGCACCGGCAGCGCCGTCGTCGACCGCTGCATCCAGCCCTCGGGCAGCAGGCGCCGGCCCTGCCACGCACCGTCCTGCAGCGCGAACTGGCCGATCGCCGCCCAGTCGCGGGGCGTGGCCCAGAGGTAGGAGCTGCACACCGGGGTGCCGGACTGGTCGGTCTCCCACACGGCGGACGACAGCCCGAGTGGCTCGAACAACTGCTGCCTCGCCAGCTGCGGGCCGAGCCCCGTGCGGTCCTTGAGCACCGAGCAGAGGATGTTCGTCGAGCCACTCGAGTACTGCTGGTGGGTTCCCGGATCCCGGCCGAGCGGTTGGCTTGCGGCGTAGCCACCCATGTCCGACTCGAGGTAGAGCATCTGGGTGATCGTCGTGCCGAGGTCGTAGTCCTCGTTCCACTCGAGGCCGCTCGTCATCCGCTCCAGCTGGTCGACAGTGATCGCCGCACGGCCATCGGTCCACTCCGGCCGGAGGTGGTCGTCGGTGACCCTGATCGTCGCCTGCTCGACGAGCCGCCCGAGCAGCAGGTTGGTCACGCTCTTGGCCATCGACCAGCCCAGCTGCGGCGTCGTGGCGGTGAAGCCGGGGGCGTAGCGCTCGGCGATGATCCGGCCGTCGTGCACGACGACCACCGCTCGCGTCCCCAGCGTGGCTCGGCGGGTCTCGGGCAGGTCGTCGCCGAAGGCGGCCGACAGGAGCCGGTCCAGCTCCGGGGTCAGCGTGGGAGAGGCACCACTGGCAAACGGGTTGGGGGTGCTGCTCACGGCCTGCTGCGACTCCGGGAACGCGAACGCGCTGGGCGCCCCGAGGGTGCACCCGCTCGCCGAGTAGTAGGCGGTCTGCCCGGCGAAGAAGCCGAGGACCGTCGACGTCACGTTGCTCCCATCCATCGCCGACATCGTCCGCAGGTAGGGCACGAGAGGGTTCGGCGGCAGGTCAGCCTCCGGATCGTTCCGGCCGGCGATGCCACGCACGGCGCAGTCGTTGTGCGCGGCATAGCCGGTCCCGGTGAGCAGGAGCGGCCGGACGTACCAGTAGCCGCCGCCGACGCTGACGAGGATGAGCGCGACAACCCCGAGCAGGACGCGGCGGGTCCAGCGGCGACGACCAGACATGGCCGGACGCTATCGTGCGATCGCAGGCAGGCTCCGGTGAACGACCACTATTGCTCGGGGCGCTATTTCGTCTGCAGGAGTGCTCGCCAGCGCCATACATCGGGGTCGTCCGGCGAAACCCCGTCCGTATGCCGCTCAGCCAGGCCGCACTGAGCGCGCGGTCCCGCGTGGGCGAGGTCGGCGGCATACCTCCTGGGCGGCGGAACGACCACTATCCGTAACCGCCGCGCCGGCTCAGCACGAG
>NZ_JBQCCV010000086.1:0-15690 GCF_051961875.1 Intrasporangium sp. | reverse complement strand
GCATCCCCGAGCGTGGCCGGGGGCAGGGTGCACGCGCTGTCGCCGGAGTGGATCCCGGCCTCCTCGACGTGCTCCATGATCCCGCCGATGTAGAGGTCGGTGCCGTCGAAGATGGCATCGACGTCGATCACGATCGCGTCGTCGAGGAACCGGTCGATGAGGATCGGGTGCTCCGGCGAGGCGAGGGCGGCCTTCTCGACGTAGGTGACGAGCGCGTCGTCGCCGTAGACGATGACCATGCCCCGTCCCCCGAGGACGTACGAGGGCCGCACGAGGACCGGGTAGCCGATCTCGCGGGCCACCTCGAGGGCCTCGTCGGGGCTGAACGCGGTGCCGTGCTTCGGGGCGACGAGGCCGGCCCGGTGGAGCACCTGGCCAAACGCGCCGCGGTCCTCGGCGAGGTTGATCGCGGCGGGCGACGTGCCGACGATCGGGACGCCCTCGTCGGCAAGGGCCTGCGCGAGACCGAGCGGGGTCTGACCCCCCAGCTGGACGACGACGCCCGCGATGGGCCCGGCCTGCTGCTCGGCGTGGATGACCTCGAGGACGTCCTCGAGCGTGAGCGGCTCGAAGTAGAGCCGGCTGCTCGTGTCGTAGTCCGTCGAGACCGTCTCCGGGTTGCAGTTGACCATGACGGTGTCGTAGCCCTGGCCACGGAGCGAGAACGACGCGTGGACGCAGGAGTAGTCGAACTCGACGCCCTGCCCGATCCGGTTCGGGCCGGAGCCGAGGATGATGACGGCCGGCCGCTCACGCGGGGCAACCTCGGTCTCCTCGTCGTAGGACGAGTAGTGGTACGGCGTGAGCGCGGCGAACTCCGCCGCGCACGTGTCCACCGTCTTGTAGACCGGCCGCACCCCGAGCGCCTGCCGGACGCCGCGGACCACGCTCTCGGGCATGTGCCGGATCGCCGCGACCTGCGCGTCGCTGAAGCCGTGCCGCTTGACGAGCCGCAGCAGCTCGGGCGTCAGCTGGTCCGCGCCGCGGAGCAGCTCGGCGACCTCGTTGAGCAGCGCGATCTGGTCGAGGAACCACGGGTCGATGCCGGTGGCCGCGTGGACCTCCTCGACGGTGCAGCCGCCACGCAGCGCCTGCTGGACGTGGATGATCCGGCCGTCGGTCGGCACCTTCGAGTCCGCGAGCGCCCGGCGGGCCGCCGCGGGCGTGACGTCGCCGTTCCAGTGGAACGAGGCGCCCTTCTTCTCGAGCGAGCGGAGCGCCTTCTGCAGCGCCTCGGTGAAGTTGCGGCCGATCGCCATCGCCTCGCCGACCGACTTCATGGTCGTCGTCAGCGTCGGGTCGGCCGCCGGGAACTTCTCGAACGCGAAGCGGGGCACCTTGACGACCACGTAGTCGAGCGTCGGCTCGAAGCTCGCGGGGGTCTCGCGGGTGATGTCGTTGGGGACCTCGTCGAGCGTGTAGCCGATCGCCATCTTGGCCGCGATCTTGGCGATCGGGAACCCGGTCGCCTTCGAGGCGAGGGCGCTCGAGCGCGAGACGCGCGGGTTCATCTCGATGACGATGATCCGGCCGTTCTCCGGGTTCACGGCGAACTGGATGTTGCAGCCGCCGGTGTCGACGCCCACCTCGCGGATCACGTCGATGCCGATGTCGCGCATCTGCTGGTACTCGCGGTCGGTCAGCGTCAGGGCGGGCGCCACCGTGATCGAGTCGCCGGTGTGCACCCCCATCGGGTCGAAGTTCTCGATCGAGCAGATGACGACGACGTTGTCGGCGTTGTCCCGCATCAGCTCGAGCTCGTACTCCTTCCACCCCAGAATCGACTCCTCGAGGAGGACCTCGGTGGTCGGCGAGTACTGCAGCCCCTGGCCGGCGATCCGGCGCAGGTCCGCCTCGTCGTAGGCGAAGCCGGAGCCGAGGCCGCCCATGGTGAACGAGGGCCGCACGACGACGGGGTAGCTCAGCTCCTCGGCGGCGGCGAGGCACTCGTCCATGGTGTGGCAGATGACGGAGCGGGCCGACTCGGCACCACACCGCTCGACGACACCCTTGAAGGCCTCGCGGTCCTCGCCGAGCTGGATCGCCTCGACGTTGGCGCCGATGAGGGGGCAGTCGTACTTCTCGAGGACGCCGGCCTCGTGGAGGGACATGGCGCAGTTGAGGGCGGTCTGGCCGCCGAGGGTCGCGAGGACGGCGTCGGGGCGCTCCTTCGCGATGATCGCCTCGACGACCTGCGGGGTGATCGGCTCGACGTAGGTGGCGTCGGCCATCTCCGGGTCCGTCATGATCGTCGCCGGGTTGCTGTTGACGAGGATGACCCGGATGCCCTCTTCGCGCAGGACGCGACACGCCTGGGTGCCCGAGTAGTCGAACTCGCACGCCTGCCCGATGACGATCGGGCCGGAGCCGATGACGAGGACGCTCTTGATGTCGTCGCGCTTGGGCATCAGGCGCCCGCCTCCTGCTTCTGCTTGTCGCTCTGTTGGTGCTGCATGAGATCCACGAACCGGTCGAAGAGGTATGCCGCGTCGTGCGGTCCCGCCGCGGCCTCCGGGTGGTACTGGACCGAGTAGGCGGGCAGGTCGAGGCACTCGAGGCCCTCCACGACGTCGTCGTTGAGGCAGACGTGAGAGACCCGCACCCGCCCGTATGGCGTGTCGGCCTCCGTGTCGAGCGGCGCGTCCACGGCGAAGCCGTGGTTGTGCGCCGTGACCTCCACCTTGCCGGTGGCCCGGTCCATGACCGGCTGGTTGATCCCGCGGTGGCCGTACTTCAGCTTGTAGGTGCCGAAGCCGAGGGCCCGGCCGAGCAGCTGGTTGCCGAAGCAGATCCCGAAGAAGGGGATCCGCCGGTCCAGCACCTCGCGGAGCAGGGCCACCTCCGGGTCGGCGGTGGCCGGGTCGCCGGGGCCGTTGGAGAAGAAGACGCCGTCGGGGCCGCCGTCGCCGACGGCGAGCACGTCCTCGATCGTCGCGGTGCTCGGCAGGACGTTCACCTCGATGCCGCGCTGGGTCATCCGCTGCGGCGTCATCGCCTTGATCCCGAGGTCGATCGCGGCGACGGTGAAGCGCCGCTCCCCCTCGGCCGGGACGACATACGGCTCGTCGGTCGTGACCTCGGCGGCGAGCGCCGCGCCGGCCATCTGGGGCGCCTCGCGGACGACCTGGACGAGGTCGTCGAGCGGGCGCTGTGCGGCCGGGCCGCTGAAGAGGCCCACCCGCATCGCACCGCGCTCGCGCAGGTGGCGGGTGAGGGCCCGGGTGTCGATCTCGCAGACCCCGACGATGTCCTGCGCCCGCAGCTCGGCCTCGAGCTCGTCGGTGGCGCGCCAGCTCGAGGACCGGATCGCGGGCTCACGCACGACGAACCCGGCGACCCAGAACCGCTGCGACTCCGGGTCCTCGGTGTTGACGCCGGTGTTGCCGATGTGCGGCGCGGTCATGACGACGACCTGGCGGTGGTAGCTGGGGTCGGTCAGGGTCTCCTGGTAGCCGGTCATCCCGGTGGAGAAGACCGCCTCGCCGACCGTCTCGCCGACGGCTCCGTAGGAGGAGCCGCGGAAGGCACGCCCGTCCTCGAGGACGAGGACGGCCGGCTGGCGCTGTTGGCTGGGGAGGTTGAGGGTCACTGTGCGTATTCCGCCTCTGCGGTCCGGGCGGTCGCGTCGGTGCTGTGGGTGACGCGGCCGCGGTGGATGGTCGTGTGGACGGCGCCCGTGTAGGTGCGCCCGTGCCACGGGTTGTTGCGGGAGCGGCTCCGGCTCGCGGCGGCGTCCACGGTGACGGTGCGGTCGGGGTCGACGAGGGTGAGGTGGGCCGGCTCGCCGACGGCGAGGGGCCGGCCGTGGTGCGCGAGCCCGCCGATCCGGGCCGGGTTGGCGGACATCACGCGGGCGACGTCGGCCCAGTCGAGCCGGCCCGTCCGCACGAGCACCTCGCTGACGACCGGCAGGGCGGTCTCGAGGCCGACCATCCCGAAGGCCGCGTCGACGAAGGCGTGCTCCTTGTCGTGGCGGGCGTGCGGGGCGTGGTCGGTCGCGACGGCGTCGATCGTGCCGTCGACGAGCGCCTGCCGGAGCGCCTCGACGTCCTCGGTCGGCCGCAGCGGCGGGTTGACCTTGTAGACGGGGTCGTAGCCGAGCAGCAGGTCGGTCGTGAGGGCCAGGTGGTGGGGCGTCACCTCGGCGGTCACGTCGATGCCCTGCGCCTTGGCCCACCGGATCACCTCGACGGTGCCCGCCGTCGAGACGTGCGCGATGTGGACGCGCGAACCGGTGTGCCGCGCGAGCATGACGTCGCGGGCGACGATCGCCTCCTCGGCGACGCCCGGCCAGCCGGGCAGCCCGAGGCGCCCGGAGATCTCGCCCTCGTGGCAGCAGGCGCTGGAGTCGGCGAGGCGCGGGTCCTGGGCGTGCTGCGAGATGACCCCGCCGAAGGGCTTGATGTACTCGAGGGCACGGCGCATGATCCGCCCGTCGGCGACGCACCGGCCGTCGTCGGAGAAGACGCGCACGCCCGCCCGGGAGCGGGCCATCAGCCCGAGCTCGGCGAGCTGTTCGCCCTGCAGGCCTCGCGTCACCGCGCCGACCGGCACGACGTCGACGAGCCCGCAGGCGCGCCCGAGATCGAGGACCCGCTCGGCGGCCTCGGCCGTGTCGGTGACGGGGCTCGTGTTCGCCATCGCGAAGACCGCGGTGAAGCCGCCGGCTGCCGCCGCCTCGGACCCGGACGCGATCGTCTCGGCGTCCTCGCGACCGGGCTCGCGCAGGTGGGTGTGCAGGTCGACGAGGCCGGGCAGCGCGATGAGGCCGTCGGCGTCGATGACGGTGGCGCCTTCGGGGGCGGTGACGATCCCGATCTCGGTGATCCGGCCGTCCTCGACGAGGATGTCGGCGGCGTCTCGTCCGAGCAGGCGCGCCCCGGTGATGAGCAGGGCGCTCATGTTCTCGGTCGCGCCTCTTCCCTTCGCTCCGGGCCTCGCTCGTTCCTCGCTCGTTTCCTCACCCCGGTCGGCGCTCATGCCTGGACTCCTTCCGGGAGTAGCTGTGCGGTCTCGCCCGCGAGCAGGTGGTAGAGGACGGCCATCCGGACGGCGACGCCGGCCGAGACCTGGTCGAGGATGACCGACTGGGGTGCGTCGGCGACCTCGGCGGCGATCTCGAGGCCGCGGTTCATGGGGCCGGGGTGCAGCACGAGGGCGTCCGGGTTGCGGTCGACGAGGCGGGCGAGCCGCTCCCGTGTCAGGCCGTACTCGACGGTGTACTCGCGGGGCGTCGGGAAGTAGCCGCCGGTCATCCGCTCCTTCTGGACGCGGAGCATCATCACAGCGTCGACGGGCCGCTCACCATCGATGACGGCGTCGAGGTCCCAGCTCGTCGCGAAGCCGTCGGTCTCGCTCCAGGCCCCGCTCCCGGCCGGCATGAGGGTGGGCGGCGCGACGACCGTGACGCGGGCGCCGAGCGTCCGCAGGGTGATGACGTTGCTGCGGAAGACCCGGGAGTGGGTCAGGTCGCCCACGATGACGACATGCTTGCCGTCGAGCTCGCCCATCCGGCTGCGGAGCGTGTAGGCGTCGAGCAGCGCCTGCGTGGGGTGTTCGTGGGTGCCGTCGCCCGCGTTGATGACGCTGCAGCGGACCCACTGCGACACCTGCCTGGCGGCGCCGGAGGCGTTGTGCCGGATGACGAGGGCGTCGACCGCCATCGCGTCGACGGTCATGGCGGTGTCGCGCAGGCTCTCGCCCTTGGAGGTGGAGGAGCCCTTGGCGGAGAGGTTGATGGTGTCGGCGGACATCCACTTGCCGGCGATCTCGAAGGAGGACCGGGTCCGGGTGGAGTCCTCGAAGAAGAAGTTGATGACCGTCCGGCCGCGGAGCGTCGGGACCTTCTTGACCTCGCGGCGCTGGACGTCTTGCATCGACTCGGCGGTGGCCAGGATCGACTCGACGTCCTGCCGGGTCAGGTCGGCGGACGAGATGAGGTGGCGGGTCACCGGCGGTCACCCCCGCTGATCCGGACGGTGTCCACCCCGTCGACCTCGGCCACCCGGACGTGGACCCGCTCCTCCCGGGACGTCGGCAGGTTCTTGCCCACGTGGTCGGCCCGGATCGGCAGCTCGCGGTGCCCGCGGTCGACGAGGACCGCGAGGCGCACGGCGCGGGGCCGGCCGAGCTCGGCCAGGGCGTCGAGCGCTGCGCGGATGGTCCGGCCGGAGTAGAGCACGTCGTCGACGAGGATGACGACCTTGTCGTCGATGCCCCCGCCGGGGATGTTGGTGCGCCCGGCCGCACGGACCGGCTGGCGGCGCAGGTCGTCGCGGTGGAGGGTCACGTCGAGCTGGCCGACGGGCACGTCGATGCCCTCGACCTGGGTGATTGCGGCGGCGAGGCGCTCGGCGAGCGGGACGCCACGGGACGGGATACCGAGCACGACGAGGTCCGCGGCGCCCTTGTTGCGCTCGAGGATCTCGTGACCGATTCGACGCAGGGCCCGGGCGATGTCCTCCGCGACCATGACGTCGCGGGCATCGGGCGGAATCTGCGGAACGGTGGCCGGTGCAGTGGGCTCAGGGCAGGTCACAGCGGCCTGACCTCCTTCCCCGCCTCACAGGACGGTGGTTAAAGGATGTCGATCGCCAGCGAGTGTACCGGCCACCCGATGGTGCTCCCGACATCGTCCACGTCGCGATGCCGACCCTTGCGGCCGACTCCCGGCTCGGCGGCGTCTCGGGAAGTGGACGTTCGACCCCCGCTTTTGGTCGCCGATCCATAAGTTCGTATTATCCATCCGTGACGTTCGCCGTGATGATGCCCCGCACCGACACCGGCCCCACCGGCCGAATGTGTCGCCGTGCGTGCGGCCCGACGTTCGCCTGCTGACTCCTCCTCGGCACCGACCACCGGCGGCCCCTGCCGCGTCCAGCGCCGCACGCCTCGCCCTCGAGCGCCCCGGCGCGTCCCTCGTCCTGCCCCACCATCTCGCCTGCCAGGAGCCGCCGTGCCCGACCATCCCCCGCTCATCCGCCTCTCCGGCGTCCGCAAGCAGTTCGGCGGCCTCACCGCGCTCGAGGACATCTCCCTGGAGATCGCGGCCGGTGAGATCCACGGCATCGTCGGGCCCTCCGGCGCCGGGAAGTCCACCCTCATCCGGTGCCTGACCGGCCTCGAGCCGCCGACGAGCGGCGAGGTCGAGATCGCGGGGAGCCGCATCGACGGGCTGCGCGGTGCCGCCCTCCGGCGAGCCCGCCGGTCGATCGGGATGGTCTTCCAGCACGTCCACCTGCTCGACTCACGGACGGCCGCCGGCAACGTCGCGCACCCGCTCGAGATCGCCGGGGTGGCCCGCACCGAGCGCGAGGCCCGGGTCGCGGAGCTGCTCGACCTCGTCGGCCTCACCGATCGCGGCGGCAGCTACCCGGCGCAGCTCTCCGGAGGCCAGCAGCAGCGGGTCGGGATCGCCCGCGCCCTCGCCACCCGGCCACCCGTCCTCCTCTGCGACGAGCCCACCTCTGCTCTGGACGCGGAGACGACTCGTCAGATCCTCAGGCTGCTCCGCAGCCTCCGCGACCGGCTCGGCATCACGGTCGTCATCATCACCCACGAGCCCTCGGTCGTCCGCGAGGCCTGCGACTCCGTGACCCTGCTCGACCGGGGTCGCGTCGCCCAGACCGGCGCGCTCCTCGACGTGGTGACCTCCGGCGACACGCCGCTCGCCCGCGCCCTCGTGCCGCTCCCACCGAGCGATCCCGACCGTGCCGGGCGGCTCGTCGCCGTCTCTCTCGGCGGCTCGACGCAGGTGCGCAGCGCCCGCGAGGTTCTCGCCGTCCTCGACACCGCGGGCATCGTCGCCGAAATCGCCGCAGCGACGCTCGAGACGATCGACGGCCAGCGGGTCGGGCGCCTCCAGCTGGAGGTCGCCGACAGGCAGGCAGCCCTCCGCGTCACTGAGCTGCTCAGCGGGCAGGGCCTCACCGCGGAGGTGGCAGCATGATCCACCTCGCCGACAGCACCTGGCTCGACAACCCCGTCATCACGCAGGGGATGTGGCCCGCCACGCAGGAGACCCTCCTGATGACGCTCCTCGCGTCGGCCTTCACGCTTCTCGGAGGACTCCCCCTCGGTGTCCTCCTCCACGTGACCGGGCCGGGCGGCCTCCGTCCCGCGCCCGCCGTGAACCGGGCGCTCGGAGCCGTCGTCAACGTGGGCCGGTCACTGCCGTTCCTCATCCTGATGATCGCGATCATCCCGTTCACCCGGTTCGTCGTGGGCACGAGCGCCGGCTGGCAGGCGGCCGTCGTCCCCCTGACCGTGGGCGCAATCCCCTTCTACGCCAGGCTCGTCGAGACCTCGCTGCGCGAGGTGGCGAGCGGGAAGGTCGAGGCAGCGCAGATGATGGGCGCAAGCGACGGCCAGATCGTGCGGCAGGTCCTCCTCGCCGAGGCCGCCCCCGGGCTCGTCGCCGGGCTCACCACCACGGTCATCGCCCTCGTCTCGTACACCGCGATGGCCGGCGCCGTCGGTGGCGGCGGCCTCGGCGCGACGGCAATGTCCTACGGCTACAACCGGTTCCAGAGCGACGTGATGATCGCGGCGGTCGTCCTGCTCGTCGTCATCGTCCAGCTCGTGCAGATGGTCGGCGACCTCGTCGTGCGCCGGATCGACCACCGCTAAGGGGTCACCTCCCCAGCGCAGACCGGTGCCGATCCGGCCGACCAGCAGTGCCCACTCGACGGGTGCGGAGCCGCGAGGCGAACCGCGCCTGAGCATCCCAGCAAGCCCAGCGGCATACCGCTGAATCTGTCTGACACGAAAGGAAACTCCCATGTCCCGTGCCCTTCCCATCGCTGCGACGATCGCCGTCGGCGCCCTCGCGCTGAGTGCCTGCGGCGCCACCTCGGACGCGGCTTCGAGCGGTCCCAAGACCGACGGCGGCGTCACGACGATCACCATCGGCGCGAGCCCGACGCCCCACGCGAAGATCCTCCAGTTCGTCCAGGACAACCTCGCGGCGAAGGCGGGCCTCAAGCTCGACATCAAGCTCTATGACGACTACGTGCAGCCCAACGTCCAGCTCGCCGAGGGCTCGCTCGACGCGAACTACTTCCAGCACCTGCCCTACTACGAGGCGCAGGTCAAGGAGAAGGGCTACGACTTCGCCCACTTCGCGGGTGTGCACATCGAGCCGTTCGGCCTCTACTCCAAGAAGATCAAGTCCCCGAACGAGCTGAAGGACGGCGCGCAGGTCGGGATCAACAACGACCCGTCCAACCAGGGCCGCGCGCTCGAGCTGCTCACCAAGGCGGGCCTGATCACCCTCAAGCCGGGCAAGGACGCGACGAACGCGACGCTGTTCGACATCGCGACGAACCCGAAGCACCTGCAGTTCAAGGAGACCGACCCCGCCCAGCTCGTGCGCTCACTCGACGACTTCGACGCGGCGGTCATCAACGGCAACTACGCCCTCGAGGCGGGGCTGAGCCCGGCGAAGGACGCGATCCTCGTCGAGTCGGGCAAGGACAGCCCCTACGCCAACTTCGTCGCGATCCGCAAGAACGAGGAGGGCAACGCCGCGCTCAAGAAGCTCGACGAGCTGCTCCACTCCCCCGAGGTCAAGCAGTACATCGAGAAGACGTGGGGCGACGGCGCGGTCCTGCCCGCCTTCTGATCGTCAGCCTCAGGACATGAGCGTGGCGGCCAGGGTGCCGCCCAGCTCGAACGCCGCCTCGCGCACCGCCTTGTCCACCTGACCGGTGACGAGCAGCGGCGAGGCGGACCGCACCCACCCGAGGGCGCCACCGATCGACTCGATCGCTCGGCTGGCGCCCTCGGTGTCGTTGTTCCCGTGGACCCAGTAGCCGTAGGGCAGACCGTGCTTGGCCTCGAGGGTCGGGTAGTAGATCGTGTCGAAGAAGTGCTTGAGCGCGCCGCTCATGTAGCCGATGTTGGCCGGCGTCCCGAGGAGCAGCCCGTCGGCGGCGAGCAGGTCGCTCGCCGTCGCGGACAGCGCGGGATGCACGTCCACCTCGACACCCTCGATCCCCTCCGCCCGCGTGCCGGCGAGCACGGACTCCAGGATCTCCTGGACCGCCGGCGAGGGCGTGTGGTGGACGACGAGCAGGCGTGCGGGCACGCCCACAACCTAGTCGGATGCCGTCCCGCCGCGTCGCCGGCCCGGGATGAAGAGCGCCGCGAGGGCCGCCACGCCCACGGCGGCCGCGCCGGTGAGCAGGGCCGGACCGATGGCGCCGTCGTAGCCGGTCGGGCTGATCGAGCCACCGTGGGCGAGGAAGACCGCGACAAGGACCGCGATGCCGATGGCCACTCCGAACTCACGGACGGTCGAGTTGGCCGAGCTCGCGACGGCGAAGTCGGAGTCGGGCAGACCGTCGAGCACCGCGGTCGCACTCGGCGCGAAGGTCAGGCCCATCCCGGCGCCTGCGAGCAGGAGCGGGGCCACGAAGGACCCGTATCCGGCGTAGCTCGCGGTCACCGAAGCGAACCAGGCCAGCGCGACCGTCTGCGACGCGAGGCCGACCAGCAGCAGTGGCCGGACCCCGATGCGACGCGCGAGCACGCCGGCGAGCGGTGCGAAGACCATCGGCGCCGCCGTCCAGGGCAGGGTGCGGATGCCGGCCTCGAGCGGCGAGTAGCCCATGACGACCTGGAGGTACTGGGCGAGCAGGAAGACGGCGCCGAACATACCGAGGGTGAACAGCAGGCCGATGACGTTGGCCGCCGAGAAGCTGCGCGAGGCGAAGAGGCGAAGCGGGAGCACGGCGTCCCTGCGCCGGGAGGCCCACAGGAGGTAGCCGGGCACGAGCAGGGTGGCTGCGACCAGTGGCCCGAGGACCGAGGCCGCGGTCCAGCCGTCGTCGTTGCCGTGCACGATGCCCCAGATGCCGAGGAACACGGCCCCGCCGAGCAGGATGGTGCCGATGAGGTCGAGCCGCGGCCGGCCCGCCTTCGACTCACGGATCGCGAACCGCAGCAACGGGATCGCGACGATCGCGACGGGCACGTTCAGCCAGAAGATGGCCTGCCAGCTGATCCCCTCGACGACAGCCCCGCCGATGACCGGCCCGAGGGCGACGCCGAGACCGGAGACGCCGGACCAGATCCCGATGGCGACGGGGCGGAGCCGCTCGGGGACCGCCGAGGCGAGGAGGGTGAGCGAGAGCGGCATGATCGCCGCTGCTCCGGCGCCCTGGATCGCGCGCGAGACGATGAGCGCGGTGGGCGTCGTCGACAGCGCGCTCGCGATGGACGCGAGGGTGAACACGACGATGCCGGCGAGCATGACGCGCCGCCTGCCGAGCCGGTCGCCGAGGCTGGCCGCGGTGAGCATGAGGCTCGCGAACGACAGGGTGAAGGCGTTCATGAACCACGAGAGCTCGGTGACGGTGGCGTGCAGGTCGGCGTCGATGACCGGCAGGGCGCTGGTCAGGACGAGGTTGTCGAGGGTCGCCATGAACATCGGCAGCGACGCGGCCGCGACGGCGAGCCAGACGGGCACGGCTCTGCGGGGTGCTTCCTGGGCTGGGGGCGACAGGACGGCGGTGGTCATGTCACACCTCCTTGTTGGCATCGAATGATTACTTACTCGCCTGAGGTTAAGTAATCGACTGATAACATGTCAAGGGTGATGACGACGAAGACGCGGATGAAGGGGTCGGAGCGGCGCGAGGACATCCTCGAGGCCGCGACACGGGCGTTCGCCGAGGGCGGGTATGCCGGCACGAGCACGGACGCGGTGGCACGCCAGGCCGGCGTGTCGCAGCCATACGTCGTGCGGATGTTCGGGACGAAGCTCGAGCTGTTCATCACCGTCTTCGAGCGCGCCTGCGAGCGGGTCCGGCAGACCTTCGAGGAGATCATCGAGGACGACTTCGACCCCGAGAGCGAGGCGGACCGCGAGCGGCTCGGCGGGGCCTACGCCGAGCTGCTCCATGACCAGAACCTGCTGCGCGTCATGATGCACGGCTTCTCCGACGGTGCGGTCGCCGAGATCGGGGCCGCGGCCCGCGAGCGGATGGGCGAGATCTTCACGACCCTCAAGCGCACCGGATGGCCGGACGAGGCGGTGCGGGACTTCATCGCCCAGGGCATGCTGCTCAACGTCCTGCTGTCGATCCGCAGCCTCGACGACAGGGACGACCTGGGCCCGCTCGAGGCGCTCGTCAGGTGCGCGTTGCCGGGCTGACGTGCGTGCTGCGCGGCCCGAGGTCCTCGGCGCCCGCCGACCGACGGGGCCACGGCGGGCCCGTCAGACGATGGTCTCCTTGACCTCCGCGAGGCGCGCGAGGAGCCCGTTGACGAAGGCCGGCGACTCGTCCGTCGACAGCTCGGTCGCGAGGGTCACGGCCTCGGAGATCGCGACGGGGTCGGGGATCTCGTCGTTGAAGAGCACCTCCCACGCCCCGAGGCGCAGGATGGCCCGGTCGACGTTCGGCATCCGCTCCAGGGTCCAGCCTTGGCTGTAGTCGGTCAGTGCCGCGTTGATGTCGGTCCACCGCTCGACGACGCCGCGAACGAGCGTTGCCGTGTAGGGGTTGTTGCCGACCCGGGACTCGCCGTCGGCGAGCCGATCGTCGAGGAGGGCCAGCGCGTTCACGCTGCGCTGGTCGGCCTCGAAGAGGATGTCGAGGGCCCGTGCCCGGGCCTTGGTACGAGCAGCCAAGTCAGTTGACGCGACCGAGGTAGGACCCGTCGCGGGTGTCGACCTTGACCTTGGTGCCGGTCTCGAGGAAGAGCGGCACCTGGATCTGGGCACCGGTCTCGAGCGTCGCCGGCTTGGTGCCGCCGGTCGAGCGGTCGCCCTGCAGACCCGGCTCGGTGTGCGTGATCTCGAGGACGACGGAAGCCGGCAGCTCGACGTAGAGCGGCGTGCCCTCGTGCGTCGCGACGATCGCGTTCTGGTTCTCCAGCATGTAGTTGGCGGCGTCGCCGACGGTCCCCTCCGGCACGTTGAGCTGGTCGTACGTGTCGGTGTCCATGAAGACGAAGTCCGCACCGTCCTTGTAGAGGTACTGCATCGTGCGCTTGTCGACGTTGCTCGTCTCGACCTTGACACCGGCGTTGAACGTGTTGTCGACGGTCTTGCCCGACACGACGTTCTTGAGCTTGGTGCGCACGAACGCGGGGCCCTTGCCCGGCTTGACGTGCTGGAACTCGACTACGGACCACAGCTGCCCGTCGATGTTGAGGACGGTGCCATTCTTCAGGTCGTTGGTCGTTGCCACGGATGAATCTCTCTCGTATGCCGCTCAGGCTCGCTCGCGCGGACACGCGCAGTCGCGGACGTCGGAAGTGTGCCGCGCAAGTCTAGCCGTGGGCACGGCCGAACGCGGAATCGTCGGTGCTGGCGCCGCACGCGTGGGTGTAGCGTCGTCCCTCCCCTTCTCCTCCCCCGGCCCAAGAGAGGTCCCTCCGCCGTGCGCGCGTCCGATGCCCCGACCGGCCCATCGACCGAGTCGCCGCGCTGTCCCGCGGGTGATGATGCCAGGGTCGAGCTCGACCGCGAGCAGGCATTCCTCGACCGTGCCCGGGCCGAGCTGAACCGGATGCGTGAGGCGGCTGAGGCGCTGGACGCGTCACGGGCGAGCGATGCGATCAGCGGCGAGGTGCTCTCCCGGGTCCTCGCCAGGCGCATCGCGTCCCTGCAGGACGACCCGCGCACGACGTTGTTCTTCGGCCGCATCGACCTCGCGCCGCAGGACGGCCCCGCGGAGTCCTTCCACATCGGGCGGCGCCATGTGAGCGACGAGGCGGGGGACCCGGTGGTCGTCGACTGGCGTGCTCCCCTCGCCACCGCCTTCTACCGGGCATCGCGGAACAACCGCATGGACGTCACGCTGCGGCGCCGGTTCGGGGTCGAGCACGGACGGCTGACCGCCCTCGAGGACGAGCACCTCACATCGGCCGACGCGGCGGCAGGAGACGGCGCCACGGGCTCGCTGCTCGCGGCCGAGATCGAGCGTCCGCGGACCGGGCCGATGCGCGACATCGTCTCGACGATCCAGCCCGAGCAGGACGAGATCGTCCGAGGCGACCTGACGACGACGATCTGCGTCCAGGGCGCGCCGGGGACGGGCAAGACCGCCGTGGGACTGCATCGGGCCGCGTGGCTGCTGTACTCCTTCCGCGACCGGCTGGACCGGTCGGGTGTCCTGGTGGTCGGACCGAACCGCGCCTTCCTCGATCACATCGGTGCCGTGCTGCCTTCGCTCGGTGAGGTGCGGGTCTCCCACGCCACCATCGACTCCCTGCTCGACCACGGCCGGGTCCGCGCCGACGAGCCGGCCGAGGTCGCCGCGCTCAAGGGGGACGTGCGGATGGCGGCGGTGCTGCGCCGGGCTGTGTGGTCCCGGGTGCAGCGTCCGACGGAGGCCCTCGTCGTCCCCCGCGGCGTGCGCCGATGGAGGGTGCCGGCATACGTGGCGCAGGAGGTGCTCGACGAGCTCGCCACCCGTGGCGTCCGCTACTCATCCGCTCGGAGCCTGCTCCCGATGCGGCTCTCCCACCAGGTGCTGCTCGCGATGGAGCGTTCCGGTGAGTCGCCGGACGACCGGGTGCAGGATGCCGTGGCGCGGTCCGCGCCCGTGCGGGCATATGTGTCCCAGCTCTGGCCGGCGCTCGACCCGGCGGCTGTGCTCCACGGGTTGTTCGCCGACGCCGACACCCTCGCGGCCGCGGCCGGCGATGACCTCAGCCCCGACGAGCAGCGGATGCTCCTCTGGGACAAGCCGCCCCGGAGCAAGGGCACGGCTCGCTGGAGCCGCGCCGACATGCCGCTCCTCGATGAGCTGGCTGACTTGCTCGAGCGGGTGCCGAGTCTCGGCCATGTCGTCCTCGACGAGGCGCAGGACCTTTCCCCCATGCAGCTGCGGGCCGTCGGCCGGCGCTGCTCGACCGGGTCGGCCACGGTCCTCGGTGACATCGCGCAGGGCACGACGCCGTGGGCGACCAGCTCGTGGCAGGAGGCGATGCGCCACCTCGGCAAGTCCTCCCACGACCTCGTGGTGCTCGATCGTGGCTTCCGCGTGCCGGCCGCCGTCATCGAGTATGCCGCCCGACTGCTGCCGCTCACGGCGCCCGGCCTCGGGGCACCCACGTCGGTCCGCACCAACGAGGGTCGGCTGAGGATCGTCGAAACGGCGCCCGCGGACCTGATCGCCTCTGTGGCCGACGCCGTACGGGATGCCGTGGCCGCACCCGGTTCGGTCGGCGTGATCGCACCGGACGCCGTGGTTCCCGGCCTGTCGGACGGCTTGGCGGACGCCGGGATCGCCTTCGGTCGGCTCGACACGGACCATGGCGACGACGAGGACCACCAGGTCGAGGTCGTGCCCGCCAGCGTGGCAAAGGGACTGGAGTTCGACCGCGTCGTCGTCGTGGAGCCCGCGGCGATCGCGGCGGCGGAGCCGGACGAACGGACTGGTCTGCGGCGCCTCTACGTCGTGCTCACCCGCGCCGTGTCTGAGCTGACGGTGGTGCACGCCGAGCCCCTGCCGGGCCCGTTGGCGGAGCCCACCGACTGACGCCGCCGGACAGCTACGTCTCAGACGAGGGCGCGGAGGGCGAGCAGGTAGCTCTGCAGCCCGAAGCCGGCGACGGTCCCGGTCGCGACGCCCGCGACGACTGAGGTGTGCCGGAACTCCTCGCGGGCCGCCGGGTTCGACAGGTGCACCTCGACGAGGGACCGGCCGCTCGTGGTCACGATCGCGCAGGCGTCGC
>NZ_JBQCCV010000085.1:0-3704 GCF_051961875.1 Intrasporangium sp. | reverse complement strand
CAGCTCGGGTTCGAGAACGGGGCCATGGGCTACCCCACGGGCAACGAGGCGCCGGGCCTCACGGGCGGCGGTGTGGCCCAGGCATACCAAGGCGGGGCGATCGTCTGGTCCCCGGCCACCGGCGCGTTCGAGAGCAAGGGCGCGATCCGCTCCGCGTGGCTGTCGCTCGGGTCCCAGGATGGCCAGCTCGGCTACCCCACCAGCGGTGAGTACGCCGTCGCAGGCGGAGTCGCCCAGGACTACAAGGGCGGCAGGATCGTGTGGAGCCCAACGTCCGGGATCACGGTGACGGCCAACGGGACTGCCGCGCCGACCCCGAGCGCGGCGGCCTCGAGCACCCCGACTCCGACAACGCCGGCCCCGACGACGACGGCCGCGACGCCCAGCCCATCCGCCACGGCGACGGCGAGCCCGCGGTCCACTCCGGCCCCCAGCGCATCGGCCACTGCGGGTCCGGCCGGGGCAACAGCCCCGAGCCCGTCAGCGACCCCGACGGGAACGGCTGCGCCGAGTCACTAGGGCAGAAGGCGGAACACGCAGGGCCCCGGACTCCACAGGAGTCCAGGGCCCTGCTGCCTGCTCGCAGGTTCGTTGCGAGCAGGTCAGTTGCCGGCTCCGCAGACGGTCTGGAGGTGGTTGACGGCCCCGCTGACCTTGGAGGTGCTGAGCGCCGACTTGTCGCCGTTCGCGTAGCCCTCGAGGCCGTCGGCGAGTGCCGCAATGTCCTTCTTCACGTCGTCGGACGCCTTCTGGGCCAAGGTGCCCATCTGCCCGGCCACCCCGCTGACCTGACTCGGGCTGGGGGTGCCTCCGAGAGTCGACACGTTCTTCTCGATCGACAGGAACTGGGCACAGGAATCCTTCGTGGACAGCTGGGCCGAGCAACCGGACAGGCCGAGGGCGGCGGCGGTGAGCAGGGCTGGCACGAGGACGGCGGTCTTCTTCAATCTGGTCCCTACAGGTAGCTGGCCGGGCCCGGTGCCCCGCCTCGAACAGCCACCCTACCTGCTTCCCCGGGCAGTAGCCCGGGGGATGTCCCTGCTCAGCCCTCGCAGTCCCGGCAGTAGGCGTTCCCGTCCTTCTCCACGGCCTTCTGGGAGCGGTGCCGGACCAGGAAGCAGGACTGGCAGACGAACTCGTCGTCGCCCTGCGGGATGACCTGCACGGCAAGCTCACCCGTGAGGATCTCCCCACCCGGAAGATCGCCGCTCTCGCCACTGTCGTCGCCGTCGAGCTCGCGCACGACGCTCTGCGGGTCGGGCGCACTGGCCGACTTCACGGCCTCGAGCGAGTCGTTCTGGGATTCCTTGACGTCGGAGCGCAGTTCGTCGTAGTCGGCGGCCATGGGCCTGGCCTTCCTTTCGGCTGGGGGAGTGCGAGCAGCAACCGTACACCACGGCGTGCCCGCGGCGATCAGGAGCTCGCCCGGCGCTCGCTGAGGAGTTCCTTGCTGCGCAGCAGCCGCAGCGCGGTCACCAGCAGCAGTCCCCCGAGGACGTTGAACGCGGCGGTGTAGGCGAACCAGCCGAGCCACTGGCCATAGCCGAAGGGTGCGCCGGCATGGAGGGCGCCGAAGATCAGCAGGGAGTCGAGCACCGAGTGGAACAGGGGCAGCCCCGAGAGCAGGAACCCGCCCCCAACCGCTGCCGCAATCTTGCCGGGAACAGACTCCGTGCCCTGCTGCATGCGGGTCATCAGCGTGATGGTGCTGCCGCCCAGAGTGGCCAGGCAGAGGGATTGGAGGGACGGCGGCGCCTCCGCAAAATGCCGGGCGGAATCGATCACGGTGGGCGTCCATTCCGGAAAGGCCTTCATGACGAGCCACATGAAGCACCAGCCGCCCACGAGGTTCGCCGCAAGCGTTCCTGTCCACAGCTTGATGAGCTGGGGGAGCCGGGCCTGTCGGGCGGCCACTGCCGCGATGGGCACGAGGAAGCCCTCGGTGAACAACTCGCTCTTGGCCAGCAGGAGGGCGATGAACCCGACGCCGAAGGCAAGCCCGGCCAGCAGCTTGCTCCCGGTGGAGTGCTCGACGGCGAGGTAGGCCATGACGCCGAGCCCGACGTCGACGCCCCCGAAGAATCCGGTGATCAGGACCGAGCGCCACGTGCGGTGCAGGCGCTGCGCCCCTTCGGCGACGATGCGGTCGAAGGACTCCTCGATCTCCTCCTCGACTGGGGCATCGTTGCTGCCGAGTTCTCGCCGGCGGTCCTCGTCGCTCATGCAGGGCCTCTTCTCGCAGGGCGGTCCTTGGTGTCTGTCCAGCACGGCGCTGTGGCCCGGGCGCCTGCATGGCGCTCCGGCCCCCAATCTAGCCTCGCGGCCAGTGGGCCGCCATGCCTGCCCGCCCAGCGGAGCACCCGGGAATCCGCGGGGCCCTGGGAATACTGGGCATCCCCCGTGGTTGCATCCCACATGACAACGATCGGCTTCATCGGCAGTGGACACATCGGCTCCCAGCTCGCACGCCTGGCGGTGCGCTCCGGCTACGACGTGGTGGTGAGCAACTCGCGCGGCCCCGAGACCCTCTCGGGGCTCGTCGGCGAGCTCGGCCCGCACGCGCGCGCCGCGACCGCCCGCGAGGCTGCTGCCGCCGGGGACCTCGCCGTCGTCACCATCCCGCTCAAGAACATCGACCAGGTTCCGGTCGAGGAACTGTCCGGGAAGACGGTCGTCGACACCAACAACTACTACCCGCAGCGGGACGGCTCGATCCGCGCGCTCGACACCGAGGAGACGACGACCGCCGAGATGCTCCAGGCGCACCTGCCGTCCTCGCACGTCGTGAAGGCGTTCAACCACATCTATGCCCGGGACCTCACCTCCGACCCGCTGCCGGCCGGCGCGCCCGACCGCCGCGCCCTGGTGATCGCCGGAGACGACGGGAACGCCAAGGCGCAGGTGAGCCGTCTGATCGACGAGTTCGGTTTCGACGTCGTCGACGCCGGGCCGCTCGCGGAGGGCTGGCGCATCCAGCGCGACACCCCCGGATACGGCCCCCGTCTCGACAGGGCGGCGCTCACGCAGGCCCTCGCCGACGCCAAGCGCTACCGGGACATGTAGCGATCGTGGGGGAGTTCCCCGGGCCGCCGCCAGGCAGCGGGCAGCCCGGGGAAGCCCCCCATCCGGCAGTCAGCGGATGTGGCCCCGCCGGCGCTGGTCGGCCAGCCAGCCCGGGTACTCGTCGAGGAGCATCGCGTAGAGGTCCTGGGGGCTCGTGCGGTCCACGTCTCCGACCGGCTTGTAGTCGGCGTTGTCCACGTACCGGCCGTCGAGGTCATCGAGCTTCTGCAAGAAGGCGATGTTCTCCTTGCCGATGGAGAGGAACTGCCAGAACACCGGCGCGTAGGAGGCGCGGGTGATCTCGGCGACCGCCTCGGCCTTGCTGTCGGGGGAGCCGTCGGTGAGGAACACTGCCAGGACGGGCTGCCCGTCGGAGGCGTCCACCGCCCGGTAGCCGGTGGCCTTGCGGAAGAACCCGCCGCCGCCGGCCTTCGGGGCGAGCTTGAAGTAGTCGAGGACCGCGCTGAACGCGGCGGCGTAGTTGGTGGTGCCCATGTGGCGCTTGGCGACGATCTTGGCGATGACGTCGCGGAAGTTGTCCAGGTTGACGGTGCCCTCGTGCCGGGCGGAGGAGTCGAACGTGAACAGGTCGATCTCCCCGTCATCGTCGAGGTGCACGCCGAGCGCGAGGATGGTTTCCG
>NZ_JBQCCV010000084.1:0-4178 GCF_051961875.1 Intrasporangium sp. | reverse complement strand
AACCATCACCGTGCATCACGGCGCGCTGGCCTACCTCCTGGGCATCAACGCGCTGCGCGCCTCCGAGGCGGCAGCCGTGCGCATCGAGGACTACACCGAGACGCTGCGCGGTCACCGCGTCCTGCACGTGGTCGGTAAGGGCAACAAGCCGGCCACCATGCCCATCACCGTCCCGGTGCTGCGGGTCCTGGAGGCCTGCCGCGGTCAGCGGATCAGCGGGCGACTCGTGCTTCGACCGGTCTCCGGCAAGCCGATCGACCGACGCGACGCCTATCGGATGGTCGCGCGGATCGCGAAGGCGGCCGGGATCCCGCGGCACATCAGCCCGCACTCGCTGCGGCACGCCGCGATCACCAACGCCCTCGATGCCGGCGTGCCGCTGCGCGACGCGCAGATCCTCGCCCGGCACGCCGATCCACGAACGACCGAGCACTATGACCGTGCCCGCGGGAACCTCGACCGGCACGGCGTCCACTTCCTGACCGCCTACGTCGCCGGCGTGTGACTAGACCTAACCGCCCGCCGGAGCCCGTCGGGGGCAGCCGCACGGGCATGGCGTCGGTACGCGCCCCGGGATCGGACCACCCACCGAGCGGGTTCTCACCCCGCCCAGTCGGTGACAAACGGCGGGACTGGGTGTGCGGGGCCGAAGACCAGCTGTTGGCGTGTGGTACTGCCAGCAGTACCATCAACGTGTGGCGTCAGTGGAGTCGATCGTTGCAGCAATGCGCCGCAATCCACAGAACATCACCTACAACGATCTCCACAAAGTGTGCGAACACCACTTCGGGAAGCCCCGCCAAACAGGATCCTCACACGCGGTGTTCAAGACCCCCTGGCCCGGTGATCCCCGGGTCAACATACAAAGCGACAAGGGCAAGGCTAAGGCCTACCAAGTGCGCCAGGTACTCAAAGCGATCGACAAGAAGGAGGCGAAGTGATGGACACCCTAAAGCGTCAGCACATCGAGGTGCCGCACTACACCTACCGGGTTGCCTGGTCGGTAGAGGATGACGAGTTCGTCGCCACCGTGGTGGAGTTTCCCTCCCTCTCCTGGCTGGCACCCTCCCAGTTCGAGGCACTCGAAGGACTCGAGGCCCTTCTCTCGAACGTCATCGCCGATATGCAGGAACGGGGTGAGGAAGTGCCGCAGCCGATCTCTGAGCGCAGCTATTCCGGAAAGTTCAACCTCCGGCTGGGCGAGAAGCTGCACCGAGACATAGCGGTACGCGCGGCCGAGGAGAACTTGAGCATTAACCAATGGGTCGTCCGAAAGCTTATGGCCGACTGCTGAAGGCCACACAAGCGCAGCGGGGCCACAACGGGTAGGCGTTCCGAGATGGGTCTATCCGCCGCTTCTGTGTGTCTAATCCGGCCTATCTGGGCGCACGGGTCTGGGTCTGTCGGGACCGATCGCCTCTGCCACGGGGCTCAAGTCATTGTTCAGCTGGTGATTGCGCCCGGGCAATCGGTGCATCAGCGCCTGCGGGATCGCTTGGGCATAGAGCTCGGCATGCCATGGTGGCGCCGTCTCGTCGACCAGGCCATGGAACACGTGAACGGGCACGCCGGGCGGAAGCCTCGCGCCAAGGTCCTTCGGCAGGACGAACTCGTCCCCGGGCCAGCCGCCCTCACCGACGAACGGGGCGCCGATGAGCACGATCGCCCCGAGCTCGCCCTCCGGCGGCTCCTCGGCGAGCGCATTGACGAGGATCGTCCCACCCACGGAATGCGCGACCACGACGGCGCCATCGTCCAGGCCCGCCATCTCACGTCGGATCGCCGGGCTCCACCGAGCGAAACTCGGGTCGTCCTCGCAAGGCAAGCGGGGATACCGGACCTCAGTCCCGTCCCCGAGCGCTCCGCATAGGCTCGCAACCAGCTTGTTGTCCCAGTGGTCGTGCGTTCCCATCCCGCCGCCCTGAATGAACAGGATCTGCCGTGCCTTCGCCATGGCGAAACTCCCTTCGCAGCGCTACCAACACGAGCAGGTCGGCAGACTGCTCGTCAAGGCATGCGACGACCTCGCCGCCATCGTCCTCAACTGCTGCGACCCGACCGATGCATTTGATAGGGGCGTCATACCGCCGCACGGCGACGACCATCGATCCCGTCTCTTCTGGTCGCCCCGAAGCTCCTAGGCCCTCTGCATCTGGCTCTTCAAGGCTCCGAGGTCCATGCTCGTCCAGTGCTCGATGAGCAGACCATCAGCCACCCGGAAGATGTCGATGAACTCGAACTCGACGTGGTTCCCGCTCGGCGCCAAACCCCACAACTCGCCGTGATGCGTACCGCGCAACGTCTTCCGCGTGCTCACCAGATCGCCCTCGGCGATTTGTTCATTGATCTCCATGCGCGCATCCGGAAAAGCCCGCAACAGTTCCCCGGTAGAAGGCCTGGAACCCGCTCGCAGGTTGCTCGGTGCTGGGAATCGCTCGTCCCTCGGGCCGATAGTGGTTCACAAACCCCGGATGGAAGACCTCGTCGGCGTAGGCAAGGTCGTGCTGATCCTGACAGCGCCGAACGAACTCTGACACGACGCGCTTGTTGTCGTCGCTGGGCATCGGCATCATCCCCCGTCCGTCAGCCAAGACTCGGCCAATCTACTCGGATGAGATACGGCCGACACCGTGTTGGAGACCTAGCGAGCCGCTTGAAGCTCCGCGTCGCAGCGCCGCGATAGAGGACTGGTGCCGAGACGAGTGCCCCGATCGTTGAAGCTCGCAGGGGGAGTCGTAGCCCGAGCCGGAGGTGCACCGCTGCACATCCTCGTCATCATGGCGAGGACGAAGCCCTTGACAATATTTCTTGTCAAGGGCAAGGTGGCGACATGCGGGACGTTGAGGTCATCGAGAGCGCAGAGGCCGCTGCCGCCGCCCTGGATCCGGTCCGGGCCCGGCTGCTCGGCGAGCTGGCCGTCCCGGCCTCCGCCGCCGGGCTCGCCGCCCGAGTCGGGATCGCGCGTCAGAAGGTCAACTACCACCTCAAGGCGCTCGAGGCCCACGGCCTGGTAGAGCCGGCCGGCGAGCGCCGGCACGGGGGCATCACGGAGCGGGTGCTGCAGGCGTCGGCGGCGTCGTATGTCGTGTCGCCGGCGGCCGTCAGCGCGTCCGCGGCAGACCCGGAAGCCAGCGCCGACCACCTGTCGGCAAGCTACCTCGTCGCGCTGGCCGGTCGGCTGGTGCGCGAGGTCGGCGCCCTGGCGCGCCGGGCAGGCGCGTCCGGCAAGCGCCTGCCGACCCTGACCATCGACACGCAGATCGGCTTCCGGTCGGCCGCCGACCGGGCCGCCTTCGCCGACGACCTGACCGCCGCGGTGCTCGACCTGGCCGCTCGCTACCACCATGACGACGGGCGCCCACACCGGCTCCTCGTCGCCGCCCACCCCGTTCCTGAGGAGAACCCATGAGCACCACCCCGAACGTCCCGTACCGCCTGGAGTTCAGCGTCGAGGTCCCCGGCACCCCCGAGCAGGTCTGGCAAGCCATCGCCACCGCCAAGGGCATGAGTGCCTGGTTCACGCCGACCGAGATGGAGGAGCGCGAAGGCGGCTCCCTGCACTTCACCATGGGCCCGGAGATGGGCTCGGACGGCCAGGTCACCGCATGGGAGCCGCCGCGCCGCCTCGTCTACGAAGAGGACTGGGCCGCCCTCATGGGCAAGGACCCCGACGCGCTCAGCCCGCTGACGTCGGAGTTCCTCGTCGAGGCACAGTCCGGCGGAACCTGCATCGTGCGCGTCACCAGCAGCGGCTTCGGGACCGGCGCCGCCTGGGAGTCGGAGTTCTGGGACACGATGGGCCCGGGCTGGATGCCGTTCTTCGACAACCTGCGCCTCTACCTGTCGCACTTCCCCGGCCAGGAGGCCACGCACCTGGAGGCCAGCGCCTCCCACCCCGGCGACGCGGCGGCGCTCTGGTCAACCCTGCACGACGCGCTCGGGCTGGGCGACGAGGGCGCCACAGTCGAGCTGCGCGGCGCCACCGGCACGGTCGAGCGCGTCGGTGAGCGGCAGACGCTGGTCCGGCTCAGCGCGCCGGTTCCCGGAATGCTCAGCGTCTTCGCGTGGGACGAGGGCGGCGGCAAGGCGACGGCCGGCGTCCGGGCGTACCTGTTCTCCGCAGAAGCCGCGGACTACGTGCGGCGCGAGGAGCCGGCCTGGCGGGCCTGGCTGCAGGG
>NZ_JBQCCV010000083.1:0-3384 GCF_051961875.1 Intrasporangium sp. | reverse complement strand
GCGGGCGGGGGCAGTGAGCCCCCCCCCACCCCCGCCGTTGGGGGGGGGGGGCGCTTCGTGGGACGCGCGCCCAGCGGCATAGTCATCGGTCCGCCCGAGGATCCGGTCAGAGGTTCTTCTGGATCTCGGCCCACTGGCGCTCGACGTCCTCGAGGCCACCGCACATGAAGAACGCCTGCTCACCGATGTGGTCGAACTCGCCGTCCGCGATCTTGGTGAACCCCTCGATCGTCTCGGCGAGCGGGACCGTGGAGCCCTCGATGCCGGTGAACTGCTTCGCGACGTAGGTGTTCTGCGACAGGAACCGCTGGATCCGGCGAGCCCGGTTGACGAGGATCTTGTCCTCTTCGGAGAGCTCGTCGATACCGAGGATCGCGATGATGTCCTGCAGCTCCTTGTTGCGCTGGAGGATCGACTTGATCCGGACCGCAGTGTTGTAGTGGTCCTGCGTGATGTAGCGCGGGTCGAGGATCCGGCTCGTCGAGGAGAGCGGGTCCACGGCCGGGTAGATACCCATCGAGGCGATGTCACGCGAGAGCTCGGTCGTCGCGTCGAGGTGCGCGAAGGTCGTAGCCGGGGCCGGGTCGGTGTAGTCGTCGGCGGGGACGTAGATCGCCTGCATCGAGGTGATCGAGTGACCGCGCGTCGAGGTGATCCGCTCCTGCAGGATGCCCATCTCGTCGGCGAGGTTCGGCTGGTAGCCGACCGCGCTCGGCATGCGGCCGAGCAGGGTCGAGACCTCCGAGCCGGCCTGCGTGAACCGGAAGATGTTGTCGATGAAGAGGAGCACGTCCTGCTTCTGGACGTCGCGGAAGTACTCCGCCATCGTCAGGGCGGACAGGGCGACGCGCAGACGCGTGCCCGGCGGCTCGTCCATCTGGCCGAAGACGAGGGCCGTCTGCCCGAGGACGCCGGCCTCCTCCATCTCGACCATGAGGTCGTTGCCCTCACGGGTGCGCTCGCCGACTCCGGCGAACACCGACACACCACCGTGGTCGCGCGCGACTCGGGCGATCATCTCCTGGATGAGGACCGTCTTGCCGACGCCCGCACCACCGAAGAGGCCGATCTTGCCACCCTGCACGTACGGGGTCAGCAGGTCGATGACCTTGATGCCCGTCTCGAACATCTGGGTCTTGCTCTCGAGCTGGTCGAAGTCGGGGGCCTTGCGGTGGATGCCCCACCGCTCGGTGACCTCGAGCTTCTCGCCGGGGGCGAGGTTGAGGCAGTCACCCGTGGCGTTGAAGACGCGACCGAGGGTCACGTCGCCGACCGGCACGCTGATGGGGCCACCGGTGTCGCGGACCGCGGCGCCGCGCACGAGGCCGTCGGTCGGCTGGAGCGAGATGGCGCGCACCATGTTGTCGCCGACGTACTGCGCGACCTCGAGGTTGAGGTCCTTCGTCTCGCCCTGGAGGGTGACCTCGGTCTTGAGCAGGTTGTACATTTCCGGCATCGAGTCGGCCGGGAACTCGACGTCGACGACGGGGCCGATGATCCGGGAGATGCGACCGGTCGCACCCTGGGCCGGGGCGCCAGCGGTGTTCTCACTGACAGTTGCAGTCATGGCTGATGCTTCCTAACCTTCGTGGGCTTACTTCTGTGCGTCGGCGAGGGCGTTCGCACCGCCCACGATTTCGCTGATCTCTTGGGTGATGCCGGCCTGACGGGCCTGGTTGGCGAGCCGCTCGTACTTCTTGATGAGCTCCTCGGCGTTGTCCGTCGCGGACTTCATGGCCCGCTGACGCGCCGCGAGCTCGGACGCCGCGGAGCTGAGCAGGCAGGTGAAAACCCGGTTGCGGACGTACTTCGGCAGCAGCGCGTCGAGCACCTCGTTCGCGTTCGGCTCGAAGTCGTACTCGGGGAGCAGCTCACCCTCCTCGTACTGGCGCACCGTGAGGTCGACGGAGTCCTCGCCGGCGTCGTCGGCCTCGACCACCTCGAGGGGCAGCAGGCGCAGCACGTGCGGCTCCTGGGTCACCATCGAGCGGAAGCGGGTGTAGACGATGTGCACCTCGTCGATGCCGCCCTCCTCCGCCGACTTGAGGAAGTCGGCGGTGATCCGGTCGGCGATCTCGCGGGCGTTCTCGAACTGCGGCGCGTCGGTGAACCCGGTCCACTCGGCGGCGAACTCGCGACGCCGGAAGTTGTAGTAGGTCACCGCCTTGCGGCCGACGAGGTAGGGCTGGACCTCCTTGCCCTCGCCCCGCAGCTTCTCGACGAGCTCGTTGCTCTCCTTGATCGCCGAGACGGAGTAGGCACCGGCGAGGCCACGGTCCGCAGCGATGACGACGACGCCTGCGCGGGTCGCCGTCTCCTTCTGGCTCGTGAGCGGGTGGTCCTCGTTGGCGTTCGTCGCCACGGCCGACACTGCACGGGTCAGCGCGCTCGTGTACGGCATCGCCTCGACGGCGCGCTGGCGGGCCTTGACGACGCGGGCGGCCGCGATCAGCTCCATCGCGTTGGTGATCTTCTTGATGGACTGGACGGACTTGATGCGCTGGCGGTAGATCCGCATCTGCGCTCCCATGTGCTCCGCCTCTCCTGGTCTAAGTGGGTCGTCTAGGTCGTGTGGGTCTCGTCAGCCGGTCGCGCGCGCTCGCGCTGCCGCCGATGTCGTATGCCGCTCACCCCGCTCCCAGCCCGCCACCCATGGGGCGGTGGGCTGGGAGGGAGCGGGACGGCATACCGTCATCGCTTCTGCTTGACGATCTTCGCCTGGGTGATCTGGTCGTCGTCGAGCTCGCCGAACTCCTCCGTGCCGGCGGTGACGGCCTCACGGCCCGACGCCTTGAAGGTGAACTTCAGGTCCTCGGTGACCTTCTCGAGGGCGGCCTCGGTGTCGTCGTCGAGCTTCTTCGTCTCGCGGATCGTCTGGAGGATCCTGACCTCGCGGCGCAGCTGCTCGAGCAGCTCCTGCTCGAAGGGGCGGACGTCCTCGACGGCGATGTCGTCGAGCTTGCCGGTCGTGCCGGCCCAGATCGAGACGACCTGCTCCTCGACCGGGTACGGGTGGCTCTGCGGCTGCTTGAGCAGCTCGACGAGCCGGGCACCACGGGCGAGCTGGGCGCGGGACGCGGGGTCGAGGTCGGAGGCGAACATCGCGAACGCCTCCATGGCGCGGAACTGCGCGAGGTCGAGCTTGAGTCGACCGGCGACGGACTTCATCGCCTTGATCTGCGCGGCACCGCCGACGCGGGACACCGACACACCCACGTCGATCGCCGGGCGGACGTTGGCGTTGAAGAGGTCCGCCTGCAGGTAGATCTGGCCGTCGGTGATCGAGATGACGTTGGTCGGGATGTACGCCGAGACGTCACCGGCCTTGGTCTCGATGATCGGCAGGCCGGTCATCGAGCCGGCGCCGAGCTCGTCGGAGAGCTT
>NZ_JBQCCV010000082.1:0-2730 GCF_051961875.1 Intrasporangium sp. | reverse complement strand
GTGCTTGCGCTCCTTGAGCTCGACCTCTGTGGCCGCGCCGACCTTGATCACCGCGACACCGCCGGCCAGCTTGGCCAGGCGCTCCTGCAGCTTCTCGCGGTCGTAGTCGGAGTCCGACTTCTCGATCTCGGCGCGGATCTGGTTGACCCGGCCCTCGATCTGGGCGCCGTCGCCGGCACCCTCGACGATCGTGGTCTCGTCCTTGGTGATGACGACCTTGCGGGCCTGGCCGAGCAGCTCGATGCCGGTGTTCTCCAGCTTGAGCCCCACGTCCTCGGAGATGACCTGGCCACCGGTGAGGATCGCGATGTCCTGCATCATCGCCTTGCGACGGTCACCGAAGCCCGGCGCCTTGACGGCGACCGACTTGAAGGTGCCACGGATCTTGTTGACGACCAGGGTCGACAGCGCCTCGCCGTCGACGTCCTCGGCGATGATCAGCAGCGGCTTGCCGGCCTGCATGACCTTCTCCAGCAGCGGGAGCAGGTCCTTGACCGTCGAGACCTTCTGGTTCGCGATCAGGATGTAGGGCTCCTCGAGGACCGCCTCCATGCGCTCGGGGTCGGTCATGAAGTACTGCGAGATGAAGCCCATGTCGAACCGCATGCCCTCGGTGAGCTCGAGGTCGAGGCCGAAGGTGTTGGACTCCTCGACCGTGATCACGCCCTCCTTGCCGACCTTGTCCATCGCCTCGGCGATGGCGTCACCGACGGTGGTGTCGGCGGCGGAGATCGACGCGGTGGCCGCGATCTGCTCCTTGGTCTCGACGTCCTTGCTCATCTCGAGCAGCGCGTCGGACACGGCCTTGACGGCCGTCTCGATGCCGCGCTTGAGCGCCATCGGGTTCGCACCGGCCGCCACGTTGCGCAGGCCCTCGCGGACCATGGCCTGGGCGAGCACGGTCGCGGTGGTCGTGCCGTCACCGGCGACGTCGTCGGTCTTCTTCGCGACCTCCTTGACCAGCTCGGCGCCGATCTTCTCGTAGGGGTCCTCGAGCTCGATCTCCTTGGCGATGCTCACGCCGTCGTTGGTGATCGTGGGAGCGCCCCACTTCTTCTCGAGCACGACGTTGCGGCCCTTGGGACCGAGGGTGACCTTGACGGCGTCGGCGAGCGTGTTCATGCCCCGCTCCAGACCGCGCCGGGCCTCCTCGTTGAAAGCAATCAGCTTCGACATAACTCTTGCGATTCCTCACGCAGACGAGTCGGACGGCCGATTCGTCGCCCGCGACGGACGGTCCGGGCTGACCCGCCGGACCCTTCCCGGCGGCGCCTTCGGACCTCGACTTACTCGGCCCTGGGTTGTCACTCTCGCACGGAGAGTGCCAACGCCCTTTTTAGCACTCGCCCCCGGCGAGTGCAAACAACCGACCACCGGTCAGATCAGGCCCGGACACGAGCGGCGAGCAGGTCGGCGAACGCGGGGCCGTTGCCCGGCAGGACGTCGAGGTAGAGCCCGGGCTCGGTGACCTCCAGCTCGCTCACCGCCAGGCTGCCGTCGGCCAGCCGCAGGTGGTCGACGCGGGCGTAGTCCAGCGCCCGGCCCAGCAGCCGCTCCGCGGCCGCGACGGTACGCCGGGCCAGCTCGGCGGCATCCTCGGACACCGGCACGGCGACCGTCGAGCCGCCGTACATCTCGTGCACCCGGATCTCCCCGACCGCGGGCCGCTTCTGCGCGGCCGACACCACCTCGCCGGCGAGGACGAACACCGACCCCTCGCCCTCGGTCCGCACGGACTCGACGAGCGGCTGCACCACCCACGGGCCGGGCCCGAGCATCGACTCGTCAAGGTCCGCCGGGCCGCCCTCGGTGCCGTCGAAGAGCACCACCCCACGGCCGCCGGCGCCGACGCACGGCTTGACCACCGCGGCGTCGAAGGCGGCGATGGCCTCGGGCAGCGACTCCTCGCCGTCCACGACCAGGGTCGGCACCACGGGCACTCCGGCGCCCGCGAGCTCGGGGAGGTAGGCCTTGTCGGTGTTCCAGGCGAAGACGTCGGCCCCGTTGAGCAGCCGCGGCACCGACCGCGCCCACGCGAGGAACTCCTCGCGGCGGGTCTCGTAGTCCCACGTCGCCCGCACCGCCACCAGCCCCGAGGCCCAGTCGACCGCCGGGTCGTCCCAGCAGACCCAGCGGGCCGGCACGCCGCGCTCGGCCAGCGCCTCGTCGAGGTGGTGGTGCGCGGGCTCGCCCGCGGCGAAGGACGTGCAGGTCGCCACCAGCCCCGCCTCACGAGTCACGGGGACAAACCAAGAGGGGCTCGTGCACCCCGCCCGCCCTCGGCCGGGTGCTCCCGCGCTCGACCAGGCTCGTCCGCAGGATCCGCGTGCCGGCGCTGCCCGGGTGCTCGAGCTGGACCAGCAGCAGCTCGACCATGGCGCGGCCCATCGCCTCGGGGTCCTGCCGGACGGTCGTGAGCGGCGGCTGCGTGGTCAGCGCGAGGGGCGCGTCGTCGAAGCCGACGACGCACACGTCCTCGGGCACCCGGCGGCCGGCCGCGCGCAGCACCGGCAGGGCCGCGGCCGCCATCGGGTCGTTGGCGCAGAACACCCCGTCGAGCTGCGGCTCCCGCGCCAGGAGCTCGGCCATCGCCCGGGACCCGCTCGCGTGGCTGAAGTCGCCGTGCGCGACGAGTGCCTCGGACACCTCGCACCCGGCCTCGACCAGCGCCGACCGGTAGCCGAGGTAGCGGTCGCGTCCGGCGCGCATGTCCAGCGGCCCGGTCACGGT
>NZ_JBQCCV010000081.1:0-4359 GCF_051961875.1 Intrasporangium sp. | reverse complement strand
CCCTCGCTCGTCCTCATGGACGAGCCGGTGGCCAACCTCGACGCGTAGCTCCGCCTCGAGCTGCGCACCGAGATCCGGCGTATCCACCCGAGCCTCGGCCTCACCACGGTCTACGTGACGCACGACCAGGAGGAGGCCCTGTCGATGGCCGACCGACTGGTCGTCCTGCGCAACGGCCAGGTGCAGCAGATCGGCACGCCGGAGGAGCTGCACACGCAGCCCGCGAACTGGCATGTCGCGGGGTTCATGGGCTTCCGCAACCTCTTCGAGCTCGACGCGACCCGGGCCGACTCGGGTGGCGTCGTCGTCGAGGGCCGCGGGCTGCGGCTCACCGGGGCGGCCGCACCCGGTGTCTCCGCCGGTGAGCCGGTCGTCGTCGGGGTCCGCCCCGAGGACATCGAGGTCCTGCCCGGCGGCCCGGCCGGCGCGGGCGCCACGGACAACTCGATGTCCGCCACGGTGGAGGTCGTCGAGTACCACGGCCGGGAGTTCGCGGTCGAGGCCCGCACATCGTCTGGTGCCGCCTTCCACCTGAAGACCCCCGAGCGCGTCGCCCCCGGCGACGAGGTGACGCTCGCCATCCCGTCCGAGCGACTGCTCGTCTTCCCCCGCGGGGACGAGCGGCCGCCGGCGCCGGCCCTCGCCGATGCCCAGCCGTCCCTCAGCGAGGTGGGCTCGACATGAGCACGGCCACCTCTCGAGCGACCCCACCGGGCACCGGCCTCAGCCGGCGCCACCGGCTCGCCGAGCGGGGCATCGACAGCCAGCTGCTCCTGCTCGTGCCGGCCATCATCTTCGTCATCGGGCTGTTCGTCTACCCGTTCCTCTTCGGTCTCGGCCTGTCCTTCCAGCCGACCAACGGGGGTGGCCCGTTCGCGGAGTACCAGCGGTTCTTCAGCGATGCCTTCCAGCGCGACACCATCTGGAAGACGCTCCGGCTCTCCGTCCCGGCGGCGCTGTTCAACGTCCTCGCCTCGGTGCCGATCGCGTTCCGGATGCGGGGACGGTTCCGGGGCAAGCGGCTCATTACGACGATGCTCGTCGTGCCGATCACGCTCGGCACGGTGCTCACCGCCGAGGGCCTGCTCAACTTCCTCGGGCCGGCCGGGTGGTTCAACCGGTCGCTGCAGGCGATCGGCCTCATCGACCAGCCGCTCCGGCTGATCAACAACTACTGGGGCGTGTTCTTCTCGCTCGTCATCACCGGGTTCCCGTTCGCGTTCCTGCTGATCCTGTCCTACCTCTCGGGGATCGACCCGACCCTCGAGCGGGCGGCCGCGACGCTGGGCGCGGACTGGAAGGCCCGGTTCCGCCGGATCACGCTCCCCCTGCTCGCGCCGGGGCTCGCGACGACGTTCTGCCTGACGTTCGTCCTCGCGTTCAGCGTCTTCCCGTCCGCGATCCTCGTCGGTAACCCGACCGGCGAGACGCGGGTCATCTCGATCGCGGCGTACCAGGCGGCATACGAGCAGTACGACTACCCGTTCGCCTCGGCCATCGCGATGATCATGGGCGCCGTCGAGCTGGTCGTCATCGCGCTCGTGCTGCTGTGGCGCAGCAGGTTCTACAAGGGTGCGACCGGAGGTAAGGGCTGATGACCACGATCACCGCAGAGGCGCCGCGCCGGCGCATCGTCGCGAGCCCGGGCGCGTGGCTCGTCTGGGGCAGCGTGGCGATCTTCATGCTCTTCCTGGTCGGGGTCGTCGGGTCCGTCCTCGTCAACTCGTTCGGCGAGCGCTGGTTCAACCGGTGGCTGCCCGAGGCCTACACGACGCAGTGGTACAACCAGGCGTGGTCGGACTTCGCCCTGTTCGACGTCATCATCGTCACCCTCGAGGTGGCCGCGGCGGTCGTCGTGCTGTCCGTGCTGATCGGGGTGCCGGCGTCCTACGTCCTCGCCCGGCGCAACTTCCCGGGCAAGCGGCTGGTGAACCTCGCGTTCCTCCTGCCGATCCTCATGCCGCCGATCACCTACGGCATCCCGCTCGCCACGGTGCTCTACAAGTTCAACCTGGCGGGCAACATCAGCGGCGTGATCCTGGCGAACCTCGTCCCGTGCGTGCCGTTCGTCATCCTCACGATGACCCCGTTCATCGAGCAGATCGACCCGACCATCGAGCGGGCCGCCCGGATGTCGGGCGCCCGGACGTTCTCGATCTTCACCCGGATCCTCGCGCCCCTGCTGGTGCCCGGGATCCTGGCCTCGTCGATCCTCGTCCTCGTCCGCACGGTGGGCATGTTCGAGCTGACCTTCCTCACGGCCGGCCCGGACTCGAACACCCTGGTCGTGGCCCTGTTCAACTCGATGAACGCCGCGGGCATCCGGGCGCAGCAGTCGGTCGACGCGATGGCTGTGATCTACATGCTCATCATGGCGGTCCTGCTCATCACCGCCCTGCGGTTCGTCAACCCGACCCAGCTCGTCGCGCAGGTCAAGGAGGAGCAGGAAGCGTGACCACCCCAGGTCAGCCGGCCCACCCAGAGGGTATGCCGCCCAGCTCGCCTCTCGTCGTCGTGCTGGGTGAGGTGCTCGTCGAGCTCTCGTCCACCGAACCGTTCGCGGCGGGCCGGACCCTGCGGCTCGACTTCTCCGGCGACGCCCTCAACGTCGCGGCGGCCGCCGCGGCCGCGGGGGCCCGGGCGGTGCTCGCCTCCCGGGTCCCCGACGACGAGCTCGGCGAGGCGCTGCTGCTCCGCTGCGCCGAACTCGGGGTCGACACGACCGGCGTGGTGCGGGTGCCGGGCCACCACGGCGTCTACTTCAGCCACGCCGACCCGATGGGTGCCCGGCAGTTCGCCTACGCCCGGGCCGGCAGCGTCGGGGCGAGCCTCTCCCCCGACGACCTCGACGTCGACCTGCTCGCCGCGGCGGATGTCGTCGTGACGAGCGGCATCACCGCCGCGCTTTCGGAGTCGGCCCGCGAGACGGTGCGCCGCGCGGCCGCCGTGGCGGGCCGGCTCGTCTACGACCCGAACTTCCGGCCCCGCCTCACCAGCGCGAGCGCCGCGGGCGAGTTCCTCCGCGAGATCGCCCCGCACTCCGAGGTCATCACCCCGTCGTGGCCCGGCGAGACCACCGACCTGCTCGGCCTGGCACCCGACGTGCCGGCCCGCGAGGCCGCGGCCGCGGCCCTCCGGCTCGGCAGCAGGTCTGTCGTCCTCACGTGTGGCCCGGCCGGGGCCGTCGTCGCGACCGGCGAGCAGCTCCTCGAGGTACCGGCCCCGCCGGCCCGCGTCGTCGTCGACCAGACCGGTGCCGGGGACTGCCTCACCGGCACCCTCGCCGCGCGCCTCGCCGCCGGGGACCCGCTGCACGAGGCGGTCCGGCTCGGCACCGCGGCAGCGTCCCTCTCCGTCGGCGGCCAGGGCGGGACCGGGCACCAGCCCTCCCTCGAGGAGACCCGCCGCGCCGCTACCGCACCCGAAACCCCTGCCACCCAAGGGAACCGAGAACCGAGATGACGAACCAGCTGCTCCTCCTCGCCTCCGGTGACGACGTCGCGATCGCCCTCGACGAGCTCGCTCCGGGGGCCACCGCAGCGGCCGGCGACGGGACGAGCGTCACCGCGGTGAGCGCCATACCGCGTGGGCACAAGGTGGCCCTGAGCGACCTCGCCGCGGGCACCCTCGTGCACAAGTACGGCCACGTCATCGGCGTCACGACGGCGCCGGTGCGGGCCGGCGAGCACCTCCACGTGCACAACCTCGCCATGCCCAAGGGGGCGAGCGCGCTGGCGTCAGGCGGCGGCCAGGCGACCACCGCGCTGACGCTGCCGGCGGACCTCCGGCGCACCTTCATGGGGATCCGCCGCCCGGACGGCCGGGTCGGCACCCGCAACTACGTCGGCGTGCTGACGACCGTGAACTGCTCGGCGACCGTCGCGCGGCAGGTCGCGCGACGCACCGAGGACGCCGTCGCCGCGCTGCACCCCGACGGGGTCGACGGCGTCGTCGCCCTGACCCACGGCACGGGCTGCGGCATGGCCGACTCCGGCGAGGGCTGGGACCTGCTGCGCAAGACCCTGCAGGGCTACGCGCGACACCCGAACATCGGGGCGCTCGTCGTCATCGGCCTCGGCTGCGAGGTCAACTCGGTCACCGGGCTCATCGACTCGCTCGGGGTCGACGCGGCGATCCCGATCGAGCACTTCACGATCCAGGACGTCGGCGGCACGGCGGCGGCCATCACCGAGGGCGAGAAGTACGTGACCGGCCTCGCCGAAGACCTGCGCGGGACCCGGCGGACCGAGGTCGGCGTCGAGCACCTCGTCCTCGGGCTCAACTGTGGCGGCTCGGACGCCTGGTCGGGGCTCACGGCCAACCCGGCCCTCGGTGTCGCGAGCGACCTGCTCGTCGCCG
>NZ_JBQCCV010000080.1:0-2040 GCF_051961875.1 Intrasporangium sp. | reverse complement strand
AACACGGTCCACCTCCTCGTCGTCGACGCACACTCCGGCGCCCAGCCGCTGCCGGCGTTCTCGCACAAGACCGAGCTGCGGCTCGCCGAGACCCTGGACCCCGACGGCCGCGTCAGCGAGGCCACCGCCGACCGTCTCGTGGCGTTCGTGCGCGAGTGCCTCGTCGTCGCAGAGGACCAGGGCGTCAGCGACCTCTTCGCCTTCGCGACGTCGGCGCTGCGCGAGTCACCCAACGGAGACGCCGTCATCGAGCGGGTGCGGCGCGAGACCGGTGTCGAGCTCGAGGCCCTCAGCGGCACCGACGAGGCGCGCATGACGTTCCTCGCGGTGCGCCGATGGTTCGGCTGGTCGAGCGGGCGCCTGCTCGTCGTCGACATCGGCGGCGGCTCGCTCGAGCTCGCGAGCGGCCTCGACGAGGAGCCCGACGTCGCCCTCAGCCTCCCGCTCGGCGCCGGACGGCTGCACCGCGACCACCTCCAGGGCGACCCGCCGTCCGACGAGCAGGTCTCCGCGCTCCGCAAGCACATCCGTGCCGAACTGGCCCGGGAGATCCGGCCGATCCTCCGGTCCGAGACGCCGAACCGGAGCGTCGGCACCTCCAAGACCCTGCGTTCCCTCGCCCGGATCGCCGGTGCGGCCCCGTCCGCCGAGGGGCCCTTCGTCCCGCGCTCCCTCTCCCGCGAGGACGCGTCCGCCATCGCACGCCGGCTCCGGACGATGACCATCGAGGAGCGCGCCACCCTCCCGGGTGTCTCCGCCGCCCGGGCGCCGCAGCTGCTCGCGGGCGCCCTGGTCGCGGAGGCGGTCATGGACCTGCTGTCGATCGAGTCGCTCGAGATCTGCCCCTGGGCGATGCGCGAGGGGCTCATCCTCCGGCACCTCGACCACCTCGACGCCTGACGGGGTGGGCCGGGCTCGCGCGGGGGAATGCCCGAGAATGTTCCCCATGACGATCCGGATCGGTCTGTCGACGGCGTCGGTGTACCCCGCCAACGCGGCCACCGCCTTCGCCACCGCGGCCCGGCTGGGCTACACCGCGATGGAGGTCATGGTCTGGACCGACCCGGTCTCCCAGGAGGCCGGTGCGCTCCGCGCGCTGAGTGAGCTGCACGGCATACCGATCGTCTCCATCCACGCGCCCACGCTGCTGCTCACCCAGCGCATCTGGGGCTCCGACCCATGGGGCAAGATCGACCGCTCGATCGAGCTCGCGCACGAGGTGGGCGCGGACACGGTCGTGCTCCATCCGCCGTTCCGCTGGCAGCGTGAGTATGCCGCCCAGTTCGTCGAGGGGGTCGCCGAGCGAGAGCGCGCCTCGGGTCTCAAGCTCGCAGTGGAGAACATGTTCCCGTGGATCACCGCCCGGCGGGAGATGCTCGCGTACCTGCCGCACTGGGACCCGGTCGGGCAGCCCTACCGGCACGTGACGCTCGACCTGTCACACGCGGCGACGGCTGGTGTCGACGGGCTCGAGATGGCGCGCGAGCTGGGTCCACGGCTGGCACACCTTCACCTGACGGACGGGCGGGGCACGTTCAAGGACGACCACCTGGTCCCGGGACACGGCGTCCAGCCGTGCTCGGAGGTCCTCCAGCTGCTCGCCGACACCGGTTACGAGGGGCACGTCATCGTCGAGATCGGCACCCGCAAGCTGACCCCGGACGAGCGGGAGATCGACCTCATCGAGGCGCTCACCTTCGCCGAGCTCAACCTCATGCCCGCCCGGGGCGACAGCCGGATCTGATGCCGCATCGGGTGCGGCGACTCACCCGAGCTCCGTTCTCCGTCGAGTGAGCGCGTCGTCCCGGGAGTCACACGTCGGTCAGGCCAGGCCGAGGGCCCCAGCCTCCTCCCACAGCTCCGCACGGACGGACGGGTGAGCGGCGCACTCGATGATCGCCCGGCACTGCTCCCGCTCGTCGTGGCCCCAGAGCGGCGCGATGCCGTGCTCGGTCACGACGGCGGACTGCTGGAACGAGGTGACCGGCTCGTCGAGCAGCGGCACGATCGTCGAGACGTCCGCCTTCGGGTGCCAGGACC
>NZ_JBQCCV010000079.1:0-16133 GCF_051961875.1 Intrasporangium sp. | reverse complement strand
TCGACGAGCCCGCCGACCAGCCGTTCTGCGATGTCGCCGCCTGCGCCGCGGTTGCGCCGGCCGCGATGATCCCGCCGCCGAGCACCAGCCCGCCGGCGCCGCGCAGCAGGGGTGCGTCGCGCCACGCTTGCGGCCGTAGGGGAATCGTGGATGTCACACATGAGCTCTCCCTGGTTCGGTCCCTCCCACGCCGCACGCTAGGGGAGTACCGATGGCAGGAGGAATGGGGAGAACTCCCCACGCGTCGTGTGGATCACCTTGGCGTCCAGACCGGGGTGCCCTGCAGCCCGACTGGATCACCTCAACCTGTTCGGGTGGCGTTCCCCTCACGTCCCTTGAGCAGGTCCTGCAGCACCGCGATCTCGGCCTGCTGTGCCTCCGACATGGAGCGGGCGAGCCGGCGCACGGCCGGCTCCTCTGCCTGGCGCGCCGCGTAGGCGGCCATCGCCACTCCCGCCTCGTGGTGGTCGATCATGAGCCGGAGGAAGAGACGCTCGGCCTCGATGCCGGTTGCGGCACCGAGGGCCGCCAGCTCCTTCGGGGACGCCATCCCGGGCATGAGGGCGCCGGTGGTGGCGGTAGAACCGCTCGAATGGTGGTCGTGCCCCTTCATCCACGACATGACCGCCGCCGCGGAGCGCTGCGGATGGCCCCACTGCTCCAGCCAGGCGTACATCTGACCCGACTGGTGCTGCTGCGTCAGCGCGATGTCGAGGGCCATGCTGCCGATCTCCGGGTCATCTGTTCGCTCACGCACGAGGGTGGACATGTGGACGGCCTGGTCGTGATGCGCTTGCATGTCCCGGGCGAACCCGACGTCCACGGAGCCCTCTGCCGGCGCCTTCCCGGCGGCGACGCCGCCGAGCCGTGCGCCCGCGAGCAGCCCGGCGACGACCCCGAGCGCGACCAGGACTCCGATGGTCGCGACGACGACCGGACGAGGCCGCATGTGATCAGGCGGCCGGGGAGCCGATGCCGCTGTGGCAGACGGCGCCCGGCTCCGGGGTCTGCTCGCCCTGCAGGTACCGGACGAGGAACGGGTCGATCCGCTGGTCGTCGGCGGTGTCCACCCCGAGCTGGTGGCCCCATGCAGTCAAGACGATCGGCGACTTCTGCCCCTCGTAGGGGCTGACGAGCACGTACGCCTCGCCTTGCGCCTTCGAGGTCAGCTTCGTCACCTCGGCGGCTGGCAGTGCGGGGTCGTACGTGATCCACACGCTGCCATGCTCGAGGGAGTGGACTGCGTGCTCCTCGGGGACCGGCTTGTCGTAGACACCACAGTTGAGCCACACGGGGTGGTGGTCGCCACCGACGGGGGGCGACGTGTCATAGGTGACCTTGCCCTCGACGTGGTTGCGGCTCAGGTCCGCGACCTGCACGACCCCGTCGATGGGCGCGCTCGCACGCGCCTCGAGGGCCGCGCGGTCGCCCGCCTCGCCCACGACCGGGATGGCAACGGCGGTCACGAGCCCCGCGACGAGTGCGGCCGTCGTGCCGTAGACGAGGAGCTTGCCGCGCCGGTCCTTTCGCCGTTCCTCGGCGCGGATCGCCGCCACCCTCGCCTGTCGATCGGTCGTCGGGCGCTGCCTGCCCATGGTCGCCTCCTCCTGGCACCGCCAGCGGTGATGTAGTTGCTGGTTCAACTATCTGCAGTTGCAAGCGTAACCCGAGTGGCCGGCTCCCGGGCAATCGCCGACCTCACTCCGTCCGTCCTGAGGAGTCAGGCGGCCGACCCCGGGCACCTCGGGTGAGCGGGCCCGACGTCAGGGGAGGAGGTGCCGTTCGCGGGCGATCGAGGCCGCCTCGGTGCGGCTCGCGGCGCCGAGCTTTGCCAGGACGTTGGAGACGTGGACGCTCACCGTCTTCGTGCTGATGAACAGCTGCCGGCCGATCTGGCCGTTGCTGAGTCCACGCGCGACGAGCGCCAGCACCTCGGTCTCGCGGGGCGTGAGATCAGGTATGCCGCTCACCGCGGACCCGCGCGGCAGGACGCCGTCCAGCGCGCCGAGGAGGGGCCGGGCCCCGAGGCGCGCGGCGACGACTCGGGCCGCCTCGATCTGCTCACGCGCGCCGGCGTCGTCGCCCGCGGCATGGAGCGCGGTGGCGAGCCCGGCACGCGACCGAGCCGTCTCGAAGACGTCGCCGTAGCGCTCGAAGGCGACCAGGCTCGTGGACCACGCGTCGACGAGCTGCTCTGCCGTCACGTCGGAGTCGGCCTGCTCCGTGTCGGCCAGCAGCCAACGCAGCCGGAGCGACTCGGCGCGGGCCCGCGCGAGCCAGGCCCACGACTCGACGTCGGTGTCTGGCGACACGGTGAGGCTCTCGGCGCGGGCAATGAGGATCGCCGTGACGTCGAGCATCCGTCGGCGCAGCCGAGGCTCGGCAGTCAGCGCGACCCGGGCGCCCTGGCCGGCGACGAGCGCGCAGAGGCGGATGGGCAGGTGCACGCGCGGGCCCCAGAGGGCGTCGAGGGTGGAGAGGACGTCGGTCGCGAGGTCGAGGGCCTCGTCGATCTGGCCCTCCTGCCCGAGCAGGTCGACGGCGACGACGCTGTAGACGGCGGTGATGCCGTCGACCCACCAGGAGCCCCGCAGCGCCGCGAGCACCTGTCGGTCGAGCGGCTCGCCCCGACCCGCCGCGACGGCCAGCCGGGACCCGAGGAAGTAGAGCCGCGTCGTCTCGGCCATCGGCTCGTGGCCGACGTCCCAGCGTGCAAGGGCGCCGTCCCAGTCCCCGAGCTGGTAGGCGAGCAGGCCACCGAGGAGCTGGCACTCGAGGGCGAACGGAGCCCGCTCGATGTGCAGACGGCGGGCGACACGGGCGCCCTCGTCGTACGTCGTGAGAGCGGCCCCGAGCTCGCCGCGCCGGTACTGCACCGAACCGAGCCGGTGCAGGACCCGCACCCGAACGGGGTCGTCGTCTGCGGCCTGTGCGAGCAACACCCGCAGCTGTTCCTCGACGGCCGTGAGGTCCTGGCGGCGCTCGACGAGGCGGACGAGGATGGTGCGCACCTCGGCGGTCGTCCGTGGCAGCTCGAGCAGCTCGGCCAGCCGGGTGATCTCCTCGGTGAGGGCGGTGATCTCGGCTGCCGCCCCAACCGGGTCTGACGCGCCCTCGCGATCGACGATGGCCTGGAGCCTGGCCGTGAGGACGCGGACCCGCGCCTCGCTGGGCTCCGGACCGACGAGCCCCAACGCCTCCTCGGTCAGGCTCAACGGGTCGTGCGGCAGGTCGAGTACCCGCAGCCCGAGCACATAGCGGGCGAGCAGCTCGGCGCGCACCTGCGGTGACTGGACTCGGCCAGGGTGCTCGAGGCGGTCTCGGATCAGGTCTACGGCGCGGAGCGAGTCGCCGGCGAGCAGGGCGGCGTCCGACGCGCCCATGGTCACCTCGTCGCGCAGCGGATCGTCCTCGTCGAGCCAGCCCAGCACGCGTTCGAGGTGCTGCAGCGCGTCGTACGGCCCGCCCATGGACAACGCCGACTGGGCGGCCGCCCGGCTCGCGGCCACGGCCGTGGCGACGTCACCCGAGGCGGCGGCGTGGCGGGCCAGCTCGGACGCGCGACCGAGCGCGGGGTGCTCCGCCAGCACAGCGGCGTACGAGCGGTGCAGTCTCAGCCGCTCGCCGGGCAGCAGCGCGTCCGCGACGGCTTCGCCGAGCAGCGCGTGCCGGAAGGCGTAGGCCGGCGGCCAGCCCGTCTCGAGCACGTGATGCTCGACGGCTGCGGCGAGCGCGGCGTCGAGGCGGTCCTCCGGCAGGTCGACCACCCGAGACAGCAGGTCATGACCGATCTGGCGTGCCCCCACCGCGACGGCGGCAACCACGAGCTGAGCGTCCTCGGGCAGCGCCTCGACCCGGGAGCGGAGCACCCGGGCCAGTCCTCCTGACAGGCCATGCCCCGCGACCGCGCTGGCGGCGAGCTCCTCGGCGAAGAACGGGTTGCCGTCGGCGCGCCGCACGACCTCCGCGGCGAGCGGCTCGGCAAGCTGCGCACCCTCGAGAGCGGCGACGAGCTCGTGCACCGCAGCATCGCTGAGACCATCGAGCTCGACATGCTCCACCCCGGCGATGCGCGCCCACACGGCCAGCGTCTCGTGGAGCGGGTGGCGCCGGTGCAGGTCGTCCGAGCGGTAGCTGACGACGAGGCCGATCGGGGCGGTGAACCCGCGCGTGAGGAGCAGGGTGAGCAGGTCGCGTGAGGAGTGGTCGGCCCAGTGCACGTCCTCGATGACGACAAGCGTCGGGCGGTCGGCGCCCAGGGCGGTGAGGAGGGCGTGGATGGCCGCAGCGACGCCGCCGGGGTCGATGACGGCGCCCGCCTGCGGACGATGTCCCGAGCCGGGCAACAGATGGTCGAGCGCGGGGTGGAGCGCAGCAACCCGCTTGACGACCTCCGGCGAGTCGGCCTCGAGCGCCGTCACGAGCTCGACGAAGGGCAGGTACACGAGGGCGCTGCCGGCCTGTCCCACGCAGTGCCCCACCGCGGTCCGCCAGCCACGCTCGGCGGCGTCGTCGAGCAGCCGCGCGATGAGGCGCGACTTGCCGATGCCGGCGTCCCCGGACAGCACGACACTGCCGCCATCGGGTTGCTCGAGCCCGATGGCGGCAGCGAGCCGCTCGACATCGTCGTCCCGTCCGAGGAGGGCTCCCGTCCTGAAGGGCATGTGACCCAGTATCCGGGAGCCCTCCGACAGTCGCGGCGGCTGCGTGGACACGGCCGGTCCTCAGCGGGTGCGGCCCGGGTGGCTCTCCTCCCACCGCTGCCTCCGCATCGTGCGGGCGATGACGGCGAGCGATGACTCGGGCCGGTCCCGGTGCCGGTCGCGCAGGCCGTAGCGATAGTCCATCTCGGCCTTGGCGAAGGTGATGTCTCCGGGGATGTTCATGGTGGCTCCTCTGCCGTTCGGTTGCTGACTCCTCAACCGTCGGCTCCTGAGGTAGGCCGTCACATCGGGCGTCGTGCGTATTCGCGTCGCAATGAGCTACCTCAGACCCGGTGGGCACCCGCGGACGCGTGCCTGAGGTAGTCGGCCCTGCGTCACCATGTCCGCCTCTGCAGTCGCCCACGATGGCCGGTTGCCGCGGGGCCGGCGCCTACACTGGTCGGGTCCGGCAACGGCGGCGGCACCTGTCCATCGATCCCAAGCACAGAGCCAGACGCCATGCCCTCGACCTCTTCCCCTCCTTCCCCTGACGCCCCTTCGTCCGAGGCAGCCCGGCCCGCCGACCGGTTCTTCGGGCTGAGCACCGCGCAGGTCGCCGGCAGCGCCCTCGCGGCCGCCACCTCAGCGCTTGCGGCCAGCTTCCTCGGTGTTGCCGGGACCATCATCGGTGCCTGCGTCGGCTCGATCGTCGCGACGATCGCCTCCGCGATCTACAGCCAGTCGCTCCGGCGGGCGGGACGCCGGCTGCGCGTGCTGCGGCCCGTACCCGTGAGCGGGGCCGCGTCCAGCGAGCCGAAGGTCGTCACGGGTCCGCCGCGGCCCGCGGACCGGCGCAGGTGGCGGCCGCGCGTGGTGCTGGGAGTCATCGTGGGCGCCGCGCTGGCCCTGGGCGCCATCACCGGTGTCGAGGGGGTGCTGGGACACCCGATCTCGGACTCCTCCCGTGGCGGCACGTCGCTCGGCGCGGCGTTCAACCCCTCCGGCGGGTCGACCCCGCAGCGCGACCGGGCGCGGACGCCGGCTCCGTCGGCGACGACTCCCGACTCCGCCGCCACCGACACGGCGACGGTCTCGCCGCGCGCGAGCCATGAGCCGAGCTCGTCCGCATCGGTCGGCGAGGCGACGCCCTCGCAGACGCCGACCCAGGCGCCGACGACCCAGGCACCTGAGTCGAGGGGTCCGGCGCCCACCAGCCAGGATGGGCCCACGACCGAGCCCACACCCTGAGGGGTGAGGGGCTGCCTGCTCAGACTTCGCGGCGGAACGTCAGCAGGTAGTCACCCGTGAAGTCGTGCGGCAGCTCGTCCCAGAGGATGACCGTCTCGCTGATGAAGCTCAGCACGCCGTCGAGCGCCTTCGCGACGTCCCAGGCGAGGGTGGTCGTCTGACCGTCATGGCGCATGTTCGCCACGTTGAGCACGAGATGTCCGCCGGGTCGGAGCAGGCGGGCCACCGTGCTCCCGATGTCGGTGAGCGCGATGAGATAGGACTCGTAGTCGCCGCCGACCAGCTCGTATGCCGTGAGTGGGTCCTCGGGATGGTCGTTCGCGGTGCGATAGGGCGGCGAGGTCAGGCAGAGGTCGACGGGGCCGGTCACGAGACGATGCAGGCCGCGCGCATCGCCCTCGATGACGATCGCGCCGGGCGCACGCTCCCGGCAGGCTGCGACGCGTTCGGGAAGCAGCTCGACGCCGACAGCCCGACGTCCCAGCCGCGCCGCCACGACGAGGCTCGTGCCGAAGCCGGCGAAAGGGTCGAGGACGAGGTCGTCCGTTCCGGACAGTGCCTCGATGACCGCGGCGGCCACCGCCTCCGTGAAGTGCACGTCCTCGTCGGCGAAGTCGACGCGTTCCACGTCGAGCTCGGCACGCGTGGCGGTGAGGTACGGCGGTAGCCGGGTCACCGGACTAGCCCACCATCGGTGACGGGTCGGGGCCCGGCCGGCCGGCCACAGGGATCCGGGACGCACTCATCCCGCCATCCTGCCGCACCCAGGCCGGGGCCCTTCAGGTCGAGCGGGTCACGGCTGGTCACGCATCGCGGCGCGAACCACCTCCCTCGCGACCACCCGCAGCTTCTCGTTCCGGTGCATGCTTCGCTCCGTCAACTCGTGGAACGCCTCGTCGGCTGAGTACCTGTGCTGCCCCATGAGGACTCCCTTGGCCTGCTCGATGACCGCCCGGTTGTCGAGCGCGATACGGAGGTTGTCGCTCAGCGACTGCAGCTCGGCTCTGACACCGAGCTCGTGGAGGACGGCAGCGATGGCGGTGGGCAAGATCCCGATCGCCTCGACATACTGCGGCTCATGCTCGATGTCGACGTTGTACACGTTGACGACACCGAAGAGCTCGTCGCCGACCTGAACCGGCAGTGCGAGAACGGTCCTCGCCTCCTCGCCCTGCAGGTAGTGGGAGAGGCTGGGCCACCGAGGGTCTCTGACCAGATCAGCGGACCACACCAGGGACTTCGTCAGCCAGGCGTTGTGAGACGGCCCCTCACCGGCGGCGATCAGGGCGCCGTCGACCTGTTGCGCGATCCTGTCGGTGCTCGCGAGCGCCTTGGGGTTGTTGGGGTCGCCCACTGACACCGTGACCGACGTGCCTGGTCCCATGACGGACTGGCAGATTCGGGCCACCCGGCTGAGCACCTCGTGCTCCTCCTCGGCGTGCACCGGGATCAGGGTCAGCTCGGTCAGCGCGAGCACAAGCGGACCACGCAGGTCAACGGCCGGGGCGCTCGTTGGGGTCAAGATCAGGCAGGTGACCTCAGTCCGGCCGGTCTCGCCCGTGGCGGTGGCGATGAGCTCCGCCTGCTGCGGCTTGTCTCGATCGGTCGTGAGCGTCACGACGCGGCGGAGCTGTCCCTGTGTCACCGCGCACTCGCCGAGGTCTCGCCGCAGGCCTTCCCGCTCGCTCGTCTCGACGAAGGCCTGGATCGGCTTGTGCACCAAGCGGTCGACCGGAGCGTCGAGCAGTGCCGCAGCCGCGGGATTGACACCGCGGATCAGGCCATTGTCGTCGGTCCTGACAACGGGCAGCGGCAACATGGAGACGAGTCTCTCGTGCAGCCACTGCCGGTTGCGGTGCTCCTGCAGCAGAGCCTGGAGCTGGCGCTGCTGGGTGAGGACCTCCTCCTCGGCGGTTCGCAGCTCTTGCTGAGCAGCCTCCATGTGGGCGAGGAATCGCTCGTAAAGGTCCTCCTCGGCAGCCGAATCGGCCCACCGCAGGGTGCGGATCTCCTTGCGCAGCGTGGTCATGTGCTCGTGCAGGGCCGGGATCAGCTCGTCAAGTACCCCGCTGGACTCGTCTTGCATGTGGGCTCCTCGGATCGCGGATACCTAACTCCATGGTTGGGCAAACGCTGGGAGCAGTCGAGGCTTGCACTCGGCATTACTCGTGGGTTATCCAAAAGAGCACCGCGACTTGGCCGGGCATGCCACGTCGGCGTCCCGGCACGTGAGCGGGGCGCTCCGGACCGAGGTGTCACGGAGCGCCCCCGAGCCTGACTCACTCCGCTGTGTCGGTGCTTTCCGACGCCTCCTCCTCGTCGGCGAGCAGGCCGTAGAGGCGGCGGCGGGTGTCGGCGAGGATGTCGGCCGCCTCCGCCCGCTGCTGCTCCGTGCCGCTCACCATGACCTGCCAGACGGCTCCGATGACCTGACCGATGACCCGCTCGAAGTCCCCGCCCACGCCGTGGCTCCGCTCCGAGCGGCCGTGACCGGCCTGGAACGGCTCCCAGGTCTCGCCGAGCTCGTCATCATGCTCCTCGACGTACTGCCGGCCCTCGTCCGTGAGCCGCAGGATCCTCCGGCCGCCCGACTCGAAGCCGATGATGAGGCCCTCGTCCTCGAGCTGCTGGATGGTGGGGTAGACCGAGCCCGGGCTCGGCTTCCACGCGCCGCCGGTGCGCTCGCCGATCTGCTGGATGATCTGGTAGCCGTTCATCGACTCCTCGGCGAGCACGGCGAGGACGGCCGAGCGCACGTCTCCCCGCCGGACCTTCGCCCGCCGCGGGGGCGCGAGGTCAGGGCCGCCGAAGCTGCGGATGATGTCCCGGATCCACGGCGGGGGTCCGTGTCGGTGACCCCCGCCGCCACCCCAGCCGGGTGGGCCCCAGGGCGGTCCGCCACCCCAGCCGCCGCCCCAGCCGCCGCCACCGCGGCCTCGGCCGCCCCAGCCGCCGCCCCATGGGCCCTGGCCCTCGTTCGGTTCGGTCATGACTCCTCCTCGAGTCCGGACTGTGGCCTCCTGCAACACAGTCGCGATATGCCAACGATATATCGGCTCGGTGCCGATTGGGGAGTGTCTCGAGATGGCTTGCCGCGTATCCAGTCGTCTAGCGTGAAGGCTAGATAGCCCCATACGGCTTCATCGTTGCCGAAACACCCGATTTGGGCATTGTGGAGAGTGAGCCGGTTCGTTAACGTGCGAATCCAAGCCAGCGAGCCGGCACTGAGGAGGGGAAGTGGCGAGCACGCAGGGGGAGCGGAGCCACGGCAAGAACAGCGTTTCGCCCCCAACGACCGACAAGCGGACAGTTCGGATCCCGTGGGCGCCCTCGGCGGCCCCGAAGATCCGGCGCACGCTCGTCGAGGACCTCTCGGGGCGGGGAGTCAGTGAGGACGTCATCGCGGAGGCGGAGATCGTCGTGAGCGAGCTCGTCGCGAACGCCGTCCGTCACGCCAGGCCTCTCTCTGATGGAGCCATCCGCGTGCACTGGAAGGTGAAGAACAACGTTGTCGAGGTCGAGGTGACCGACGGCGGCGGCGAGACGGCACCGAGGCCTTCGCCCCGGACGACGTGGGGCCCGAGCGGCCGTGGGCTGCGGATCGTCCGGTCGCTCGCGCACGAGTGGGGCGTGGTGGACGAGGGCGGTGGCCACACCGTGTGGGCCTCGCTCGGCGGCCCGTCGCGACGCCGCACCCACTGACACCTCCCGTATGCCGCTCACCGCGCGCTCGTCGCCCGCTGCCGCCCACTAGGGTTGCCTCCCATGGGCAAGGCTTCTCGACGTTCCCGCACCGCGCGCCCCGAGCGCGCCTCCCGACCGGCACCCTTCGTCGCCCGGCCCTTCGAGGGCCTGCCCGACGAGACCGAATGGGTCGCCATGCGGGAGATCGTCCCCGCCGCGACGGCGGCCGTCCGGTTCGCCGAGGGGAAGGCACCCGAGGGGGCGCCCGAGACGGTCACCATTGCGACCGTGCTGCCCCTCGCCTGGCCGGGCCTGCACCGCGAGTCCGGCGAGGTCCTCGTCGGCATCCAGTCGGGCAGCGCCAGTGGCGACACGAGTCGCGACATCGCGCAGGCGCTCCTCCTCAGCGTCGCGGCCGAGCTGGGGCACCCGGTGCCGACGCTGCCGCTCTCGACGTCCGAGACGCCGCGGCTGCAGGACCTGATCGACCTGTCGGCTCCGCTGGAGGTGACCGTCCACGAGGGGTTCGAGTTCTGGGTCGGTGACACCGATCTCGACGCGGACGCCAAGGAGTCGCTCGAGCGGGCCAACGAGTCGGCGATCCCCACCACCCGGATCACCACCGCGCCCTCGTGCTACTGGTGCCGCATCGGCGACCGCACCTATGTCCGCTGGGTCCTGCCTCAGGACGAGGACGCCGCGACGACCGCGCTGGCGCGGCTGCACGCCGCCGGCGAGAGCGTCCTTGGCGACGACGGTCGCCTCCTCGGCTGCTTCCGCTCGAGTGGTCTGCTCATCCCCGTCTGGGAGGTCGACCCCTCATCGGAGGCGAGCGACTTCGACGTCCCGGTCGCGCAGATGCGCGAGCGCATCGAGGCGGCCGCAGCGCGAACCGAGCTACTCAGTGCCGAGGAGCGCGGCGCCCGCGCCGGGCTCACGAACCGTCAGGTGACGCTCCGCTGAGCGCGTCGGCGGAGGCCGACCGCGGGACGGAGGACCAGGTGAGCGGGTCGGGGGAGGCGGCCCGCGGGTCCGCGGATCCCGTGACCGGGTCGGTGGACGCAGCACTGGGTGCGGGGCCGGCGCCCGTCGAGGCCGTCGTCGCGGTGGTGCCCGCCAAGGACGAGGCGGAACGGATTGCGGCGACCGTGGCGGCCGCTCGTGACCTGCCGCGTGTCTCGGCCGTCATCGTCGTCGACGACGGGTCGTCGGACCGGACGGCCGACCTCGCCGTCGACGCCGGCGCCGAGCTCGTCCGGCACTCCCGCAACCACGGCAAGGCGGACGCCATGATGAGCGGCCTCGGCCGTGCGGCCGGGCTGCGTCGCGTGGGCCGCCTGCCGGATCGGGTGGCCGTGCTCTTCGTCGACGCCGACCTCGAGGAGTCGGCCGCCGAGCTGCACGTCCTCGTCGAGCCCGTCGTCGACGGCGAGGTCGACCTCGCCATCGCGACCCTGCCGCCCCAGCGGACGGCCGGCGGCGGCCACGGCCTCGTCGTCGGGCTGGCCCGGCGGGGGATCGAGGAGCTCACCGGGTGGTCCCCCCTGCAGCCCCTGTCGGGGATGCGGTGCCTGTCACCCGAGGCGGTCGCGGCCGCCACGCCCTTCGCCCGCGGCTGGGGCGTCGAGGTCGGCATGTCGGTCGACGTCCTCGACGCGGGCCTCGTCGTGCGCGAGGTGGCGTGCGAGCTGCAGCACCGCGTGACCGGAGCCGACTGGCGGGGCCAGGTGCACCGGGCCGCCCAGTACCGGGACGTCGCCCTCGCCTTGGCCGTGCGCCGGCTGCGGCGCCGGCTGGCACCCGTCGACTGACCGCGGCGCCACCCTCTCCTGGAGGGTGCTCGTCCCGCCGGCGACCGCGCCCGGCTCGCCATCGTTGCGAGGGCTCCGGTCAGAGGATGTGGCGGTCGCTGCGTCGCTTCACCGGTTTGCGCCGTTCCTCGATGATCGTGAAGTGCGCCGTCGCGGCGATGATGCCGGGCACGACGAAGATCGCGGCGACCGGCGGGATCGCGATACCGGAGTCGTTTGTGAGGAACCCGATCACGGCCATGACGACGACCCCGATCAGGCCCACGCGCAGCAGCGGCGCCTCCTCGCAGAGGCGACCGAACGTGCCCGTCCCCAGCAGCCCCGGCCGGAAGGCGATGAGGATGAACGGGATCAGCGCGAGCGTCACGAGGGCGAAGAGGACCGGCATCGCGAGACCCAGCTCGATGTTGGCGAAGAACTTGCGGGAGATGATCGGCCAGGCTCCGCCGTCGATGAGGCTCTGGACGAACCGTCCCGGGTGTGCGCGCTCGGCTGGCGGCCGGAGCCAGTCGACAAACGACACCACGCCGACGACCAGCACGGCAGCGAACCCGACGAGGACGAGGCTGCGGATCGACGTGCGAAGCCCCGAGACCGACAGGAGCAGGATCCCGAGCGCGGGCACGAGTGCCAGCGGGCCGCCGAAGTCCGCACCCCAGGCGGGCAGCACGTCGACGGCGAGGGCGACGATCGAGATGACCGCGACGACGGCGATGGCCAGGCGGGGGGCGCCGCGGCGCCGAAGGCCGTGGGCGAGGGCGGCGCACAGCACGAGGACCCCGGCCCCGTAGAGGGCGAAGGCGACGTTGCCCATCCCGTAGAACCGTCCACCGACCAGGGGCTGCAGCCCGAAGATCGAGCCGATCTGCAGGTGCGAGCCCGTGATGAGGTCGACCCCGATGACCGCGGCCGTGATCGCCGACAGCGTCGCGACCGGGCCGAGGGCCGAGCTGCCCCACGGGCCCTGGACGGCGATCGCGGCGAGGATGACCGCCATGGCGAGCACGAGAGCCGTGAAGACCGCGACGAGCACCCACGTCTCTCCGGACACCCGCCACCACGGCACCAGGTTGGCGAGGAACGTCGCCGCCGGCATGGCCGCGCTGACCAGTCCGACGACGGCCGCCCACCGGGCGACGCGCAGTCGGGTCGTCACGACCGACCAGGGCCGGGCGCGCCGCCAGGCGATGCCGAGGGCGACGAAGAGCACGAACGCAGTGACGAGCCAGAGCAGCAGGAACGGGACCTCGATGGCCTGCTTCGCGTCCGCCTTCGTGTCGAGATCCGTGAGCACCGTGAGCTTGCTCGCCGCCGTCGACTCGCTGTTGTTCGGGGACGGTATGACGCTGAGTGCGCGCCCGCCGATCTCCTGGACGGGAGTGGCGCCCCCTCGCGCGAGGATCGTCGCGCTGACGTCGGAGAGCTGCGCGATCCCCGTCAGGCGCGTCGAGGCCGAGGCGAGCAGCCCCGGCGGGTAGTGCGGGCCGCTCGCGGCCAGGACGCGTAGCCGCTCCTGGCGGTCGCGGTCCGACAACCCGACGACGACGATGTCGGCGCCGTTCGGTGCGGCGTCCACGACCTGGCTGATGCGGCGCTCGAGGGAGTTGAGCCGCTCGACCTGCCTGACGTGGTCGGGGTCGGTCTGCAGGAGCGCACCCACGTCGACGAGCGAGACGGGGCACTGCGCGAGGTCGGACGTCAGGGTTGTGACGGAGAAGGGGGAGTAGCTGGCGACCCGGCCGTTCGACGTGGCGGCGGCGAGCGCGGCTCCCGGACCCACGGCCTGCACGCAGGTCCCCGCGCGGGCGAAGCTGTCGCCCAGCAGGCCCAGGTGAGCGTCATACGGACCGTCGGCGGAGGACCGGGCGATCGCGTCGAAGCCCGCCACCTGCCACCCGGTCGCTGCGGTCCCGGTGACCTCGGGCAGCGGACCGCAGTCGGGCCGGTCGGCGGACGAGGCGACGCCGGCCGCCTCACCGGCGCCGAGGGTGGCCCACCCGTCGGTCGGGCAGGTCGTCAGGTGGAGAGCCTTGACGGAGACCGACGCGGCGGAACCGTCGCGCAGCAGCCCCCAGAGGATGGGGGTGTCACTCACCGACACGTCGTCCCAGGAGACGCCGCCGACACCGACGACGACGAGAGACTGCCCTGGCTGTGGCGCCTGGGTCGGCGGCACGGGGACCGTCGGTCGGGCCACGTAGGCCCACGCGAGGGCGACGACCACCAGGGTCAAGGCCACGACGAGTGACTTGATCGGGTGCCGGCGGATCACGCCCCACAGGCTAACCTCCGCAGCCGTGGCCGCTGGCGGCGCGCACCTCGTGGACGTCTCTGCCGGATCGAGGACGGCGCGGCTACCCTGCCGCTCATGACGCCCCGCACCCCCGACGAGCTGACGCGGATCGCCTATCTCGGTCCCCAGGGCACCTTCTGCGAGATGGCGCTCAACAGCTGGGCCGGCGAGCGTGCGGTCGAGCGGGTTCCGCAGCCCTCCGTCCCGGCGGCCCTGGGCGCCCTCCGCGCCGGCGAGGTCGACGCGGCGATGGTCCCCATCGAGAACTCCGTCGAAGGTGGGGTCTCCGCCACCCTGGACGCGCTGGCGAGCGGGGAGCCCCTCGTCATCATCGGTGAGGTGCTCGTCCCCATCACGTTCGTCCTCTGCGCGAGGGACGGTATGGCGCTCCCCGCTGTCCGCGCAGTCGGCACCCACTCGCACGCCTGGGCCCAGGTACGCGGGTGGATGGCCGCGCACCTCCCCGATGCGGTGTACGTCCCGACGCTCTCCACTGCGGGTGCCGCCGAGGACCTCGCCGGCGGGACCGAGGCCGTCTACGACGCCGCCGTGTGTGCGCCGGTCGCCGCCACGAACGTCGGACTCAGCGTCATCGCGAGCGACATCGGCGACAACAAGACGGCCGTGACCCGGTTCGCGCTGGTGACGAGACCCGGCACGCTGCCGGAGCCGACCGGTGCCGACAAGACGACGGTGGTGCTCTACCAGCAGACCGACCGGGCCGGCGGCCTGCTGGAGCTGCTCGAGCAGTTCGCAGTGCGCGGCGTCAACATGACCCGGCTCGAGTCCCGACCGACGGGCGAGGCGATGGGCAGCTACTGCTTCTCCATCGACTTCGAGGGGCACGTGCGCGATGCCCGGGTGGGCGAGACCCTCATGGGGCTCAGGCGGGTCTGCGCCGACGTCCGGTTCCTCGGGTCCTACCCCCGGGCCGACGGCGTGGCGACCGAGGCCCGCGAGGGCACGACGGACCGGGACTTCGCCGAGGCCAGGTCCTGGCTCGAGGACCTGCGGGCCTGACCGGCGCCGCGCGTCGTCTTGGCGCGCGCGACTTCCTGCGGTGCCCTGGCGGGCGGCGGGGCCTCATCGAGCGCGGGAGGGGTGTACCGGGCCTCCCGCTCCCCCTGTGCGGCCCCTGGGAGGCCCGGTCCTCTCCCCCTCGTCCCGTCAGAGGCGCGGGAGGGCCCGTTGATACATCGGGGCTCGGGAAGTTTGTCCGGATGCGGGTGTATCAGAATCGGCCCCGAATCCTCTGTGCGGGTGGAAGGCTCGAGCCAACCAGCCGAGAGCAGGAGGACAACCGATGTCGGACCAGCCCGACGCCAACGGGGAACGGCCCCAGCTGCGCGCGCTCGACCCCGCGACCGCAGCTCGCACCACGTCCGGCCAACCGCCGTCGCCGACCCTCTACTTCCCGAACCGGCTGCTCGTCACCGGCTTCCCGGCGACCACGCGCGACATGCGCCTCAGTGCCCTGGGATCCGCGCTCGAGCCGCTCGACCTGACCTTCCGGATGACCGCCAAGACGACGCGTCGCATCGAGAGGCTCCGGGCCACCCGCGGCCTGCAGCGTGAGATCCTCGACGAGATCTGGGTCTCGAGCGTCGTCCTCGAGACGCGCAGGGCCGGCGCGCCCGCGCCCGACGCGTGGTCGGTCCTGCAGCACCTCCGCGACAGCGCACCGCGCGTCGCCGACACGTTGAGCCTCGAGCACGTCGTCCGGCCCGCGGGCTACTGGGGCGGCATCCCGTACTGGGGAGGCATCCCCTACTGGGGCGGGATCCCGTACTGGGGCGGCGTGCCCTATTGGGGTGGCATCGGCTCGAACGCGCTCAGCGAGTACCTCGTGCCCGGGCGTGGCGGGCGGATGCCCGTCAGCGTCGTGCTGGAGGATCCCGCCAACCGTGCTCGGACCTTACCGCGCAGCCCGGTCGTCGCGGTCCTCGACACCGTGGTCGCCGACCACCCCTGGTTCAGGGACAAGAAGCGTGTCCTGCGCCTCGCGGTCTCCGACGGCGAGCTCGTGCCCGACCCGGGGGGGACGGCCGTGGCCCCGACGCCGATGAACCTGCTGACGGGCGAGGCTCCGCCGGTCTTCGGGCACGGCACCTTCATCGCCGGCCTGATCCGACAGGGCTGTCCCGAGGCGACGATCCTCACCGTCCCGGTCATGAACGACGAGGGTGTGGCCGAGGAAGGCGACGTCCTCGCGGCGCTCACCGCCCTGCTTAACCGGCACGTCGGCGGCCAGGAGAAGAACCGGCCCGGCGACTGCGTCGACGTCGTGTCGCTGTCGCTCGGCTACTACGCGGAGGACGCGTCATACCTCTCCGGACCGGTCAAGCAGGTCCTCGACCGTTTCGCCGCCCACGGCGTCCTCGTCGTGGCCGGCGTCGGCAACGACGGCTGCGAGCTGCCGTTCGTCCCCGCCGCGCTGGCCAAGCGGCCTCCGGC
>NZ_JBQCCV010000078.1:0-2499 GCF_051961875.1 Intrasporangium sp. | reverse complement strand
TCCTCAAGGGCAAGAAGAACATTCGCCTGCTCCTGGTCGCGCCGCAGACCCCGGGTGGCATCGAGACGCGCCCGATCTCCGGAGGCCTGCTCATGCAGGAGCGCGACGCCATCGACGCCGTCGTGGACGGCGAGAAGCCGGGCGGTGACGACCCGGCCCGCTGGACCCTCGTCGCCGGGGAGGCCGCCGGCGAGGCAACCCTGCGGGACCTCGAGTTCGCATGGCGGGCGGTCCGGGCGGTCAAGTCCAACGCCATCCTGCTGGCCAGCGATGGCGCGAGCATCGGTATCGGGATGGGGCAGGTCAACCGGGTCGACTCGGCGCACCTCGCGGTCGACCGTGCCGGCGAGGAGCGGGCCCGTGGCGCGGTCGCGGCGTCCGATGCCTTCTTCCCGTTCGCGGACGGGCTGCAGGTCCTGCTCGACGCGGGTGTCCGAGCGGTCGTCGCGCCCGGTGGCTCCATCCGCGACGAGGAGGTCATTGCCGCGGCCAACGAGGCGGGCGTGACGATGTACTTCACCGGAACGCGCCACTTCGCCCACTGACCGAAATGGAGGCGGGGGTCGGCCCGAACGGGCTGACCCCCGCCCTGCCCTTTGGGCAGGTCGGTGGCGGGGTGGACGGTCAGGTCCCGGAGAACCGGAAGCCGGGCAGGGTGGCCCCCAGCCAGGCGAGCGCGACCGGGCTGTACGGCTCGTAGACCGCGGGCCGGTGCCCACCCTCGGCGAGGACGACCGACGTGATCGACAGCGGCCGTCGCGCCGCCTTGAGGAACCCGGCGGTGGAGGGGTAGGAGCGGTGGTCCTGCCGCGAGGCGAGGACCCACATCGCGAGGGGTGGTGGTGCCGTGCTCGCGACGTGCGTCAGGTCGTACGGGCGCAGCTGTGCCGCGTTGAGGGGGCTGTAGGACGCCTCGAACTCGGGATGGAAGTAGCCCTGCATGACGATCGCCGCGCCGAAGATGTCGGGGTGGCGCATGCTCAGCAGCGCCGAGCACCAGGCGCAGTAGGAGTAGCCCATCGTCGCCCAGGACGCCCGGTCCGTCCGGACGTGCAGGTGGGCGACGGCCCAGGCGGGGACGACGTTTGTCAGCCACGTCTCGGACTGTGGGTCGCCTCGTGGCCCGTTGAGGCACTCGGTGTCGACCTCGGACGGCACGTCGATCTGCGGGACGACGAAGATCGTCGGCGCGAGCCGGTGCTCCATCGTGAGCCGCGTCGCGCTGGCGAGGAAGTTGTGGTTGACGAAGCTGGTCGGCGTGGCGGGGAACCCGTGCAGGCCGAGGATGACCGGGTAACGCCGGCTCGATCGTGGGTTGTAGCCCTCCGGCAGGTACACGAGGACCTGCACGCGCCGGCCGGCACTCGGGTCGAGGACGGAGTAGGTCTGCAGCCGCGAGCCCGGTTGTGGCAGAGCGAAGTCGCTGGGAAGAGCAGGTAGCTGTGCGAGGCCGTTGCCGTGCACCGGCGCGGTGAGCGCCTCCTTGACCGTGCCGCCATGATGCGCCTGCACCTGTGGTGAGCGGGCCCCGAAGAGGTCCGCCCATGTCGCGTAGAACACGTACTGGTCGTTGAGGACCGCGAGCGCGAGCGTCACGACGACGGCGTTGAGGGCCAGCACCTCTACGGCGCGGAACCCGGCTCCGCCTCGGCGGCCCCGGACCCTCGGCCAGCCGATGACGACGAGCGCGAAGAGCCCGGCGGCGAGGATGGAGAGTATGACGATGGGTCCCGCATCGGTCAGTTCCACCTAGGCCCCCGCCGGGCGCTCCACGTATTCATCACGGCTCGATGGTGACCCGAAGGGCTGGGAGCATCCTTCGCCTTTCCTGACCGCCGACCGGGCGGTTCCTGATGAACGTGCTTGGAACCTTCCGATGTCGACCCCGGCTGAGCGGCATACCGCCGAGAGAGCGCTCGGCCCCATCCGTCACATCGCGGGCGTGGTGCTGGAGTGATGGGGCGCTCACTCGACGGGGGAAGGCGGGCTGTTCGTCGGGGAGGGCGGGCCGTTCGTCACGTCGAGAGAGCGCTCGGCCCCACCTGTCACATCGCCCCCCGGATGTATGGCGCTCAGCGGGCCTACGGGTTATGCGGGTGCGACCCAGCGCCTGCTGTGCCAGCATCTGGCCATGAGCGACGCGGACCTCAAGCAGACCTTGACGACCTATCTGCAGGCGGGGAGGGATGTGATGGTCTGGAAGCTCGAGGGTGTCTCGGAGTATGACGCTCGGCGGCCGCTGACTCCGACCGGGACCAACCTGCTCGGGCTCGTCAAGCACGTCGCGAGCGTGGGCAGCGGATACTTCGGGTTCGTCTTCGATCGGCCCTTCCCTGAGACGTTGCCCTGGTTCGCGGAGGGCGCTGAAGCCAACGCCGACATGTGGGCGACGGCCGAGGAGTCCCGGGCGCAGATCGTAGGCCTCTGGGAGCGGGTCTGGGAGCACGCGGACGCCACGATCGAGGCCCTCGACCTCGATGCTGCCGGTCGGGTGCCGTG
>NZ_JBQCCV010000077.1:0-13612 GCF_051961875.1 Intrasporangium sp. | reverse complement strand
CGCTCGTCGCAATCGCGGCCGCGAGGAGGATCCCTCCCAGCACGTCACTCGGCCAGTGCGCGCCGGAGACGAGCAGGCTGGTCGCCAGGAGCGACGCCGCAAGCACCACCGGCGGCCACAGCCACCACCACGCCACCGGCCACAGCACCAGCAGGCAGCCGGCCAGACAGACGACGAGGGCGATGGTGTGCCCCGACGGATAGCTGCCCCCGCTGTTCGCCAGATCGCCGTGGGGGTCCGGGCGGTGGATGGCGAGCTTGACCGCGACGGTGAGGACCATCGAGGCCACGGTGAGGACCGCGCAGAAGATGACCGGCGCGAAGGAGCGGCGCCACAGCATCGTGATGGTCGACGTCAGGACGAAGAGCAGGTACATCCGGTTCGGTGCCAGCCGCCCCATCCAGGGGCTGTAACGAACCTGGTTCGGTCCCCAGGCGTCGCCGGGCCTCAGCAGGTGGACCGCAGCGGTGTCGAGCGGTTGGGTGGCCCGCACGACGACGAGCAGTGTGAGGGCGAGGAAGAGCACGGCAAAACAGATGGGAACCCAGGCCGGGCAGCGCCGCCCGGCAGGGCCGGCACGGCTGCGGGCCCTGCTGGTCCCGTCGGCGGACGTCATCGATCCTCGGCCAACCATGTCCCCCATCGACCCATGCTGCACCCGCCCGCGACCACGCGTCGCCGTTCCGCCAACCAGTCCCCGCCCGTTCGGGCCGGCGGCGGGGTGATTGGTCCAGGGCCTCCCGAAAGCCCCAGTTCGTCGCCCGCTCCTCGCCGGCGAGGGCGCGTGGCAGCGGTACTACCCTTGACGGGCACACCCGTTGCCGGACCGACGCGGGCTCATTGTGCTGTCCGGATGCGCTCGACCAGTTGGGAATCCACCCTCATGACCTCATCGACACTGCGCCTCACCCCTGTGCTCGACGCCTGGCGAGTGGCAGGCGATGTGCAGGCGGTTCTGCAGGAGGCCGAGAAGCGGACTCGGCTCGTCGACGTGTCGGCCAGTGACGGCTCCCGCCCATTCCTCCTCGCCGCCCTCGCCCAGGCGAGCACTCAGGCGGAGCCGCTCCTTGTCGTGACTGCGACGACCCGGGAAGCCGAGGACCTGGCCGAGGCACTGGGCTGCTTCCTGGCACACGAGCGCATCGCCGTCTTCCCGAGCTGGGAGACCCTCCCGCACGAGCGGCTCTCACCCCGCAGTGACACCGTCGGTCGCCGTCTCGCCGTGCTCCGTCGGATCGCTCACCCGGACCACACGGACCCCTCCTACGGCCCGCTCGCGGTTGTCATCGCCCCCGTGCGGGCTGCGCTCCAGCCGCTCACCAAGGGCCTCGGCGAGCTCGTGCCGGTCTCCCTCAAGCAGGGCGACGACTACCCCCTCGAGGACGTTGTCGAGGCCCTTGCCGGTGCCGCCTACACGCGCACGGACCTTGTCGAGCGTCGGGGCGAGTTCGCCGTCCGTGGAGGCATCCTCGACGTCTTCCCACCCACCGAGGAGCACCCGATCCGGGTCGAGTTCTGGGGGGACACGGTCGAGGAGATCCGGTGGTTCAAGGTCGCAGACCAGCGCAGCCTCGAGATCGCCGAGCACGGGCTCTGGGCGCCGCCCTGCCGTGAGGTCCTCCTGACCGAGACCGTCCGTCAACGGGCCGCCGCCCTCAAGGACCAGCTCCCCGGCGTCTCCGAGATGCTGGCCAAGGTGGCCGAGGGTATCGCCGTCGAAGGCATGGAGTCGCTCGCGCCCGCCCTCGTCGACGGCATGGAGTCGCTCCTCGACGTCCTGCCGCGCGAGTGCATCGTCATGCTGGCCGACCCCGAGAAGATCCGCCGCCGTGCCCACGACCTCGTCGCGACGAGCGAGGAGTTTCTCGAGGCCAGCTGGGCCAACGCCGCGGCCGGCAACGCAGTGCCGGTCGACCTCGCCTCGATCCTCGGCACCGCCTCGTTCTGGACCATCGCCCAGACCCGGGCCCATGCCCTCGCCGCGGGCCGCCCCTGGTGGACGCTGACCCCCTTCGTGCAGGACGAGGAGCTCGTCATCGAGGATGACGACGTCGACGTCCGCCTCTCCGTCAGGACCGTGGACTCCGAGAGCTTCCGGGGGGAGACACCCCGCGCCGTCGAGCACTTCCGCGCCCGCGCCCAGGAGGGCTGGCGCCTGGCGGTCGTCACCGAGGGCCCCGGCCTCGCTCGCCGGGTGGCCGATGTCCTGCGCGAGCACGACATCGCCGTGCGTGAGCTCAACGGCTCCCTCGACCCCGGCGTCGTCTCCATCACGACGGGCGCCCTCGACCACGGCTTCGTCCACGAGAGCAGCCGGCTCGAGGTCCTCACGGAGGCCGACCTCACCGGGCAGGCCGGGGGCGGCGGCACGTCCACCAAGGACATGCGACGCATGCCCTCACGCCGGCGCAACCAGGTCGACCCCCTCCAGCTGCGTCCGGGCGACCACGTCGTGCACGAGCAGCACGGTGTCGGGCGGTTCGTCGAGATGATGCAGCGCACCGTGGGTGGGGCGACCCGGGAGTACCTCGTCATCGAGTACGCGTCGTCCAAGCGCGGCCAGCCCGGCGACCGGCTCTACGTTCCCACCGACCAGCTCGACCAGGTGACGAAGTACGTCGGAGGAGAGGCGCCGACCCTCAACAAGATGGGCGGTTCCGACTGGCACAAGACGAAGTCCCGCGCCAAGCGCTACGTCAAGCAGATCGCGGCCGACCTGATCCGGCTCTACAGCGCCCGGATGGCGACCAAGGGGCACGCCTTCGGGCCCGACACCCCCTGGCAGCGCGAGCTCGAGGAGGCCTTTCCGTACGTCGAGACGACAGACCAGCTCTCGAGCATCGACGAGGTCAAGGAGGACATGGAGCGCGAGATCCCGATGGACCGCCTCATCTGTGGCGACGTCGGTTACGGCAAGACGGAGATCGCCGTCCGAGCGGCCTTCAAGGCCATCCAGGACGGCAAGCAGGTCGCCATTCTCGTCCCGACGACCCTCCTCGTCACCCAGCACCACCAGACCTTCTCGGAGCGCTACGCGCAGTTCCCAGTCGTGGTGAAGGCGCTGTCGCGGTTCCAGACCGACGCGGAGGCGAAGGAGGTGCTCGAGGGTCTCGCCGACGGCACCGTCGACCTCGTCATCGGCACGCACCGGCTCCTCGCCAAGGACGTGCGCTTCAAGAACCTGGGCCTCGTCGTCATCGACGAGGAGCAGCGGTTCGGTGTCGAGCACAAGGAGCTGCTCAAGACCATGCGGACCGCCGTCGACGTCCTGTCGATGTCCGCCACCCCGATTCCGCGCACGCTCGAGATGGCGGTCACCGGGATCCGCGAGATGTCGACCCTCGCGACGCCGCCCGAGGAGCGCCACCCCGTGCTCACCTTCGTCGGCGCCTACGACGAGAAGCAGATCACGGCGGCGATCCGCCGCGAGCTGCTCCGCGAGGGCCAGGTCTTCTTCGTCCACAACAAGGTCAGCAGCATCGAGAAGGCCGCCGCCAGGTTGCGCGAGCTCGTCCCTGAGGCCCGGATCGCGACCGCTCATGGCCAGATGGGCGAGAAGCGGCTCGAACAAGTCGTCCTCGACTTCTGGGAGAAGCGCTTCGACGTCCTCGTCTGCACGACGATCGTCGAGACGGGGCTCGACATCTCCAACGCCAACACGCTCATCGTCGAGAGGGCCGACGTCCTGGGGCTGTCGCAGCTGCACCAGCTGCGTGGACGGGTCGGCCGCGGCCGCGAGCGCGCCTACGCCTACTTCCTCTATCCGCCTGAGAAGCCCCTCACGGAGACAGCTCACGACCGGCTCCGAACCATCGCGAGCCACACGGACCTCGGCGCCGGCATGCAGGTCGCCATGAAGGACCTCGAGATCCGTGGCGCCGGCAACCTCCTCGGCGGCGAGCAGTCCGGCCACATCGCCGGCGTCGGCTTCGACCTCTACGTCCGGCTCATCGGCGAGGCCGTCGCCGACTTCCGTGGTGACGGCGAGAGCGCGCCGACCGAGATCAAGATCGAGCTGCCCGTCGACGCGCACCTTCCGCACGACTACGTGCCGGGTGAGCGGCTCCGGCTCGAGGCCTACAAGAAGCTGGCGACCGTCGAGACCTTCGAGGCGGTCGACGACATCGAGGCAGAGCTGCGCGACCGCTACGGCAACCCTCCCGAGCCGGTCCAGAACCTCCTCGAGGTGGCGCGGCTGCGGGTGGTGGCGCGGCGGGCGAAGATCGCCGACATCGGCCTGCAGGGCAAGGTCGTCCGCTTCGGGCCGGTCAAGGACCTGCGCGAGAGCCAGCAGCTGCGCCTGTCGCGGCTCTACCCCGGAACCATCATCAAGGACCAGCTCGGCACCATCCTCGTCCCTGCCCCGATGACGGCCAGAGTCGGTGGCAAGCCGCTGCGGAACGTCGAGATCCTGCTCTGGGCGCGCCAGCTCATCGAGGCCGTGCTCCTCGCCGACATCGCCGCGGCGGCGACTGCTGCGTCAGGCGCTTCGTCCGCACCGTAAGATGTCAACGCATTCCGCCCAAGGAGGATCTGTGAAGGCTTGGTCAGTTGAGGCTCGGACCGCGAAGCGGTTGGCCGTCGGTGCCGTCGCCGGTGTGGCGTCCGTGTCACTGCTCGGCGCCTGCAGCATGGCGACCCACCAGCAGGCCGCCGCGGTCGTCAACGGTCATGTCATCTCGCTCTCCGAGGTGGAGCAGACGGCCCAGCAGCTGCAGGCGGCCAACCTCGACTTCTCCGAGCAGATCGTCGTGACCGCCCTCATCGCCGCGCCTCTCCTCCAGCAGACCGTGCAGGCATCCGGCAGCTGGAAGCCCGATGCCACCTACGCGAGCGTCATCAACGCCATGCCGGAGGCCACGGACACGACCAAGGAGTTCGTGTCGACGGTGGCCCTGCTGCAGTCGGCCCAGATGACGGAGCAGGACGTCTCGCAGTACCGCAAGGACCTCAAGCAGGCCGACATCTCGGTCAACCCGCGCTTCGGCACGCTCCTGCCGTCCAACGAGGGGCCCGTCTACTTCACCCTCGGACAGGCGACGCCGAACTGGATCAAGCCGACCCAGCAGGCGAAGTAGCAGCCCAGGCGTCTTGGCGCACCGGCTGACGCTGCTCCTCACGACGCCACGCGTGGCGCCGGGACTGCTCACGCGGGACGCCTGGCGGGCCCTCGACGGCGCCGCCGCCGTCTGGGCGCGGGACGGCGAGTACCAGGCGCAGGCACTCATGGACGCCGGCGTCGAGATCGGCTTGCGGGCCGATGCATCCGCGCCGGCGCTGGCGCGTGACCTCGTGAGCGCAGCCGAGGAGGGGGAGGTCCTCTGGGTCGGCTCGGCCGATGGTGACCCCGGCCTCACGGATGCGATCGCGGCAGAGGTGTCACGTCTCCCCGATCCCCCCGAGGTGGAGCTGCTCATCGGCTCCCACGACGTGCAGGGCGCGCGGCTGCTCGACGTCGTCGCCGTCATGGACCGGCTCCGGTCGCCTGGCGGGTGTCCGTGGGACGCGAAGCAGACGCCCCAGACCCTCGTGCCCTACCTTCTGGAGGAGGCCCACGAGGCGATCGAGGCCATCGAGTCCGGCGACGCGGCCCACGTTCGCGAGGAGCTCGGCGACCTCCTCCTGCAGGTGGCCTTCCAGTCCCGCGTGGCCGAGGAGGATCCCGAGACCCCGTTCGACATCGACGACGTCGCGGGCGGCCTCGTGGAGAAGCTCGTCCGGCGCCACCCGCATGTGTTCGGCTCCGTCGAGGCGACGACGCCAGAGGCCGTCGAGGCGAACTGGGCGGCGATCAAGGCGTCGGAGAAGCCCGACCGGAGCCATCCGCTCGAGGGCATCCCGCAGTCCCTGCCGGCCCTCGCGCGGGCCGACAAGGTGATCGCGCGGCTCGAGCGCGCCGGACTCGGCGAACGGGTGGATGCGGTCACGGCGGGCGATGACCTCGGCGCGCGGCTCCTCGCGCTCGTCCGGGAGGCTCGCACGACCGGCGTCGACGCCGAGGCGACGTTGCGCTCAACCCTCCGCCTGCTGGCGGAGTGACCACAAGGCGTATGCCGCTGAGCTCGCTAGCGGCCGCTGTGTCACCTCCCGCTCCGGGTCAGTAGGCGCCCCGAGCGGCGAAGACCGCGTGGATCGTCCTCATGACGATCGAGAGGTCCTGGACGATCGACCAGTTGTCCACGTAGTAGAGGTCGAGCCGGACGGCATCCTCCCAGGAGAGGTCGGAGCGGCCGGACACCTGCCAGAGGCCGGTGAGGCCCGGGCGGACATGCAGCCGGCGCTGGGCGTCGGCCGGGTAGCGGCGTACCTCGTCCGGCAGCGCGGGCCGGGGCCCGACGAGACTCATCTCGCCCTTGACGACGTTGACCAGCTGTGGCAGCTCGTCGAGGGAGAAGCGACGAATCAACCTGCCCACATGAGTGATTCGCGGATCCTTGCGAATCTTGAAGAGGACGCCGTCGGCGTTGACGTTGAGGTGGCTCAGGGTGGCGAGCCGCGCCTCGGCGTCGGTGCACATGCTGCGGAACTTGAGGCAGTGGAAGAGCCGGCCATCCCGGCCGACGCGCGTCTGCCGGAAGAGCACCGGGCCGTGGTCCTCCAGGCGGATCGCGAGGCCCACCAACGCCATCACCGGTGCGGCGAGCAGGAGGAGCAGGCCCGCTCCGAGGAGGTCGAAGGCCCGTTTGAGCCCGTGGGAGGCGGCCAGGCTCTGTGGCTGTTCGACGTGCACGAGAGGCAGGCCGCCGACCGGCCGCATCTCCATCCGGCCCGCGGAGATGTCGCTCAGACTCGGCACGACGACCATCTGGACCGGCAGGCCCTCGAGCTCCCAGGCGGTGCGGCGGAACTCCGCCGCGCTGGGGAACGCGCCTTCCGTGAAGATGATGACGTCCGCCTCCTCGTCGAGCACCGCACCGGCCGCGCTGGTGGTGACGCCGCACACCGGGATGCCGCCCGGCGTCGAGAGGACTGGCTGAGAGGACGGCAGCAGCGCCCCGACGATCTGGTAGCCCATCCACCGATCGCGCTTGAGCGCCTCGCACACCTCATCGACGTGAGCGGGGGAGCCCGACACGAGCACCCGCGAGAGCAGGCGGCCGTGCTTCCGCGCTCGCTGCACGACCCGCCGGGCGCCACTCCGCCAGAGCAGCAGCATCGGGGCGCCGAAGAGGAACAGGAAGGCGAAGAATCCGCGGGCCAGCTCGAATTTCGTCAGATAACAGCCGATCCCGATCGCTCCCGCGGTCAATCCGGCGGCCGTGAGAATGCGGGCATATTCGCTCGTACCAACGCCTAACCGACTTTTGCCGTATGTCCCGGTTATGACGTTTGCGAGCATCCAGGCGGCGACGATCCAGACCCCGGCCGGACCCAGCGCGCCGGACACCTCGGCGACCGAGGTGTGGAAGAGGTCGATGTGTGGCCGTGTCACCATGGCGATGACCATTGCGCCGGTGACGACGGCAAAGTCGCCTACTGCCAAGGAGATTCGCCAGTACTTGATGCCGCGAGACCGCTCTGTGACCCGGCGAGGAAGCGGGCGTGCACGCAGGTTGCGCAGCACGAGTCCAGGCTGTTGCGCCGTCTCGACCATGGCTGATCCACCCCACCGATTGGCTGGCCCCCGTCACCGGACCCCCCAGTGGAACCGGCCGACAGTGTCAGTGTCGCGAGGGTGTGGCTGCATTTCACGGAAATGCAAAAGAATGCTTGAAGAAATGGCGTGAATGACCCGAGTGTCAACAAATTCGTCTTTGTCCAGGGTGTCCGTTCGGCCCCATATCGCGCTAAATGGGTTCCGGTGAGCCGGCCGCCGAGTCGCTCCCCGGGAGGTGAAGGGCGACGGGCTAGGCTCGATCCCGTACGTGCACACCGAGACTCCCGCGACGGAGTCGGCATCCAGGAGAGCTCTGTGGCCAGCATTGAGGAGATTGGCGCCCGCGAGATCCTTGACTCGCGCGGCAACCCGACCGTGGAGGTCGAGATCCGCCTCGACGACGGGACCTTCGCCCGTGCCGCGGTGCCGTCGGGTGCCTCGACCGGTGCCTTCGAGGCCTCCGAGCGACGTGACGGTGACACCGCCCGCTACCAGGGCAAGGGCGTCGAGCAGGCCGTCGATGCCGTCATCGAGGAGATCAACCCCGCCCTCATCGGCTTCGACGCGAGCGAGCAGCGCCTCATCGACGGCGAGATGCTCGCCCTCGACGGCTCCCCCAACAAGTCGACGCTCGGGGCCAACGCCATCCTCGGGGTCTCGCTCGCGGTGGCTCGCGCGGCCGCGGAGTCGGCCGGCCTGCCGCTCTTCCGCTACGTCGGAGGGCCGAACGCCCACATCCTGCCCGTGCCGATGATGAACATCCTCAACGGCGGATCGCACGCGGACACCAACGTCGACATCCAGGAGTTCATGATCGCGCCGATCGGGGCGCCCAGCTTCAAGGAAGCGCTCCGCTGGGGCACGGAGGTCTATCACGCCCTCAAGAAGGTCCTCCACGACCGCGGCCTCGCCACCGGGCTCGGTGACGAGGGTGGCTTCGCGCCCAACCTCGAGTCCAACCGCGAGGCGCTCGACGTCATCCTCGAGGCGGTCAAGGCCGCCGGCTACGTCCCGGGCAAGGACATCGCGCTCGCCCTCGACGTCGCCGCCTCGGAGTTCTACGAGGACGGCGGCTACCGGTTCGAGGGTGCGGCCAAGTCGGCCGCGGAGATGGTCGACTACTACGCCGAGCTCGTCGATGCCTACCCGCTCGTCTCCATCGAGGACCCCCTCAACGAGGAGGACTGGGACGGCTGGCACTCCATGACCGAGAAGCTCGGCGACCGGGTCCAGCTCGTCGGCGACGACCTCTTCGTGACGAACCCGGAGCGCCTCGCTCGTGGCATCACGGGCGGGACGGCCAACGCACTGCTCGTCAAGGTCAACCAGATCGGCACGCTCACCGAGACCCTTGACGCCGTGACCCTCGCCCAGACCAACGGCTACCGCTGCATGATGAGCCACCGGTCCGGTGAGACCGAGGACACCACGATCGCCGACCTCGCCGTGGCGACCAACTGTGGCCAGATCAAGACCGGAGCGCCGGCCCGCTCCGAGCGGGTCGCCAAGTACAACCAGCTCCTCCGCATCGAGGAGGAGCTGGACGAGGCCGCGGTCTACGCGGGCGCCGGCGCCTTCCCGCGGTTCGACCGCAGCCGCTACGCCCACGAGGGCTGACCCCAGATGGCCGACCGCAATCCAGCTCGCCCAGGGCGGACGCCGACCGGCGCCCGCTCGAGGGCGACCGGTGCGCGTCCGGCACCCCGCCGAGCCGCGACACGTCCCACGTCGCGGCAGAGCCGGGCCCGCAGCGGCACCGAGCGCCCCGGCAGCGCCGCCCGCGTCCGCAGGGTCCCGCCGACACCGCCGGCGCCGTCGACGGCCTGGGTCCGTGGGGCGATCCTCGTCGGCATCGTCGTCATGCTCGCCGTGACGCTCGTGCCGACGATGCGTTCGCTGGTGCAGCAGCGTGACCAGGCCGCCGCGCTCCGCCAGCAGGTTGCGGAGCAGCAGGCCCAGGTGGCCGACCTCGAGCGGCAGGCCGCGCTGTGGAAGAACCCGGCCTACATCGAGCAGCAGGCCCGTGAACGGCTCGAGTTCGTGAAGGTGGGGGAGAAGGCCTACACCGTGATCGGTGTGCCGAAGGGCGAGGGCGCCCAGAAGCAACAGCAGCCGATCGTGGCAGCGCCCATGGCCAACGACTCGGCGCCCTGGTACGGAAAGCTCTGGCAGTCGGTGCAGATCGCCGACCGTCCCGCCGCCGGTGCGACGGGCAGGACAGCCGGGGACGCGGTCACCGACAGTGGGTCCGGAGCAGGATGAGCGAAGCACACGACAGCACCTCCGTCAGCGCTGCCGACCTCGAGGCCGTCGAGCGTCAGCTGGGCCGACCACCGCGTGGAGTCGCAGGCGTCGCCCACCGCTGTCCCTGTGGCGAGCCCGACGTGGTGCGGACCGAGCCGCGCCTGCCCGACGGCACGCCGTTCCCGACGACCTTCTATGCCACCTGCCCGCGCCTCACCGGTGCCATCAGCACCCTCGAGACGGGTGGTCTGATGCGGGAGATGAGCGCGCGGCTCGAGGACGACGCGATGCTGCGGGCGGCATACGAGCGGGCGCACGAGCGCTACCTCGCGAGCCGCGCGGAGCTCGGCGACGTCCCGGAGATCGACGGCATCTCGGCCGGCGGCATGCCGACTCGGGTCAAGTGTCTCCACGTCCTCGTGGCGCACTCACTGGCCGAGGGGCCGGGCGTCAACCCCCTCGGGGACGAGGCGCTCGCGCTGCTCGACGAGTGGTGGACGCCGACGTCCTGCGCCCAGCAGCACGCCGCCGAGGACGCGCAGGCGCAGCGATGAGCGATGCCCTCCGTGTCGGTGCCATCGACTGCGGCACCAACTCGATCCGGCTCCTCGTCGCCGACATGGACCCGAGGTCCGGCTCGCTCGACGACGTCGTGCGACGGATGGAGATCGTCCGTCTGGGACAGGGCATCGACCGGACGGGGGTCATCGCCCCCGAGTCGATGGAGCGCACCCTCGCCAGGGCGAGCGAGTATGCCGCGCAGTGCCGCTCGCTCGGCGCCGCTCGGGTCCGCTTCGTGGCCACATCCGCTTCGCGTGACGCGCGCAACGCCGGCGAGTTCGTCCACGGAGTCCGCGCGGCCTTCGCCGAGGAGTGGGGTGAGCCGGTCGATCCCGAGGTGGTCTCCGGTGATGAGGAGGCCAGCCTCTCGTTCATCGGTGCGACCGGCGACCTCGTCGCCCGCGCCGTCGAGGGGCCCTATCTGGTCGTCGACCTCGGCGGTGGATCGACCGAGTTCGTCCGCGGCACCGAGAGGGTGGAGGCGGCCCGGTCCGTCGACATCGGCTGCGTCCGGATGACCGAACGCCACCTCGTCAGCGACCCGCCCACCGAGCCGGAGATCGCGGCGGCGACGCGTGACATCGATGCGGCCATCGACCGAGCCGCCGAGGTCGTCCCGTTCGAGGGCGTGCGGGCACTCGTCGGTCTCGCCGGCACGGTCACGACGATCGCCGCGCACCAGCTGCGCCTCCAGGAGTACGACCCGACCGCGATCCACTTGTCGCAGGCACCGGTCGACGAGATCCTCGCCGCCTCGGCGGACCTGCTCCACCTGAGCCGGGACCAGCGTGCCGCACTGCCCTACATGCATCCCGGCCGTGTCGACGTCATCGGCGCCGGCGCCCTCGTGTGGAGCCGGATCATCGAGCGCGTCGCCGCCGTCGCCCACGTGCGCGAGGTCATCGCGTCGGAGCACGACATCCTCGACGGTATCGCCCGGTCCCTGGTCCAGTGAGCCGGCATGGCGCGCAGGGGTGCTCGGCTCGTCGGCCGGTCCCTGCTGTGGGTCGTCGCCGTGCTCGCGCTCCTGATGACGTGCCTGCTCACGGCGCCGCGGCTGATCGAGCCGACTGACAGGCGGGGGATCGAGCTGGTCTCGCTGACCCCCCTCGGTCTCGTACCGGCTGCGGTGCTCGTTCTCGTCGGCTTGGGTCTCGTCCGCATCCACCGCGGCGGCCTGCGCCTGACGGTCGCGGTCCTCACCCTGGCCGGGGTCGTGTCCACAGCGCTCCACCTGGCCTGGCTCGCTCCTCTCTTCGTGGGCACCCAACCCGCCCCCGCGGCGAACGCCGGGAGTCTCGTGCTCATGACCCAGAACTTCGAGTACGGCGACGCCACTGCCCTCGCTGCTGAGGTCCGGGCCCGCCACGTGGACGTGCTGGTTCTGTGCGATCTCGCGGACCAGCAGTGGGTCTCCGTCGCAGGCTCGACGATTCCACGCGACCTGCCGCATCGGAGCGACAACGGGGGAGGCGTGGTCGTCTTCAGCCGTTATCCAGTCACCGACGACCGCTCGTTGCAGCTGCACGGCGACGGGCGGTCGGTACACCTCGAGTCCGGCCCCGTCGGCCCACTGACCCTCTTCGCCCTGCATGGCGTGCAGCCCAGGCGTCCTGCTGACTGGCAGGAGGACTGGGTGAGGATCACCGATGCCCTCGCAACGAGCCTCGGCCGGGAAGCCTCGAGGGCGGTCGTCGCGGGTGATCTCAACGCGACGCTCGATCACCTGCCCATGCGCCGACTGGAGTCACTGGGGCTCACAGACGCCGTCGATGCGGTCAATGGCGGATACCAGCCGACGTATCCGGCGCCGGGGAGCGACCGGCGCCTGGGCATCCCCATGCCACCCCTGTTCCAGATCGACCACGTGCTCGTCGGGCGTGGGCTCGTCGTGACGTCGGCAGCCACGGTGCGGACTCCCGGTGCGGACCATCTGGGCGTCGTCGTGACGATCAGCGGGGCCGCCGGATGACCCCCTCGGTACCCCCGGAGGGACTCGAACCCTCACTCGAGCGATTTTAAGTCGCCTGCCTCTGCCGATTGGGCTACGGGGGTGTGACGACACAGTATGCAGGCCGTGCCGGGAACACCGGGCGTGATCCCAACCGTTTAGGGTGGTGACAGTCGCCACGATGGGTGGCCCTCAGTGTCGGGGAGGCACGCAGCACATGGCCAACGGAAACCCGGTCTTCGACCGGCTGAACAAGCAGATCGAGAAGGAGCGGTACGCCGGCTTCGGCACCCCGCCGCCCCAGGGCTCGCCCTACCAGGGCACGCAGGCCACCTCCGCGGGCTACGGCGCCCAGCAGACGCTGTCGGCCGACCAGCTCAACGAGATGTACGCCCGCCAGAGCGCCGGCCCGGTCGACACCGGCCGCGTGACCCTCGACGACGTCGTCATGAAGAGTCTCGGCCTCTTCGCCCTGCTCGTCGCCGCGGGCGGGGTCACCTGGTTCACGGTCGACAAGACGCCGTCGCTCGCGAGCCCGCTCTGGCTCGGTGGCATGTTGATCGGCCTCGGGCTGGGCTTCGCCATCGCCTTCATGCGCAAGGTCGCCGTCCCGCTCATCGTGCTCTACGCCGTCGTCGAGGGTGTCTTCCTCGGCGCGTTCAGCTACACGATCAACTCGATCCCCAAGTACCAGGGCGTCCCGATGATGGCCGTCCTCGCGACGGTCTGCACCTTCGCCGCCATGTACGCCGGCTACGCCATGGGCCTGATCAAGGTCACGAGCAAGACCCGGCGCATGTTCATCATCGCGGCCGGCGGCTACATGATCTTCCTGCTGCTGCAGTTCGTCCTGCAGATCACCGGTGCCGTCGGCGGCTGGGGCATCGGCGGCAGCGGAGGCCTCGGCATCATCCTGTCCCTGCTCGGCACCGGTCTCGCGGCCTACTCGCTCGCCATCGACTTCGACTCGATCGACCACGCCGTCCGTGTCGGCGCGCCGCGGAAGTACTCGTGGCTGCTCGCGCACGGCCTCATCGTCTCGGTCGTCTGGCTCTACATCGAGTTCGTCCGGCTCTTCGCCCGCATGCGCGACTGAGGACGTGCGACCTCGCACTCCCGTCCCGCGCGACGTCGCGGACGAGCTGAAGCGGGGGGGGGGGGGGGGGGGGGGGGGGGGGGGGGGCCACCCCCCGGGCGCGGGGGGGGCGGGGGGCCCCCCCCCCCCCCCCCCCGCCCCCCCCCCCGCCGCGGGCCCCCCG
>NZ_JBQCCV010000076.1:0-5749 GCF_051961875.1 Intrasporangium sp. | reverse complement strand
GGTGATGAGGGCGAGCGTCGCGGCGACCAGCTTGGCCAGCAGGGTCCACCGGGACAGCGGCCGGACCTGGGGAAGCCCGTCACGGAAGCGCTGCCACCGCGAGCGCCGGTCCGCGTCCGGTTCGGGCGTCGGGGGCTGCTCGGGCGGCGACCCCGTCGTCCCGGCCGGCTCAAAGAGCAGGCTTGAGGACATACCCCGCGCCCCGCATCGTGTGGATCATCGGCTCCCGGCCCGCGTCGATCTTCTTGCGCAGGTAGGAGATGTAGAGCTCGACGACGTTCGCCTGCCCCCCGAAGTCGTAGTTCCACACCCGGTCGAGGATCTGCGCCTTGGACAGGACCCGCTTCGGGTTGCGCATCAGGTACCGGAGGAGCTCGAACTCGGTGGCCGTCAGGTGGATCTCCTCCCCGGCCCGGGTGACCTCGTGGCTGTCCTCGTCGAGGGTCAGGTCGCCGACGACCAGGACGGAGTCGGCCGCGGTCATCGAGACGGTCGTGCGCCGCATGAGCGCGCGCACCCGGGCGACGACCTCCTCGAGGGAGAAGGGCTTGGTCACGTAGTCGTCCCCGCCCGCGGTGAGCCCGGAGACGCGGTCCTCGACGGCGTCCTTCGCGGTGAGGAACAGGACGGGGACGAGCGGGTTGTCCGCGCGCATCCGGCGCAGCACCTCGAGCCCGTCGAAGTCCGGCAGCATCATGTCGAGGACCACCGCGTCGGGGTCGAAGTCGCGCGCCACCCGGACCGCGTCCATGCCGCTGCCCGCAGACCGGACCTCCCAGCCCTCGTAGCGCAGGGCCATCCCGAGCAGCTCGGTGAGGTTGGCCTCGTCGTCGACGACGATCACGCGCACCGGTGAGCCGTCGAGGCGCTGCAGCTGGGTAGCCGGGCTGGTCCTGTCCGTCATGTGCTCAGTCAAACACCCGGGGCTGTGCCAGCGCCAGTACCTTCCTGTGGGCAACCTTTGAGGCTGCTGTCACGGAGAGCCGCAGCATGGCGACAGCAGGGGCACAGGGCCGGCACAGCGACGCGCCCGAGAGTCACTGCCATGACCACCAACCCTCACGACGCACCCCCGCCCCCCGAGCCCTACCGGTATGCCGCTGTCCCGGCTCCCGAGGCGACGAGCCACCCCCGGTGGTCGGCCGGTCGCACCGCGGCCGTCGCCGGCGTCACGATCGTCCTCGTCTCCGCGGGTGCGATCGGGGCGGCTGCGGCGCTGCCCCTCGGCGGGGACCGCGGGGGCTCCCAGGGCTTCCCCGGCGGCGGGCAGTTCCCCCGGTCCCGCAACGGCTTCGGCCAGAACGGGTTGGGCCAGAACTGGCTCGGCCAGCAGCAGAACGGCCTGGGGCAGAACCAGAACGGGGTCGGACAGAACCAGAACGGGTTCGGACGCCAGCAGAACGGCGCACAGCTGCCCCCGCTGCCGAGCCTCGGCGGCCGCGGCAGCAACACCTCTGACGACGGAGTCGACACGACGACGACGTGACCGGCCATGAGCGGGGTCTCGGCGTGTGGGATGACAGGATCGGGGTAACCGACCGATCGGAGAGCACATGTCCGAGATCAGCGCCGGCAGCGGGATGCCGAACCTGGGAGACCACCCGGAGCCTCAGGGCGAGAGCCTGGGCGCGCGCCTCAACTGGCTGCGGGCGGCGGTCCTCGGTGCCAACGACGGCATCGTCTCGACAGCGGGCGTCGTCGTCGGTGTCGCCGGCGCGACGAGCAGCCGAGGCGCCATCGTCATCGCCGGTGTCGCCGCCGCCGTCGCGGGCGCGCTGTCCATGGCGGCCGGCGAGTACGTCTCCGTCAGCACCCAGCGCGACTCGGAGCGGGCGATGCTGCACCTCGAGCGGCGCGAGCTGCACGAGGACCCGGAGGGCGAGCTCGAGGAGCTGACCCAGCTCTACGAGGCCAAGGGGATCAGCCGGCAGCTGGCCGAGGACGTCGCAAAGGAGCTGACGCACCACGACGCCCTCGCCGCCCACGCGGAGGTCGAGCTCGGCATCGACCCCGAGGACCTGACCAATCCCTGGCACGCGGCGCTGGCATCGATGACGGCATTCACGGTCGGTTCCCTCCTCCCGCTCCTCGTCATCACCTTCACCACGGCCTCCATCCGGACCTGGGTCACGGTGCTCTCCGTCGCGGCCGCGTTGGCCCTCACGGGCTGGGCCAGCGCCCGCCTCGGTCACAGCCCCGCAGGGCGGGCGGTGCTCCGCAATGTCGCGGGCGGTCTCATCGCCATGGCGGTGACCTACGTGATCGGCGCGTTGGTGGGCACCAGAGTGTCCTGACGCGCGGTAGAATCGTGTCACTGCGTTCCACAGCGGGGCGAGGCATCGGACCTCAGGAGGGTTGACCCCGGGACGTCCGTTTGGGCCTCGATCGTCCGCGCCGTGGAGCAGGGCAGGATCTCGATCCTCGTCGCCACCGCGTCACGAAGAGGAATATGCCAACGCGACTTCGCCGCCGGACCGCCGACCGTCCGGCTCAAACCAATGGTGAGCACGGCCGTACCGACGCCGCTCCGCTCATCCCCGTCCTTGCCCGACGTGTGCGAGAGGTCGAGGCGCGCGTCACCTCCAAGGGCCGTGCCACGCCGACGAACCGGACCAAGTTCCAGGTCATCGCTCTCCTGATGCGCGCCGAGCGGGCCCGCGTGAAGGAGGACGCGTCGATCCCCCCGGCCCAGCGCGACGAGCTGCTCAAGCGCCTCGACGGGATCGCCTCGATCCTCGCCCAGATCACCGCGCGCGACACCAGCCTGCTCGGGCTGCTCGACCCCGACGCGAAGCCGAGCCCGGCCGCGCAGCAGATGCGCCGCGACTGGCTCCTGGAGTCGGGTGCCGAGCTCTCGCCCGAGGAGCTCGTCATCACCCGGCCCGAGCCGACCAAGCCGATCCTGCCGCCGGAGCTCGCGGCGAAGCAGGTCATGCCCCAGTCGGTGCCGATCCGGGCACTGGCCAACCCCTTCCTCGTCCCCGACGTCGACCGGGTGGCGCGCGACAGCTACCTGCCGCAGAACCTCGCCCGGTGGGAGCTGCTCGAGCCGCTCTACCGCGCCTTCGAGCAGGGCTCCGGTGGCGGCGCGGCCTCCATGGAGCTGCCGCCCAAGCCGCTCATCGACCGGTTCTCCCCGCCCGGGCAGCACCTCATGGTCCACCAGTCCCGCTTCCTGCAGGCCGTCCTCGAGGGCCACCGCAGCTTCCTGCTCGCCGACGAGCCGGGCCTCGGCAAGACGGCGCAGTCGGTCCTGGCCGCCTCGGTCGCGAACGCCTACCCGATGCTCGCCGTCGTGCCGAACGTTGTGAAGATCAACTGGGCGCGCGAGGTCGAGCGGTGGACGCCGCAGCGCCGGGTCACCATCATCAGCGGCGACGGGGCCGACGTCGACGCCTTCGCCGACGTGTTCGTCGTCAACTACGCGATCCTCGACCGTCACTTTGCGTGGCTCTCGAGCTTCGGCTTCCACTCGATGGTCGTCGACGAGGCCCACTTCATCAAGAACGTCCAGTCCCAGCGGTCCCGGCAGGTGCTCGCCCTGGCCGACCACGTCCGGGCCGGCACGCCCGGCGGCAACCCCCTCATGCTCGCCCTGACCGGCACCCCGCTCATCAACGACGTCAAGGACTTCGGCGCGATCTGGCGCTACCTGGGCTGGATCAAGGACGGCAAGCCGGCCGCCCCGATCCTCCGGCGTCTCGACGAGACCGGGCTCACGCCGGCCGACCGCGACTTCTATCCCGAGGCCCGCCAGGCCGTCATCGACATGGGCATCGTGCGCCGGCGCAAGGTCGACGTCGCGAGCGACCTGCCCGACAAGCGCATCGCCGACATCACTGTCGAGCTGGACGACGAGATCGGCCGGTCGATCCGCAAGGCGGAGCGTGCCGTGGGCGAGCGCCTCGCCAAGCGTTACCGCGCCCTCCTCGCCGAGGGCGCCGGCACCGAGGTCGACGGCGAGCCTGACCTCGCCCTGATGCGCCGCGTCGCGCTGGCCGAGCTGAAGGCCGGCTCGAGCGACAAGGCCGCCAAGGGCGACAACGTGTTCACGCTCGTGCGCCGGATCGGCCAGGGCAAGGCCGCCCTCGCCGCCGACTACGCGGCTCAGCTGTCCCACTCGGTCGGCAAGGTCGTCTTCTTCGCCAAGCACATCGACGTCATGGACGAGGCCGAGCGGGTCCTGCGCGATGCGGGCCTGCGGACCGTGACGGTCCGCGGTGACCAGACGACGACGCAGCGCCAGGCCGCGGTCGACGCCTTCCAGAAGGACCCCGAGGTGTCCGTCGCGGTCTGCTCCCTCCTCGCAGCGGGCGTGGGGCTCAACCTGCACGCCTCGTCCAACGTCGTGCTCGCCGAGCTGTCGTGGACGGCGGCCGAGCAGCAGCAGGCGATCGACCGGGTCCACCGGATCGGCCAGGACGAGCCGGTCACCGCCTGGCGCATCCTCGCCGCCGGCACCATCGACTCCAAGATCGCCGAGCTGATCGACGCCAAGCAGGGCCTGGCGGCGCGCGCGCTCGACGGCAGCGACGTCGAGGTGGCCCCTGGCGACACCCTGCAGCGCGACGCCCTCGTCCAGCTCCTCCGGCAGGCTCTCACCGAGGGCTGACGCTGGTCGCGCCGGCCGGTGCGACCAGCCTCACCCACGGCCCTCTCCCAACCAGCCCCTAATACTACTACACTAGGTAGTACGAGGCCGATTCGGGAGAGCAGGTGGCCACGATGTCTGAGTACCAGTACGAGTTCGCCGGAGACCCGGTCCACGTCCTCCACCCGGAGGAGTCGTGGGAGTTCCTGCGGACGCACGAGTTCGGCCGGCTCGCCTTCCACCTCGTCGGCGCCGTCCACATCGTCCCGATCAACTACGCCGTCGACGGCACCCGGCTGCTCTTCCTGACGGCGGAGGGCAGCAAGGTCCTCGGCGTGACGATGAACGACGACGTCGCCTTCGAGGTCGACGAGATCGTCGCCGAGCACGCGACGAGCGTCGTCGTCCGCGGCCGGGCGCACGTGCTCCACGGCGACGAGGAGTACATCATTGAGCAGCTGCCGCTGCGCCCGTGGGTCGGCACCCCGAAGTACATCGTCGTCGCGGTCGCCGTCGACGAGATCTCCGGGCGGCGCTTCGACCTGTCGCGCCCATGGACCCACGCCCGCGTGGACGCCCCCGAGGACTGAGCGGGCGTCCGGGAGCCGGCTGAGCGGCATACCTCCCGGTTGGTATGCCGCTGGGCGGGCCTTCGGGTCAGGCCCTCCCGGCGAGCCCGCGCAGCAGGCCGCGGCCCATCGCCAGGAACACGAGCGTCCAGGCGGCGACGGCGACCCAGAGCCAGTGCGAGCCGATCCACTCGACGATCGGCAGGTGGTCGGCGCGGCCGAGGTAGATGCCGGCGACGCCGTACATGCCCAGCGGGAAGATCATGCTCCAGAGCGTCGGTTCGTAGCGGAGCGGCACCTTGCGGACGAAGTGGCGCCACACGCCGACGGCGACGAGGACGGGGATGAGCCAGGTCGCGAACGCCCAGAAGACGACGGAGAGCCCGGCGATGAGCCCACGGGTGGCGTCCACCATCGGAGCCGAGTGCATCTGGACGATCCGGGCGCCGGCGACGACGGTGATGGCGATCGCGCCCATCGAGACCCAGTAGGGCGGGTCGAACTCCCGGGGGTCGAGCTCGTAGAGCATGATCCGCAGCGAGACGATGATGGCCGACGCGGCATAGAGGAAGACGCCGACGGACCAGGA